>JANQPH010000046.1 GCA_028285405.1 Thermoleophilia bacterium
CCGCCGCCGACAGGCCCGCCGCGACCGCGTCCGGGCCGAGATTCGCCGCGAGGAACGCACGGCCGCCCGAGCGTGCGCCGAGCAGGATCGCGGCGCCGGCGCCCAGCCGATCCCGCAGCTGATCCTGCTCGGCGCACGCTCGGACGGCCGTGCGTTCCTCGCGGCGAATCTCGGCCCGGACGCGGTCGCGGCGGGCCTGTCGGCGGCGGACATCATCGGCGTCGCCGCGCCGATCATCGGCGGAGGCGGCGGCGGCAAGGAGCGGCTCGCGCGAGCCGGAGGCAAGGATCCGGCCAAGCTTCCCGAGGCGATCCGCGCCGCGGAGGACGCGATCACGGCGACGCTCGCCGGCAACGGGCGCCCGTCGCCTGAGTGAAGGTCCTCGCGATCGACCACGGCGAGGCCCGTGCGGGCCTGGCCGTCTCCGACCCGTCCGGCACGATCTCCCGACCGCTGCCGGTGATCCAGCGCGTTACATCTCGTCCGGGGTGGCAGCGGCTGCTCGAGACGATCGCCGCAGAGGCTCCGGACCGGGTCATCGTGGGCGATCCCCGCACGCTGCGCGGCGAGCGGGGCACACAATCGCGCTCGGCACGCGGATTTGCCGATCGGCTCGCGGCGGCCGTCGAGATCCCGGTCGAGTTGCACGATGAGCGTCTGACGACCGTCGAGGCGACCCGTCGCAAGCGCGAAGGCGGCTCTGGTGAACGGATCGACAGCCTCGCTGCATGCGTGCTGCTCGATGCGTATCTTGCACGCGTCCCATGAGTGCCCGCCGATCAGGCGGCCATCGGCCCACTCGTGCCCACGGCCGAACCGTCCTCTGGTTGATGCTCTTCCTCGCCGTCGTGGGGATGGTTGGCTGGGCCGTGGGCTCGAACGTCATCAGGAACGGTGACGACGAGGCCGCTCAGCCGACCGAGACCGCCCCGCCACCGATTCCGTTCACGATCCCGGAGGGGCTTCGTCGCGAGGACACGGCCGGGCTGATCAGCGACCAGATCAGCCCCGAGCGCCCGACCCTCCAGTCCGAGAACTATCTGAACCTCACCAAGCCCTCACGGCGTGGCCAGCGGCTCGCGGGCACGGACGAGCCCGTCTCGCTCGAGGGGTTCCTCTTTCCGAAGACCTACGACATCGGCATGGAGACCACCGCGAAGATCCTGGTCGATGCGCAGATCGACGAGTACCGGCGGATGAGGGACAACATCAACTACCGCTACGCGAAGAAGCGCAACCTCACCGAGTACGACGTCCTGATCATCGCGTCGATGATCGAGCGCGAGGCCCAGGCCGACCCCGAGCGCAAGCTCATCGCGAGCGTGATCTACAACCGCCTCAGGGCCGGGATGCCGCTCGAGATCGACGCGACGGTCCAGTACGCGCTCGGCGAGTGGAAGAAGCAGCTGACCCAATCCGATCTGGAGATCGACTCCCCGTACAACACACGGGTCTTCGCGGGTCTCCCGCCAGGGCCGATCGCGAACCCCGGCGAAGCGAGCCTGAGGGCGGCCGCCCGGCCCAAGGAGACCGACTTCCTGTTCTATGTCGCCCGCAACGACGGCTCCGGTCGCCACTACTTCGCGCGAACCGCAGACGAGCACGTGGCGAACATCCAGCGCGCCCGCGCGGCCGGCGGGGACAGCTTCTAGTCGTGGCGGGTCGGTAGTGGCCGTCGGCGGCGGCACCCGCGTTGCCGGCGTGATCGGCTGGCCGATCGCGCACTCGCTGTCGCCCGCGATGCACAACGCCGGTTACGAGGCGCTCGGCCTCGACTGGGTCTACGTCCCGATCGCGGTGCCGACCGATCGGCTCGCCGAGGCGGTGCCGGGTCTGGCGGCGGCGAGCTTCGCGGGCCTGAACGTCACGATTCCGCACAAGGAGGAGGCGCTCGAGCTGGCAAGCGGCGCATCGGACGTCGCTCGCCAGATCGGAGCCGCCAACACGCTGATTCCGGACGGCGACGGCGGCTTCACGGCCGACAACACTGACGCGATCGGCTTCGAGCGCGCGGTCGAGGAGGTCGCGCCGGGGGCGCTGGACGGCGCCGAGGCGCTGATGCTGGGTGCCGGGGGCTCCGCGCAGGCGGTCGCGTGGGCACTCCGAAACCGCGGATGCCGGGTCACGGTCGCCAACCGCACCGCCGAGCGGGCGCGGGGGCTGGGCGACGTCATCCCGTTCGATCCCGACGCCATCGACGAGGCGGCCTCATCGGCCGGCGTCGTCGTGAACGCGACGAGCCTCGGCATGAATGCCACCGAGCCGCCGCCCGAGCTTCCGCTCGCGGCGATCCGCCCGGGGGCCGTCGTGGTCGACCTGGTCTACTCGCCCGGCGGGACCGCATGGCTCAGGGCGGCGGGTGAGGCCGGCGCGATCACGGTCGACGGCCGGGGCATGCTGCTCCACCAGGGGGCGGCCTCGTTCACGATCTGGACGGGTGAGGACGCTCCGCTGGATGCGATGCGCGCGGCGCTCGGGGGGGCGGCGTCGTGACCGCGCGGCGTCAGGTGGCCGGCGGGCCCGTCCCCACCTGCCAGAGATAGCGCCACAGCGAGAGCTCGCGCGCGAAGACGTCTCGTGCGATCGGCGTGGCCGTCTCCAGATCCGAGTGCCGGTCCGCCAGGTCGGCGAGCGCGCTCACGAACGTCGCGAACTCGGGGCTCGACCAGTTCTCGATCCAGCCGCCGTAGGGTCCGTCGGCTCCCACGCGGGCGCGGACACGGCTCCAGGCCCACCAGTAGGCGTGCTCGAGTGCCCAATACGACGCCAGCGCGCTCGCCGGTCCCGCGCTGAACGCCGCCCGCACGGCCTCGTTGAACGCTCCGACCACGGGCCCCGGCCCGGCGCCCAGATCGACGCCGCGGCGCGCGATCTCGCCTTCGAACCGATCCAGCTCGGCCCGAACGACGGGAAACGCCGCACCGACGAGGTCGACCGTCTCCTCGTCCGGCGCCTCGGCTACGAGCACCCCGAGCGAGCGCCGCATCGCGACCACGAAGTGCCAATCCTCCCGGAGCCAGGCGTCGAGGCAGGGGTCTGGCAACGACCCGTCGGCCAGACCCTCCAGGAAGGGCTCGGCCGCGATTCGCTCGAGCGCCTCCTGCTCGTCGGCGAGCAGCGCTCCCGTGACGCTGTCCGGCGGCCGTTGATCGGGCGTTGCGCTCATCCGCTGTCCCCCTCGGTGCAGGTTCGACCGGCGAGCCACAGTACAGCGCCACGGGCTACGAGCGGTGGCGTCGGGAAGGGGTGCGCCCGGCTGCGGCGAACACAGGGCACGTGTCCGGAGCTGTCGCATACGACCGATCCGACGAGTACGGCCAGGTTCTGCCGTTTCGACGCCCCATGCGGGTGGACATCTCGCACCCGCGCAGCTTCAACGACGCCCGTCGCATCGGCGACGTCCTGAAGCGCGGCTCGGTCGTGGTCGTCGTGCTGCACGAGGCCGACGCCAATCTGGCGAGCCGGATCCGGGACTTCGCCTTCGGCCTCGTCGCGGGCCGCGAAGGAGGGGTCGCTCAGGCAGGCCACGGAATCCTCGTCCTGACCCCGCCCGGGGTCGAGATGTCGGGCGTGGAGGCCCTGAAGCCGAGTTCCTGACCGGGCCCGCGCGGGCCCGGGATCGAGCCTGGGACCGTCAGGCGCCGCCGGTCGCCCGGCGGAGCCGGTCGACGATGGCCTCGGCGATGTCCGTTCCCGTAGGGGGCACCGCCAGCACGACGTCGACAGCGAGGTGATCGCTCTGACGAAGCGCCGCGTAGAGTTCGCGCGCGTACCCCGTGCCGTGGCCGAGCCCGTCGATCACCAGGACGGCTCGATCGACCGAGACCGGCTCCGGCGAGAGAACGGCGACACGCCCTCCCGCGCTCGTGAGCTCGGCGGCCCGGGTGGCGAGCCCGTCTGCCGATACCAGCTCGACGCTGGCGTCGGGCGAGTAGTGCACGGCGAGCCGTCCTGGCGCCCGCGGCCCCGCATCCCGCGCGACCCGACCGACCGGCCGCTCGAGCGCGCGCGCGAGCTGGCTGCTGCTGACCGCCCCGGGGCGAAGGATCGTCGGTTCGCCGCCGCTCAGGTCGAGGACCGTCGACTCGATCCCGATCGTCGGCGCGCCGCCGTCGAGCACGACCTCCACGCGCTCGCCGAGCTCGGCTCGCACCGCCTCGGCGCTCGTCGGGCTCACCCGCCCGAACCGGTTCGCCGAGGGCGCGGCGACTCCACCGCCGAACCCCGCGATCAGCGCGAGCGCGATCGGGTGGTCGGGAACCCGAAGGCCAACGGTGTCCTGGCCCCCTGTCACCTCGTCGGGCACATGCCGGGAGCGAGGGACGACGAGCGTCAGGGGCCCAGGCCAGAACGCGTCCGCGAGCGCACGGGCGTCGCGTCCGGGTCCGACCGAGTAGCGCTCGAGCAGGCTGGCATCGGCGCCGTGCACGATGACCGGATGGGACCGTGGGCGTCCCTTCGCGTGGAAGAGCCGCGCGAGCGCAGTCGGCCGCTCGGCGGCGGCACCGAGCCCGTAGACCGTCTCGGTTGGGAAGGCCACCAGGCGGCCGGCGTGGAGCGCGGTGATGGCCAGCTCGAGGTCTGTGTCGGGGTCGCTCAGTGGCGCTCCGTCACGGCAGTGGGGCCCGTCGGCGCGACATCGAGCGCGAGCTGCCGGTCGTCGGCGACGGGAGGGGGAGGGAAGACGCGCCTCGGGCCCACGTCACGAACCACAGGTCGGACTCCGCCGTGGCGTGCCGTGAGGCGCTCGACCCGTCGGGCGAGCGCATCTCGATCGGCGCGCGGCCCGTACGCCGAGCGGTACCGGCGCTCGATCTCTCCGGCCAGCCGCTCGTCCCGGGCGCCGAGCCACGACAGGTAGTGCTCGCGTACGCCGGGGCGAAGGTGCAGCAGTACCGCCGAGATCGATGTGGCGCCGGCCTCGACCGCGGCGCGGACGACCGCGTCGATCGAGTCGTCGCCGTCGGTCAGGCCGGGAATCACCGGAGCGATCAGGACGCCGCACGGGATGCCGGCCTCGTTGAGGCGCGAGACCGCCTCGAGGCGCTTGGCGGGGCTCGGCGCGCGTGGCTCGGTGAGCCGGGCCATCTCGGCGTCGAGGGTACCGATCGAGAGCGCCGTGGCGACCTCGACTCGCTCGGCGGCGGCCTCGAGCACGTCCAGGTCTCGCAGGATCAGCGGCGACTTGGTGAGGATCGAGAACGGCGTGTCGCACTCGGCGAGTGCGCCGATCAGGCCCCGCGTGAGCCGGTACCGCGACTCGACGAGCTGGTAGGGGTCGGTGTTGGTGCCCATCGCGACGTGCGCTGCCGCCCACCGTGGCGACGACAGCTCGGCGCGCGCGCGCTCGACCGCGTTCACCTTGACGACGATCCGCCGGTCGAAGTCGTCGCCCATGTCGAGGCCGAGGTACTCGTGCGTCGGGCGCGCGAAGCAGTAGACGCACGCGTGGGTACAGCCGCGATACGCGTTGATCGTCCACCGGAAGGGCACGACCGCCCCGTCCGGGACCTCGTTGACGACCGAGCGGGCGCGCACGTGCAGAAGCTCGATTCCCGCGAGCTCGTCTCGACCTGGGATCCAGCCGCGTTCCTCGAAGAGGCTCGGCTGCCCCGCGTCGTCGTCGGTCAGCCGCCACCGAAGTGGCTCGGGAGCGCTCTTGGCGTACTCGTCGCTGCGAGCCGGCATCGTCGAAGCATAGCGAACACATGTTCGCATGCAGCCCGGCCCGGGCGACACGTCATTCCGCCCGGCGGCGAAAGACCGCCGGGCGCCGAACCTCAGCTAGGCAGCGAGCTTCTCGTCGCGCACGCGACCCGGGCTGAGGATGATCTCTCCCGGAACGCCCCCCGGCTGGCCGACCTTGGGGTCGAGCCGGTCCAGGAGCGCGTTGATGCGCGCCATCTCGAGGTCCGCGACCGTCGCGGACGTCGTTGTCAAGCGACCTGCAGCGCGGTTCGAGCTCATCGTGCGTCCCTCCGTCAGTCGTGGTCTCAACTTGCGGGAGCATCCTTTCCTTCGCAGGTTCCGTGGGGGTTGGCGCTCCATTAGGGGTTCGTGAAGGCGCACTCGGAGCCCACGAGCAGGCTCGAGCGGGGGTCCGGCGGGGCCCGGGTCCCGCGTGGACTACAGTCCGGTCGTGCGCCGGCGACAGTGGCCTCCGGAAGACCCGCGAACGCTTCGAGGAGAGGCCGATCGGCTGATGGCCGAGCTGCTTCGCGGCGGCCGCGGCGCGGCGCAGTTCCGGCCCGCCGTGGACGTGTACGTCTCGGGCGAGCCGCCGGTGATCAACGTCGAGCTCGACGCCGCGGGCATCGATCCGGATGCCGTCCACGTCACGATCGACGGGGATCTGCTGACGATCGAGGGTGAGCGCCGGCCACCGGTCGAGCGGCGCGCCTACCAGCACGCCGAGATCGAGTGGGGGCGGTTCGAGCGGCGGCTGCGGCTTCCCACGACGGTGGACGTCGAGCGGGCGCGGGCCGACTACACGGCGGGCCTGCTCACGATCTCCCTGCCGGTGAGCCAGGCATCGCCGGCAGGTCCGATCCTCGTCGACGTCAGGCGACGTGGGCGAACCCGGTCCGACGCGGAGCCGGGGTCGGCGTGAGCGAGGGGGCTGAGCCGGACGAGGTCGAGGAGGCGGGCGAGATCGTTCGCGCCGATCGCCTGCCGGTGCTGCCGCTCAAGACCGTGGCGTTCCCCGGCGGCGTGGCGCCGCTCGTGATCGGGCAGGAGCGCTCGGTCCGCCTCGTGGACGAGGTCATGAACCGGCCGGACCGGGCGCTGGCGATGGTCGCCCAGCGCGACCCGGAGCAGGACGAGCCCCCGCCGGACGGGCTGTACGAGATCGGCGTCGCCGGGGTCGTCCAGCGGATGCTGAAGGCGCCGGACGGGACGGTTCGCGTTCTGGTGGAGGCGCAGCGGCGGGTCCGCATCGGGCCGTTCGCCGAGACCGAGCCCTTCCTCGTGGCGGAGGTGGCCGACGAGGCCGAGGTCATCGTCGACACGCCGGAGCTCGAGGCGCTCACGCGCAACCTGCAGTCGCTTTTTGCGCGTGTGATCGAGCTCGTGCCGTACTTGCCGGAAGAGCTCCAGATGGCGGTCGCCAACGTGGAGGACGCCCGATCGCTCAGCTACCTGGTCGCCGGGTCGCTGCGCCTCGAGACGGCGGAGCAGCAGCGACTCCTCGAGGAGAACGACGTCGAGGCGCGACTCCGGGAGCTGACGGTCATCGCCAATCGGGAGCTCGAGGTGCTCGAGCTGGGGGCGAAGATCCAGGAGGACGTCCGCTCCGACCTGGAGCAGGGGCAGCGCGAGATGTTCCTGCGTCAGCAGCTGCGGGCGATCCAGGAGGAGCTGGGAGAGACCGACGAGGCGCAGGCAGAGGTCAACGAGCTCCGGGAGCGGCTGGCCGAGCTCGACCCGCCCGAGGTCGTCCGGGTCGCCGCAGAGCGCGAGCTGGGTCGCCTCGAGCGGCTGCCGCCCGCGTCGGCCGAGCACGGCGTGATCCGGACGTACATCGACTGGATCCTCGCGATCCCGTGGGGCGAGACGACCGACGACAACCTCGACCTGGAGCGTGCCGAAACGATCCTCGACGAGGATCACTACGGCCTCGCCAAGGCGAAGGACCGGATCCTCGAGTTCCTCGCCGTCGGGCGGCTGAAGGACGACGCCGCCGGGCCGGTGGTGTGCTTCGTCGGGCCCCCGGGGGTGGGAAAGACCAGCCTGGGGCGGTCGATCGCCCGGGCCCTCGGACGCAAGTTCGCGCGCATCTCGGTCGGCGGGGTCCGCGACGAGAGCGAGATCCGCGGCCATCGGCGCACCTACGTCGGCTCGATGCCGGGCACCGTCGTCCGCGCGATCAGGGACGCCGAGTCGATCAACCCGGTGCTGATGATCGACGAGATCGACAAGATGGGTGCGGACTTCCGAGGCGATCCGGCATCGGCGATGCTCGAGGTGCTCGACCCCGCCCAGCACGACGAGTACCGCGACCACTACCTGGATCTGCCGCTGGATCTGTCGCGGGTGCTCTTCATCTGCACCGCCAACGTGCTCGAGACGATCCCTCCGGCCCTGCTCGACCGGATGGAGGTCATCCGCCTGTCGGGATACACCGACGACGAGAAGGCCCACATCGCCCGCCGCTTCCTCCTGCCCCGGCAGATCTCGGACGCCGGCCTGCCGCCCGAGTCCATCGAGCTGACCGACGATGGTCTCGAGACCGTGATCGGCGAGTACACGCGCGAGGCCGGGGTGCGGGGGCTGGAGCGCCAGCTGGGCGCGGTGGCGCGCAAGGTCGCGCGCGAGGTGGCCGAGGGCAACGGCACGCCGGCGACCCGGGTGCTCGATCGCGAGGCCGTGCGGGATCTGCTCGGGCACGAGCGCTTCCACGACGAGGTGAAGCGGCGCACGAGCGAGCCGGGAGTCGCGACCGGCCTCGCGGTCACCGGCGCAGGGGGCGAGATCCTGTTCGTCGAGGCCCAGGTGATGCCGGGCTCGGGGCGCCTGACGGTCACCGGGCAGCTCGGAGACGTGATGCGCGAGTCGGCCCAGGCGGCGCTCTCGTACGTCAGGGCGCGGTCAGGCGCGCTCGGGCTCGACCTGGACGAGGACTACTTCACGACGCACGACGTGCACGTGCACGTCCCGGCGGGGGCGGTTCCCAAGGACGGGCCCTCGGCGGGGGTGACGATCACGACGGCGCTCGTGTCGGCGCTGTCGGGGCGCCCGGTGAGCGCGGACGTCGGGATGACCGGCGAGGTGACGCTGACCGGTCAGGTGTTGCCGATCGGCGGGGTGAAGGAGAAGGTCCTCGCGGCCAGCCGGGCGGGCCTCGGGACCGTGGTCCTGCCCAAGCTGAACGAGGATCAGCTGGCGGATCTCCCGGATGATCTGGAGGGCCGGATCGACATCGAGCTCGCCGATCGGGTCGAGCGCGTCATCGAGATCGCGTTGGCGGCCGCGGAGGCTCCTGCGTGACCGAGTAGGGCGGCGCCGGATCTCTTGGCGGCGCCGGTGGCGGCGCGGGTCGCGTCTGGCGCGCCGCGACCATCCGCTCGAGGTCGGCCGGCGTCAGGAGGCCGACCAGCACACCCCGCTCGACCACGAACGCGCGACCGAGCCGCGACTCGCCGAGCTCCTCGGCCGCCTCGATCAGGTCGTCGTCTGGCGCCACGACGGCGACGTCCGACAGCGGCTGCATGCGCTCGCGCACGCGGACCCACTCGCGTCGCTGCTCCGGGGTCTCGAGGATTTGCGAGAAGGCGACGACCCCGATCGGCGCGCCCATTCGGTCGACGACCGGATACGACGAGTGGCGACCGACCCAGGCGACGTTGTCGATGAACATGCCGAGCGTCTGGTCGGCTCCGGCGACCACCGGGCGGGCCATGAGATCCCTCACGCGAAGGCCCTGGAGCGCGGCTCGCGCCAGGCTGGCCCGCGACTCGGACGAGGCGGCGCTATAGACGAACCAGCCGATCACCGCCAGCCACGCCCCGCCGAAGCTGTTCAGGCGAATCAGCATGAAGACGCCCAGGGCGATCAGGCCGATCGCGAGCACGCGACCCGTCGTCGCGGACCATCGGGTCGCCTTCACGAAGTCGCCACGGAAGTGCCAGATGGCCGAGCGCAGCACCCGGCCGCCGTCCAGCGGCAGCGCCGGGATCATGTTGAAGGCCAGGAGCAGCAGGTTGATCAGGCCGATGTAGCCGACCACCGCCGCCACCGGCACCGGTACCCCCGGAACGAACGCCAGGCCGAGGAAGATCGCGCCGAGCGCGAGCGAGACGAGCGGTCCGGCGATCGCGATCCTGAACTCCGAGCCGGCGGTCGGAAAGCCGCCGCGGAACCGAGCGACGCCGCCGAACAGCCACAGCGTGATGCCGTCGATCGGCAGCCCCTCGCGGCGGGCCTGAAAGGCGTGCCCGAGCTCGTGGAGCAGGATCGACGCGAGGAACAGCACGGCACCGATCAGCGCCATGGTCAGGTACGCGGCGGGGGAGAGGCCCGGTGCCGACTGCGGGAAGATCGCCGCCGCGAGCGTCCACACCAGGAGGGCGGTCAGGACCAGCACGCTCCAGTTCACGCCCACGTGGATCCCGCGGATCCGTCCGAGCGAGACCGAGTCGTTCACCGAGACCTCCCGTCAGCCACCGTTCGTCAGCCTCGGTTCAGGTTGACACGGCTGTGTTAGGGCTGCCCTGGGTCGCGGGGCCCGCCGTCACGGGAGCGCTGCGGCGAGCGTCGCCGCGTGGACCGGGTCGCCCTCCAGGTAGGCGGCGCCAGCCTGGCGCGCGAGCTCGGGCGTCGCACCCGGTCCCGCGAGCGCGAGGGCCGGCAGCTGGAGCTGCGCGAGCACGAGACCGAGCCCGCGCATGTGCGTGGCGGTGCCGGCGAGCACGACCAGATCGGGCCGAAGCGCCGTCGCGGCCTCCGAGACCGCCTCGAGCGGGGTGTCCGCTCCGAGGAAGGTGATGCGCCACCCCTTGTTGCGAAGCGTGAGACCGAGGCACAGGAGCCCGAGGTCGTGCCGCTCACCGGGCGGGCATGCCAAGAGCGCCCGCGGCCCCGTGCCGGAGCTCCAGCCCCGCGTGAGGCCGAGCAGGCGACCCCGAAGGAGCGCCGTCGCGAAGTGCTCCTGGGCCACCGTGACGCGGCCCTCCTCCCAGAAGTCTCCGATGGAGCGCAGACAGGGCAGCACGATGTCGCGGATCGCCGAGTCCTGGCTGCGCGTGGCGAACGCCCGGTCCAGCAGTCGCTGGGCTCCGTCCTCGTCGAACCGCTCGAGCGCGGCGGTCAGCGCGGGGGCAATCTCGCTGGAATCGGTCTCCGGTGCCGCCGGGCTGCTGGCGGGCGGATCGTCTCTCACCACCACCGCGGCGCGCGCGGGGGCCTGGCCCTCGGCGACCAGCTGACACATCGCTCGCAGCCGGGCCTCGTCGGCTGACGAGTAGAGCCTGAACCCGCCCTTCGTGCGGGTCGGCTCCGGAATCCCGTAGCGGCGCTCCCAGGCCCGGATCACGTGGACCGTCACCCCGACCCGGCGGCTCAGCTCGCCGATCCGGATCCACTCTTCGTCCGCGGCGGGCCCGGGAACCGCTGGCTCGCGCTCTCTCACCGATCAACCCTAGCAAGCTGTTCAGGGTCTGTCTCGATCACTCCGCGCTCGCGATCTCGCCGGGATACGCCACAGATGCGCAACATTCGATCTCTCCTGGTGAGACGGGCCGCGCCGACGCCTTGACATGGGATCACCCGACTGTCTAGCTTCCGTACAGAAGGAGGCACCACCGGCTGGTGCGACGAACGCTCGGCCGGTTTGGGTGAGCGCGTCGTGTTCGAGCACAGCAGAGACCTGTTTCGTCTTCTTCGGCCGGAGCTTGCGTCCGGCCCAGTCGACCCTGAACGCTCGAGCCGCGTGCTCGTGGCGGCGTGTGAGGAGAGCGTCGAGCGGCTGGCCCAGGACTCGCGCTTTCGACTCCACGCGGCCCGCCAGCTCTTCCGGCAGGTCCGCTTCCTGTTCCCGCTCGACCGGCAGGTCCAGGTGTTCGGCATGATCGAGCACGGCGTGGGCGAGGTCGCGGACCGTCTCGACGAGGAGCGGGTTGAGGACGGGCGCGACAATCTGCTTCGCTGTGCTGCGGTCAACCGGAAAGGCAAGCCCTGCGGCCGGGAGCCGATGCGCGGCAGCCGGTACTGCCCGTCTCACAAGCGATACGAGGAGCAGGCGGCCCCACCGGGTCTCGAGGCCGTCGCCGTCGCCGCCTGAGCCCGAGCGGGTCGGCGGTGCCCGCGGCCGGGCCGCCGCGCATCCTCGTCACCGGCGCGACCGGCTACGTCGGTGGGCGCCTCGTGGCCGCCCTCGAGCATCAGGGGCGGCGGCTGCGGTGCCTGACGCGGCGACCGGAGACCCTCGAGGCCCGAACGGCCGACACGACCGAGATCGTGGCCGGCGACGTCCGCGATCCGGCGTCGCTCGACGCGGCGCTCGAGGGCGTGCGCGTGGCGGTCTACCTGGTCCACTCGATGGGTCGGTCTCGCGAGTACCGGCGCGAGGACGCGATCGCGGCCCGGGACTTCGGCATGGCGGCCGCCAAGGCCGGCGTCGGGCGCATCGTCTACCTCGGCGGCCTCGGGCAGGGCGAGGGGCTCAGCCCACATCTGGCGAGCCGGCAGGAGGTCGGGCGGGAGCTGGCGGCGAGCGGCGTTCCGACCGTCGAGCTCCGCTCGTCGGTCGTGATCGGCTCGGGCAGCCTCTCGTTCGAGCTCGTCCGGGCGCTCGTCGACCGGCTCCCGGCGATGGTCACCCCGCGGTGGGTCGCGACACGGACCCAGCCGATCGCGATCGAGGACGTCACCGAGTATCTGGTCGCGGCGATCGACCTTCCGGACGACACCGGGTCTCAGGTCGTCGAGATCGGCGGCCCGGACCGGGTCAGCTACGGGGATCTGATGAGGGAGTACGCACGCCAGCGCGGCCTGCGGCGGGTGATGCTCCCCGTGCCCGTGCTGACGCCGCGCCTCTCGTCGCTGTGGCTCGGCCTCGTGACGCCGGTGTACGCGCGGGTCGGGCGCGAGCTACTCGAGGGACTCCGGAACGAGACGGTGGCCGACCGCCGCCAGGCGGAGGCGCTGTTTCCGTCGGTGCGCCCTCGGAGCGTTCGCGAGGCGATTGCCCGGGCGCTCGCCAACGAGGATCACGCCTTCGCGCAGACCCGCTGGAGCGACGCCCGGCTCCCCGTGACGGCGGGGCGCCCCTATGGCGGCGCCAGGCATGGGACGCGGCTCGTGGACGCCCGTGCCCGGCGCGTTCCCGTCGGGCCCGCCGACGCGTTCGCGCCGATTCGGCGAATCGGTGGCGACACCGGCTGGTACTTCGCGAACTTCCTCTGGCGGATACGCGGAGCCATGGACCTGGCGGTCGGGGGTCCGGGGATGCGCAGGGGGCGCCGGGACCCGGAGCGTCTCGCTCCGGGGGAGGCCCTCGACTGCTGGCGGGTCGAGGAATACGACCCGGACAGGATCCTGCGGCTGCGAGCCGAGATGCGCCTCCCCGGGCGGGCCTGGCTCCAGTTCGAGGTCCGCCCGGCGGCCGGGGGCGCGACGATCCATCAGACCGCGGTGTTCGATCCGGTCGGCCTGCTCGGCCTCGCGTACTGGTACGGCATCTGGCCGATCCACGAGCTCGTGTTCGCGGGCATGCTCAGGCGAATCGGCGAGGCCGCCGTTCGGGGTGCACGCGGTGCAGGGCGCACACGGCACGGTTCCCGGTCAGGGAGGCCTCCCGCCAGCGGGTGAGCGGAGGGTGCCCGTAGGCTGCATCGGGTCAAGCCCGGGGAGGTCTATTGGAGGGCGAGCTTCTCTTCGTTGCTGGATTGCTCGCGCTCTTTGCTGTCGGCTCGGCGGCTGCGGCGGTCCGGCTCGGGGTCCCCGCGCTCGTCGCGTTCCTCGTGCTCGGCATGCTCACCGGATCGGATGGTCCGGGGGGTGTCGACTTCGACAACCCCGACCTGGCCCGGTCGGTCGGAACCGTCTGCCTGATCGCGATCATGTGGGAGGGCGGCCTCACCGCCCAGTGGGACAGCGTGATCTCTGCGATCCGGCCGTCGGCACTGCTCGCCACGGTCGGCGTGGCGATCACGGCGGGCTTGACTGCCCTCGCCGCCGGTCCCCTGCTCGGTCTCGGACTCCTCGAGTCGCTGCTCGTTGGTGCGGTCGTGGCATCGACCGACGCGGCCGCGGTGTTCGCCACGATGCGGACGATCGGCGTCAGGCCGAGGCTGTCGGGGCTGCTGGAGTCCGAGTCCGGTCTGAACGACCCGATGGCGATCGCCCTCACGATCGGTCTCATCTCGTGGATCCAGCAGCCGGCGTACGGCTTTGCCGACATGGCGCTCCTTCTGGTTCGCGAGCTGGGCATCGGCCTGATCGTCGGGGTCGGGCTCGGCGTGGTCATGGCGTACCTCGCGCCACGGGTCTTTCCCGCGCTGTCGCCGTTCGGGCCGCTCGCATCGCTCGGGCTCGCCGCGGTCAGCTTCGGCGCCGCCGACCTCGTCGGGGGGAGCGGCTTCCTGGCGGTCTACCTCGTCGCGCTGATCATGGGGAGCGCCAGCCACGAGGCGCAGGAGGAGCTCGAGGTCTTCCACGAGGGCCTGGCGTTCGTGGCGCAGATGGCCCTCTTCTTCCTGCTCGGGCTCCTGGTGTTCCCGGGTGAGCTCGGAGCGGTGCTGCTACCCGGGCTGCTGATCGCCGCGATGCTCGCCCTGGTGGCGCGACCGATCGCGGTCGCGCTCTGCACGCTCGGGACGGGCATGAGCCTGCGGGCACGCGCATTCGTCTCGTGGGCGGGCCTGCGCGGCGCGGTCCCGATCGTGCTGGCGACCTTCGTCCTCTCGGACGAGCTCCCGGCCAGCGATGAGATCTTCAACGCGGTCTTCTTCGTCGTGCTCGTCTCGGCGACGATCCAGGGACCGACGCTCGCTCCGCTGGCGCGGCTGCTGCGTCTGTCGGGGCCGTACGCGGGCGGCGTCACCCGGCCCCCGGGCGATCCGTGACCGGCTAGAGATCCAGGCCGAGCTGGCCCTCGCCCCGGTCGTCGTCCTCGTCGGGGGGGTCGACCGCGGCGTCCTGGGCCAGCCGGTCGACCCGCTCGTTGTCGACGTGGCCGGCGTGGCCCTTCACGAGCGTCGGCCGGACGGATCGATGCCGGGCCAGCTGCTCGAGCAGGCGCTCCCAGAGGTCCCGGTTGGCGACCGGTTGCCGCCGTGAGTTGCGCCAGCCTCGCGCCTGCCACCCGTCGAACCACCGGTCCTTGATGGCGTTGGCCACGTACGCCGAGTCGGTGACCAGCTCGACGTCCGACCCCTCGGGCGTCGCCGCCAGCCCCTCGATCACGGCGGTCAGCTCCATGCGGTTGTTCGTCGTGCGCCGGCGTCCGCCGGAGAGGACGAGTTCGTCGCCGCTGGGGTCGCGGACGATGGCCGCCCAGCCTCCCCGGGCCGCCTCGGTGCCGTTCGCCGAGCAGGCGCCGTCGGTGATCACGGTGATGGGTTCAGACACTCCGCCCATTCTGCTCGAACTCGGGACGCCGACCAAGCCGTCGCCGCCCGTGTCGAAGCGCCGCGGATGTCTGTACATCTCAGGCCTCATGCGGGTGAACATGACCCCGAGCATCGGCTCGTGGACGGGATCGACGGGCGCGGACCCTGAGCGGGACGTCGGTGGTCGCGGTTGCGCTCGGTGCGGCCGCCGGGGCCGTCTGGGCGCCGGTCGCGGCGGCACTCGTCGAGCGGTGGCCCGAGCGCGTCGCCCCGTCGCTTCGGCCACAGCGCGCCTGGCGTCGATGGTGCCTCGCTCCCGCGTGCGTTCTCGTCGGGGCGGGGATGGCGGCGCTCGGAGGCGCGTCGGCCGCGGGCGTCGGCGCGGTGGTGCTGGGCCTCGTGCTCGTCCCGGTGGTGCTGATCGACATCGAGCACCTCCTGATCCCGGACGTCCTCGTCCTTCCGGCGACTGCGCTCGCGGCGATCGTGTCGGCGGCCGCGGACCCGGGGCGGTGGTGGGTTCCGATCGCCTGGGGGCTCGGCGCCGGCGGGCTGCTCGGCGCGATGTCGATCGTGTCACCGCGTGGCATCGGTCTCGGGGACGCCAAGCTCTGCCTGCTGCTCGGGGTCACGCTCGGCGCCGCGGTCGTCCACGCGCTCGTGGTCGCGTTCGCGCTCGGTGGGCTGGTCGGAGTGGTGCTCCTCGCACGCAATGGAGCGGCGGCCAGGACAATCGCGCTGCCGTTCGGCCCCTTTCTGGCGGTCGGCGCGATCGTCGCGCTCGCCTGGGATCCGAGTCAGCCGCTGTGGCTGTGAGGAGCCTCGGTCTCGCCGTCGGTGATGCCTACAGGGCCGCGTCGACCAGCACGCCGACGGCGACGCTGATGGCCATGGCGATCACGCCCCACGAGGCGACGCGCATCGACGCCCGCATCGGCGGCGCGCCACCGATCGCGGCACCCGCCCAGCCGAGCGCGGCGAGTCCGACGATCGTGACCCCGATCGTGACCGGAATCCGCGCCCCTCCCGCCGCCGCGACCGCGATCAGGGGGATGATCGCGCCCGAGACGAAGGCCAGCGCCGACGCGCCCGCGGCCTGCAGCGGGCGCGCTCGCCGCAGATCGTCGAGGCCGATCTCGTCGCGCGCATGGGTGGCGAGGGCGTCCGACTCGGTCAGCGCGACGGCGACCTCACCGGCGAGCGCTCTGCTGAGCCCGCGGTCCTCGTAGATGCGCGTCAGCTCCTCGAGCTCCTCGGCGGGGTGCTGCTCGAGCTCGCGCGCCTCGGTTGCCAGGTCGGCTTCCTCGGCGTCCTTCTGCGAGGAGACCGAGACGTATTCGCCGGCGGCCATCGAGAGGGCGCCGGCGACGAGGCCCGCGATTCCCGCGATCAGGATCTCGGTGAGGCCCTGGCCGGCGGCCGCGACCCCGACGACGAGCGCCGATGTCGACAGGATTCCGTCGTTCGCCCCCAGGACCGCGGCTCGAAGCCAGCCACCGCGCTGGCTTCGATGGGCCTCCTGATGCCACGAGCGCGATACCAGCATGCACCCGAAGGCTAGACGCGTCGGCGCGCGATCCGCCGCGGCGCCGCGAGGGGTCCGTCGGACCGGGGCGGAACCGCTCGCGCCGCGCGAGGCGAGCGGTTCGGCAGAATCCCGGCGGCAGGTGACACCCCGGAGCGGAGCGCAATGGCCAAGAGGAAGCGGCAGAGCGGCGGACGACCGCGACGCCCCCGTGAGAAGCCGCAGGCGGCAGCCAGCGGCACGAACAAGAAGGCGGTGTTCGCGTTCGTGGCGGGGATCGTGGGGTTCGTGCTCCCGCTCGCGGCGGCGGTCGTCGCGATCCTCTTCGGCGTGACCGCGCGGCGCGAGATCGCCGCCGACCCCACGCAGTCGGGGGACGGGTACGCGAAGGCGGGCATCGTGTTGGGGATCATCGGCATCCCGGTCGGGATCGTGCTGCTCACGCTGCTGGTCACGTCAGGCTGAGCCATGCCTGGCGGGGGGTGGCACCGCGTGTTCGGGGTCGTCGGTGTCTGCGTGCCCACCGCCGCCCTCGCCGGCTGCGCCGGCCCCGGCGGCGATGAGCACGCAGACCCCGAGCCGCCCGATCGGCTGGACGTGACCCGGGATGACGGGCGCGGCACGACGTTCCGCATCGAGCTGGACTGCGACCGAGGGGATCGCGACCGCTGCGCGCGGATCGCGGGGCAGCTGTCGGCGCTGCGACCCGACCCGGACGAGGTCTGCGCCGAGGTCTTCGTCGGACCCGAGTCCATCGCGGTTTCGGGTCGGCTCGGCGGGGAGCCGGTCTTGTTCGCCCTGGATCGGTCCGACTCGTGCGCCGACGCCCGCTACCGCGTCCTCGACGCGCTGCTGCGCCCGTCGGCCGACTAGGTGCTCTCGGCCGCGTCCTCGGTCGGTGCCTGCGAGGGCTGCTGCTGTTGTGCCCCGGGGGGTGGCTTCGGCGGCGCGATCAGCGGCGGGAGGCCGTCGATCGCGAACACCCGCCCCTGCGGCGACTCGAACACCACGCCGTCCTTCGGGACGAGTCGGCGGGCACGCATCGTCCCGGCCTCGAGGCTCGCCTTGATCGGGGCGGACTGCTCGGCGGACATCTGCTCGGAGATGTTCCGGAGATAGTCGAGCGCGCGCTGCTGGTCGAGCGGGCCGTTCATGGCCACTCGCCACCGCACGCTCCGCGCGCCGACATAGCGCTTGAGCGCCGCCTGGCGAGCGGCGTTCAGCATCGCCAACTCCGGCGACTGCTGGGCGCCCTGCTCGGTGCTCATCGCGCTAGCCCCATCACGGTCGGAGCCTAGTCGAGTTCACCGGGAGGAAGCGCCTCCGCGAGTAGGCTGCTGCGGTGCTGGGCCTCGGACTGCGCTGGTCGCTCGCGATCGTGCTCGGCGGGGCCGCCGGAGTGCTCGCTCGGCTCGGCCTGGCGGAGGGAATCGGCCTGACCGCAGGCTTTCCGTGGCCGACGTTCGTGGCGAACGTGCTCGGCGCGGCGCTGCTCGGCTTCCTCGCGGGGGGCGTGTTCTGGCGTGAGCCGACGGGCCGGCGCCTCGTCCCGTTGCTGGGTACGGGGTTCTGCGGCGCGCTCACGACGTTCGCCTCGCTCCAGATCGAGGCGGTGCTCCTCGTCGAGCGCGGGGACGTCGCGATCGCGATCGCCTACGTGGGCGCCAGCCTGGTCGCCGGACTCGCCGCGGTGGCGAGCGCCGAGTCGGTCGCGAGGCGGTACCTGCGATGAGCGCGGTCGTCTGGATCGCCGCCGGCGCGCTCGGGGGACTCGGCGCGCTCGGGCGAGCACTCGTCGATCTCGGGCTGCGCAGGTCGCTCGGGCCGGGCTTCCCGTACGGGATCCTGGTGGCGAACCTCACGGGCGCCTTCGCCGAAGGTGTCGTGATCGGCGCGATCGACTCGACCACGGCCAGGTTCCTCGTCGGCGGGGCGCTTCTGGGCGGGTACACGACGTTCTCGACGTGGATGCTCGACACCCTCGCCATGTGGCGCGACGGGCGCCGCCGCCTTGCCGCGATCAACCTCCTCGGCAGTCTCGTCGCCGGAGCCGCGGTCGCCGCGCTCGGGTGGTCGGTGGCGCACGCGATCGCCTGAGCCGGCAGCATCGGCTACGTGGCGGGACGGCGCTCCTCTACACTCCCGTGCCCGTGGGTCTCAGCTATCGCACCGCAGGGGAGTCGCACGGGCCCGCGCTCTTGGCGCTGGTTGAGGGCCTGCCGGCCGGGCTCGAGCTCGCCCCCGACGACATCGACGCCGACCTGGCGCGGCGCCAGCTCGGCTATGGCCGCGGCGGGCGGATGAAGATCGAGCGCGACCGCGTGCAGGTGAAGGGCGGCCTCCGTCACGGGCGGACGATCGGCAGCCCGCTGGCGCTCGAGATCCCCAACCTCGACTTCCCGAACTGGGCCGAGGACCGGATGGCGGTGTGGGAGCCGGCGAGCGAGGTCCCGCCCGTGACGCTTCCTCGACCGGGGCACGCCGACCTCGCGGGGATGATCAAGTACGAGACCGACGACCTGCGCCCGATCCTGGAGCGGGCGAGCGCGCGTGAGACCGCGGCGCGGGTGGCGGCGGGCGGAGTCGCGAAGGCGCTGCTCCGGCGCTATGGCACCGAGATTCGCAGCCACGTCGTCCAGATCGGCCACGTCGCCGTACCGGCCGGTGGCCCGCTTGCGCTGTCGGACTTCGACGGCGTCGACGAGAGCCCGGTGCGGTGCCTCGACGAGACCGCCTCGCAGGAGATGGTGGCGGCCATCAAGTCCGCCGGTCAGGCTCACGACAGCCTCGGCGGGGTGTTCGAGGTCGTCGCGTTCGCGCCGCTGCGCGGGCTCGGGTCGCATGTGAGCGGCGAGTCCCGCCTGGATGGCCGGATCGGCCAGGCGATGCTCGGCATCCAGGCCATCAAGGGCGTCGAGATCGGCGCGGGCTTCGCGCTGGGCGGCATGCGCGGGAGCGAGTCGCACGACGAGATCTTCCATTCCCCGGATCAGGGCTATCACCGGCGGACGAACCGGTCCGGAGGGCTCGAGGGCGGGATGACCCACGGGGAGCCGGTCGTCGTGCGGGCCGTGATGAAGCCGATCTCGACGCTGAGCCGTCCGCTCGCGTCGGTCGACGTCCACACCAAGGAGGCGGTCAAGGCCTTCAAGGAGCGCGCGGACATCTGCGCGGTGCCGGCAGCGGCGGTGGTCGCCGAGGCGGCGCTCGCGTTCGTGCTCGCCCAAGCGCTGATCGAGAAGTTCGGCGGTGACTCAATCGAGGCGCTGGACGCGGCGGTCGCCCGGTACCGCGAGGCGGCTGGCCGGTCGTGACCAGCTGGATCGCGCTGACCGGGTACATGGCGGCGGGCAAGTCGACCGTGGGCCGTCGCCTGGCCGAGCGACTCGGCACGACGTTCGTGGACACCGACGCCGCGATCGAGGCGAAAGCCGAGATGGAGATCCCGAAGATCTTCTCGGACAAGGGCGAGCTGTGGTTTCGTCGCACCGAGGAGCGCGTGATCCGCGACCTCCTGGAGGGTGAGGCCGGGGTGATGGCGCTCGGCGGCGGGGCGCTCATGAGCGAGCGAACGCGGGGCGTGCTCGGCCGGCAGGCGCGGGTCGTCTGGCTGAAGCTCGATCCGGCCGCGGCATGGGAGCGGGCGAGCGGCACGGGTCGTCCGCTCGCGACCGACGAGCGTCGGTTCGTGCGCCGCTACGAGAGCCGCGAGCCAGGGTATCGGGAGGCCGCCGACCTCACGGTCGACGCGAGCGCGCCGATCGAGGACGTCGTGCTCGAGATCGTCGCGTGGGCGTCGCCGCCGATGACGGCCCGGTCGAGCACGTGAGCGCCGTGGCGGCGGGACGCGTGATCGAGGCGCCGCCGTCGGCGGGGGGCTACCCGGTCCACCTCGGCGCGGGGATCCTGTCGGGTATCGGCGACGTCTGGTCGGGCCGCGCGCGCGGGGGGCGGGTGCTGCTGGTGCACGACGCCGCCGTCGTGGAGATCGCCGGCATGGTGGAGGCGTCGATGGTCGACGCCGGTCTGCACGTCGTGCGGGCCCCGGTGCCGAGCGGGGAGTCCTCGAAGTCGCTGGCCGAGGTCGAGCGCCTCTGCCGGCTCGCCGCCGACGCGGGGCTGCGCAGGGCCGACTCGGTGGTGGCGCTCGGCGGCGGCATGATCGGCGACCTCGCCGGTTTCGTCGCGGCGAGCTACCAGCGCGGCATCGATCTGGTGCACGTTCCGACCACGCTGCTGGCGATGGTCGACTCGGCGATCGGCGGCAAGACCGGCGTCAATCTCCCGGAAGGCAAGAACTACGTCGGGGCGATCTGGCAGCCGAAGCTCGTGTACATGGACGTCGAGGTTCTCGACAGCCTGCCCGAGCGTGAGCTCGCCAGCGGCTTCGCGGAGGTCATCAAGTACGCGTTCCTCGAGGGCGGGGACCTGCTCGAGCTGGTCGAGTCCTGGCCGGTGCTCCCGGGCCCGAGGGAGGCCCTGATCGACCTCGTCGCGCGGTGCGTCGAGCACAAGCTCCGCGTCGTCGCCGTGGACGAGCGCGAGAGCGGCCTGCGCGCGTCGCTCAACCTCGGGCACACGGCGGGGCACGGCATCGAGGCGGCCACCGAGTACGAGCGCTACGCCCATGGCGAGGCGATCTCGCTGGGACTCCTGGTCGCGCTGCGGCTCTCGGCCGACCATGCCGGGCTGGACGAGGCGCACCGGGACCGCGCGGCGACGGTGCTGCGCCGCCACGGGCTGCCAGACAAGCTCCACCCCGAGGTCGACCTCGACCGGGTGATGGACGCGCTCGGGCGCGACAAGAAGTCCGACGGGACCGCGCTCAACATGGTGCTCATCTCGGCCCCGGGCGAGGTGATCCTGGGGGCCGACCCGCCCCGCGACGAGGTTCGGCGCGCGATCTCGGAGCTGCGGCGATGAGCGATCTCAGGATCGCCCTGCTGCACGGGCCGAATCTCGGAGCGCTCGGCCGGCGCCCATCGGCCCACTACGGCGACTTCACCCTGGCCGAGCTGGAGCGGCAGGTGCGCGAGTGGGGCGCCGAGCGCCAGATGCGGGTCGGCTGCTTCCAGACCGACAACGAAGGCGCGTTCATCGCGCACTGCCACGGGCTCGCCGGGCTCGTCGACGGCGCGATCGTCAACCCCGGAGCGTGGACCCACTACCAGTGGTCCATCCGGGACGCGCTCGAGGTGACGGGCGCGCCGTTCGTCGAGGTGCACATCTCGGACATCGAGGCGCGCGAGGCGCATCGCAAGGTCTCGGTGATCCGCGACGTGGCGCTGGCCGCGGTGTGGGGCAAAGGGATCGAGGGGTACCGCGATGCGCTCGAGGCCTTGGCCGAGGAGCTGTCGTGAGCGGCCTCGTCGCACGGGGGGACCGTGTGCTCGACGCGATCGCCCAGGAGGGTGTCACCGCGCTTCTGGTCACCGAGCCGGCCAACGTCCGGTACCTGACCGGATACGTCGGCTCGAACGGGATCGCCGTGCTCTCGCCGGCCGGCCGGCGCCTCATCACCGACGGGCGCTATTCGGTGAGCGCGCGTGAGCAGGTGGACGGCGCCGAGGTCGTGATCGGTGAGCGCGACCTCATGGGCGAGGTGGCGAGCGCGGTGCACGACCTCGGCGGGGAGGGCCCCGTCGGCGTGGAGGCCGAGCACGTCACCCTCGCCAGGGCGGCCACGCTCGAGCGGCGGCTGGCGCCCATCGAGGTGGTTCCCACGAGCGGGATCGTCGCGCGCCAGCGAATCGTCAAGGACGCCGGCGAGATCGTCGCGATCGAGCGGGCGGCGCGAGTCGCCGACGCGGCGCTGATGCGGGTGCTCGCCGACGGGCTGGTCGGGCGCACCGAGCGGCGGGTCGCGCTCGCCATCGAGGAGGCGCTGGTCGACGAGGGGGCCGAAGGGGCGAGCTTCGAGGTGATCGTCGCGTCCGGTCCGCGCGGCGCGCGACCGCACGCGGTGCCGGGCAACGACCCGATTCCCGACGACACGCTGGTGGTGATCGACCTCGGCGCTCGGGTCGACGGCTACTGCTCCGACATGACCCGGACGATCCCGCTGGGCGTTCCGGACCCGGCGCTCGCCCGTGCGTACGAGGTGTGTCTGGAGGCGCAGCGAGCCGCCGTCGAGGCGACGCGGCCGGGAGTCCGGGCATCGGATCTCGACGGTGTCGCGCGGTCGGTCATCGAGGATGCGGGGTTCGGTGATGCATTCGTCCACGGACTCGGGCATGGTGTCGGGCTCGACATCCACGAGCGCCCGGGCGTGCGGCGGACCTCGGACGAGACCTTGGTCGCGGGGATGGTCGTCACGATCGAGCCCGGGATCTACCTGGAGGGCCTCGGAGGGGTGAGAATCGAGGATCTGTTGCTGGTGACCGACGACGGCGCGCGGGTCCTCTCCGGCGCACCGATCCCGAGCGTGCCCACGGGGGCCGTGCCGGCAGGCGGCAAGGAAGGCGAATGATCTCGACGAACGAACTGAAGAACGGCTTCGTGCTCGAGGTGGACGGCGAGCTGGTCAGCGTCGTGCAGTTCCAGCACGTGAAGCCCGGCAAGGGCGGGGCCTTCGTCCGGACCAAGCTCAAGCGGCTGTCCGGTGGCGCCGTCGTCGACAAGACGTTTCGCGCGGGCGAGAAGGTCGAGCGCGTCACGACCGACAGCCGAACCATGCAGTTCCTGTACCGCGACGACGACGACCTGCACCTGATGGACAACGCGACGTACGACCAGATCGTCGTGGCGGCGGGCTCAGTCGAGAACGTCGACCTGCTGGCGCCGAACACCGACGTGCAGGTGCTCTTCGTCCGCGACGAGCCGTTCCGCGTCGAGCTGCCGACGTTCGTCGACCTCGCGGTCACCGACACCGAGCCCGGCGTCAAGGGCGACACGGTCTCGAACGTGACCAAGCCCGCCCAGCTCGAGACCGGCGCGTCGGTCGACGTTCCGCTGTTCGTCGATGTCGGAGATCGCCTGAGGATCGACACGCGAACTCGGGCCTACAACTCGCGGGTGTCATGAGCGGCGCGCGCGGAGGTTCCGGTGACGTCGGGTACGTCGACACCACGCTGCGCGATCTCGGGCCCCTGCCCTCGGGCGAGGCGCTCGCGACCGACGACCTCGTCGCCGCCGCGGCCGCGCTCGCGGACGTCGGGGCCGGCACGCTCGAGGTGCTCGACGCCCGCAGCGTCCGCGCGGCGATCGGCGGCCGTCGCGAGAGCCCGTGGGACCGCCTCCGCGCGGTCGCCCGCGAGGTGCGAGGCGGTGACGTCGGCATCGTGGCGCTCGCGCGCTCGATCTGGGGGCAGCAGCCGGTCGCCGAGGACGTGATCCGTCAGTTCGTGGTGTGCGCCCGCGAGTCCGGGGCGACCCGCGTGCGCATCGTCGACCCGATGAACGACAGCGAGAGCATGGAGCCGCTCGCGAGGGCCGCCCGGGACGCCGGCGCGGCCATCGTGCCGACGCTGACCCTGGGGCCGGCGCCCGATCTGGCCGATCCGCGCTGGGCCGAGGAGGCGGCGCGAATGTCCGCGTTGCCCGGAGCCGTCGGCCTCTGCGTCAGCGACCTCGGCGGCTTCGTCGCCCCCCGGATGGTCGGCGAGGTCCTGGGCCGGCTGCGCGCGGCGGTCTCGGTGCCGATCGAGCTGCAGGTGCAGGCACCGGGGGGGATCGCCCCCCTGGCGGCCACCGAGGCGGTTGCGGCCGGCGTCGACGGGATCCATGCGGCCGCCGGCCCCATCGCCCTCGTCGCCGCGCGGCCCTCGGCGGAGACCCTGCGAGCCGCGCTGCGCGGAGGGAGCCGTGAGCTCGAGTGCGATCGCGAAGCCGTGGATCGGGCGGCGCGGGTCGTCGGACCGATGCTGCCGGCCGAGCGGCTCCGCCAAGCGGCGGCGGCCGTCTACGGGCCGGCGCTGCGGCTGCCGCCACACCTCGAGACCGGCCTGGCGTCTCGGATGGGCCGGCTCGGCCTCTCGCACTCGCTCCAGTCGGCCGCCGACGAGGTCGCGGAGGTCGCCGCCGACGTGGGGGGCGCGACGCTCGCGTACCCGATCGGCGAGGCCATCGTGGCCCAGGCGATCCGCCACGTGACCGGCGAGCGCCGGTTCGAGCAGATCGAGGCACCACTCGCTCGAGTCGCGCTCGGAGAGTTCGGGGCGGCGCGGGTGCCGGTGGCCGACGACGTCGCCGACGCCGCCAAGGCCGAGGCTCTGGCCGAGCACGAGCTCTTCTCGCTCGGTGCGGTCGCCGCGGACGCGCCCGAGGGCATGTCCGACGAGGACCTCGTGCTTTGGGCGCAGTTCGGTTCGGTCGTCCAGCCGGTGCTCGAGCGCCGGCGATCGATCGGTGCGGAGGCCGAGGTGGCCGACGCGCCGGCGGCGATCGATCGGCAGCTCATCGACACGCTGGTCGACGTCGTGGAGCAGGCCAACCAGGCGGAGGTGTCGGTCGAGGTCGCCGGTGCGCGGCTCACCGTCAGGCGCACCGAGCCGGTGCCGGTCGCGGGGACCCCGCACGTCCCGTCCGGGGACGGCGCCGCACCGCAGGCGAGCGGGCTGCTGCCCGTGGAGAGCCCGATGGTCGGGACCTTCTACCGGGCGTCGTCTCCCGACGCGGAGCCCTTCGTCGAGGTCGGGCAGCGGGTCGAGGCCGGTCAGACCGTCTGCCTGATCGAGGCGATGAAGCTCTTCAACGAGATCGTCGCGGATCAGCCCGGCATCGTTCGCGAGATCCTCGCCGAGAACGAGGCGCCGGTTGAGTACGGGCAGGCCCTCTTCCTGATCGAGCCGTGAAGCTGCTCGTCGCAAACCGCGGCGAGATCGCGGTGCGCGTCGTCCGTACGGCGCGCGAGCTGGGGATCCCGACCGTCGCGATCCACTCGACGGTCGACCGCGGCACCGCCGTGACCCGGCTGGCCGACGAGGCGGTGTGCATCGGCCCTCCGTCTCCCGGTGAGTCCTACCTCGACATGGACGCCGTGCTGTCCGCCGCCGAGATCACCGGCTGCGATGCCGTCCACCCCGGGTATGGATTCCTCAGCGAGAACCCCGAGTTCGCGAGCGCGTGCGCCCGCGAGGGGCTGACGTTCGTGGGCCCTGCGCCCGACGTGATGCAGCGGATGGGCGACAAGGTCCAGGCCAAGGCCGCCGCCAAGGAGGCCGGGCTCCCGGTCCTCGGTGGATCCGACGGCCCGGTCGAGACGGCCGAGGAGGCCGTGGCCGCGGCGGAGGACGCCGGCTTTCCGGTGCTCCTCAAGGCCGCCGCCGGCGGCGGCGGCAAGGGGATGCGTCGGGTCGACGAGCCATCGGAGCTCGCGGGTGCATTCGACGTCGCGCGCCGTGAGGCCGAAGCGAACTTCGGCGACGGCGGGATCTACGTGGAGCGGATGCTCGTGGGGGCCCGTCACGTCGAGGTCCAGATCATGGCCGACGGGCTCGGCGGTGTGCTCATCTGCGGCGATCGGGAGTGCTCGATCCAGCGGCGACACCAGAAGCTGATCGAGGAGGCACCCGCGCCGCACCTGCCGGACGAGACGCGCCGGCAGATGCACGAGGTGAGTGCGCGTGCCGCCCGAGCATGGGGATATCGCAGCGCGGGCACGCTCGAGTTCCTGGTGGATCACGAGGGCAAGTTCTTCTTCCTCGAGCTGAATGCACGGCTCCAGGTCGAGCACCCGGTCACCGAGCTCGTCAGCGGTCTCGATCTGGTGGCCGAGCAGCTTCGGGTCGCCCAGGGCGGCGTGCTCTCGAGTACGGGCGTCGCGCCGGCCAGCGGCCATGCGATCGAGTGCCGGGTGAACGCCGAGGATCCATCGGTCGACTTCCGGCCGAGCGCCGGTCGCCTCGCGACGTTTCGGATGCCGGGTGGGCCGGGGGTCCGCATCGACACCTACGTCGAGCCCGGGTCTCCGATCCCCCCGAACTACGACTCGCTGATCGCCAAGCTCTGCGTGTGGGGGCCGGACCGGCCGCGAGCGGTCCGCCGGCTGGCACGGGCGCTGGACGAGGCCGAGGTCGACGGGGTCCCGACGACCCTGGGCCTCTACAGGGAGATCGTGCAGGAGGAGCGATTCGCCGAAGGTCGCTACACGACGGCGTACCTCACCGAGCGGGGCGGGCTGCTTCCCACCCTCGCCGGCTCGGCGTGAGCCCTCCGGTCCAGGAGCGAGGTCGCCGGGCCAGCCGCCGGCAGGCCGTGTTCCTGCTGTACCAGCACGACGTCACCGGACTCTCGATCGAGGAGCTCTCCGCGAACGCCGAGCGCGGGGGAGAGCCGATGGACGACTTCACCCAGGCCCTCGTGGACGGGGTCAGCGTGGATCGTGCCCATCTCGACGGGATCATCAGTCGCGAGTCGGCGGACTGGCCGGCCGATCGGATCGCGCCGCTCGAGCGCAACGTGCTCCGCGTCGCGGCGCACGAGATCCTCGACTGGCCCGACATCCCGGTGGCCGTCTCGATCAGTGAGGCGGTCGAGCTGGCGAAGCGCTACTGCCAGCCGGAGGCCGCCGGGCTCGTGAACGGAATCCTCGGCGCGGTCGCGAGCTCGGCCGCGGCCGACGGGGAGGGAGCGGATGAGCACGCCGGATGACGCGCCGCCGCCCGACGAGCTGACCGCGGCGACTCGACGCCTCACGGAGATCGCGGAGGCGATCCGCGACCCCGAGGCGGAGCCGGAGCAACTCGCGGCGCTCGCCGACGAGGCGGCCGAGCTGGCGGCCGAGGTCGCACGTGGAGTCGGTCGAGAGCTGCGGGGGGGCGACACCTGAGCGACGTGCTCTACGACCCGCGGGTCGGCGTGGCCGTCGAGCCGCCCAACGAGCCGGGGGCTCCTGGGCACGACCAGCTCCAGGCGATCGGATCGGGGGAGGGGCGCCCGCCGATGCCCGAGCTCGCCGCCGCCTCCTGGCTCGACGCCGAGGCGCACCGGCACGGAGCCCGGCTCGAGACCGTCGGCCTGACGATGAACGGCGGACACAAGGAGCTCGTGCTCTGGAACGTGCCGACGATGCTGATCGAGCCCGGCGTGCGCCTCCTGAAGGAGCTCGGCACGTACGTGCTGGCCGGGGGTGAGCTGACCGACGGCGACGTGATGCAGATGCGCGCGGACCTGCCGTGCCTCATCGGGGTGCACGATCCCGACCCGACCGGCGACGATCCGGTCCGGATCGTGTTCCTCGCCTGAGCTCGCCAGGTGGTCTCCGCCCGTCACGCTGTCAGGGGCCCGAATCGACCCATGCGACCTGGCGCTCGTCTAGTATCGCCCGGATGACGGAGCTTGCCGAGCGCTACCCGCTGTTGTCGGGGATCCAGGGGCCGTCGGACCTCGGCGACCTGTCGGACGAGGACCTCGAGTCGCTCTGCGAGGAGGTCCGTCAGGCGATCATCGACACCGTGGCCCAGACGGGCGGTCACCTGGGCGCCAGCCTCGGGACCGTCGAGCTGACCGTCGCGCTCCACGCCGAGCTGGAGTCGCCTCGGGACCGGATCCTCTGGGACGTCGGCCACCAGGCCTATGGGCACAAGCTGCTGACCGGTCGGCTCGAGGGGTTCGACACGCTCCGCCAGTACGGCGGCACGAGCGGCTTCCTGCGCCGCGTCGAGAGCGAGCACGACGTCATGGGCGCCGGCCACGCGAGCACGA
Source organism: Thermoleophilia bacterium (assembly GCA_028285405.1). Taxonomy (GTDB): domain Bacteria; phylum Actinomycetota; class Thermoleophilia; order Miltoncostaeales; family Miltoncostaeaceae; genus JANQPH01. Next base: position 28,219 of record JANQPH010000046.1, read on the forward strand.
GCATCTCGTACGCGGTCGGTCTGGCCGAGGCCCAGCGGCATTCGGGTCAGGACGACAGCCAGGTCGTCGCCGTCATCGGTGACGGCGCGCTCACCGGCGGCATGGCCTACGAGGGGCTGAACCAGGCCGGGGCGCTCGGCTCGCCGATCAAGGTGATCCTCAACGACAACGGGTTCTCGATCTCCCAGAACGTCGGCGCGCTGTCCCGGATGTTCCAGCGCGTCCGTGTCGATCCGACGCTGACCAAGTACCGCGAGGACCTCGAGCGGAACCTCTCCCGGATCCCGGGGGCGACGGGAATCGGCTCCACGCTCCGCGACGCGATCAAGTCGCAGTGGTTCGAGCCCGGTGCGCTCTTCGAGGCGCTGGGGTTCGCCTACGTCGGACCGGTCGACGGTCACGACCTGAAGGCCGTCCGCAACGCGCTTCGGGCGGTGAAGGACATGGACCGTCCGGTCCTTGTCCACCTGCACACGGTGAAGGGCAAGGGGTACGCGCCGGCCGAGGCGCACGGCGAGGCCATGCACGGGGCGACGCCGTTCTCGGTCGAGAGCGGGCAGGCCAAGAAGAAGTCCTCCGGTGGGCCACCCGCCTACACCGAGGTCTTCGGCAAGGCGCTGGTCGCAGAAGCCGAGCGCGACCCACGCGTGGTCGGCGTGACCGCCGCCATGCTGAAGGGCACCGGGATGCAGCACATGATGGACCGCTTCCCGGACCGGACCTACGACGTGGGCATCGCCGAGCAGCACGGCGCCGTCTTCGCGTGTGGCCTCGCGATCGCCGGATATCGACCCGTGGTCGCCATCTACTCGACGTTCCTCCAGCGCGCGTTCGACCCGATCGTGCACGACGCGGCGATCCAGGAGCTGCCCGTCATCTTCGCGATCGACCGGGGCGGGCTCGTGGGCGACGACGGACCGACCCACCACGGCGTGTTCGATCTCGCCTACCTGCGTGGCGTCCCGGGCATGACGATCATGGCGCCCAAGGACGAGGCGGAGCTGGTCAACATGCTCCACACCGCGCTTCGCATCGACGGCCCGGTCGCGTTCCGGTACCCCCGAGGCGCGGGCGTGGGAGTGGACCTGCCCGAGCGGCCCGAGGTGCTCCCGATCGGCAAGGCCGAGGTGCTCGAGACCGGCCAGCGGGTCGCGCTCATCGGCTACGGCTTCGGGGCGACCCTGGCCGCGCAGTCGGCCGACCTGGTCGCGGACGGGCTCGGCGCTCGGCCCACCGTCGTGAACGCGCGCTTCTGCAAGCCGATCGACGCCCATCTGATGCGCCAGCTGGCGGCGCGCCACGACCTGCTGGTCACCATCGAGGACCACGTGGAGCACGGGGGGTTCGGATCGGCGGTCCTCGAGGAGCTCGAGGACGTTCCGGGCCGGCTGCTTCGCATCGCCGTTCCCGATCGCTTCATCGACCACGGCAAGCGCGAGCTGCTGCTCGAGGAGGTCGGGCTCACCCCGGAGTCCGTCGCCGAGCGCACGATCGGCGCACTCGAGGCCCCCGCCGGCATCATGCGGACCGGCTGATCGGACGCCTCGTGCCGCGGCCTGCGGCTGTGCCATCATCGCCGGCGGTGAGTGGGCGCCTGGATGTCACGCTGGTCGATCGCGGGCTGTTCGCCTCGCGTGCTCGCGCGCGCGCCGCAGTGATGGCCGGCCAGGTGCGGGTCGAGGGGGCGCCGGCGACCAAGCCGGGCACGCCCGTGTCCGAGGGCGCCCTGATCGAGATCGCCGACACGCCCAGGTTCGTCTCGCGCGGTGGCGAGAAGCTCACGACCGCGCTCGAGGCCCTGTCGGTGGACGTCGCGGGGCGACGTGCGCTTGATGTCGGGGCGAGCACAGGCGGTTTCACCGACGTGATGCTGCGATGGGGCGCCCGCGAGGTGATCGCCCTGGACGTGGGCTACGGCCAGCTCGCCTGGGAGCTCCGCACGGACCCCCGGGTCCACGTCGTCGAGCGAACGAACGCGCGCGAGCTCGACCCTGACGTCCTGCCGTATCGGCCCGAGCTGGTCACCATCGACGTCTCGTTCATCTCGCTGCGCACCGTGTGGCCCGCGGTCCGCGCCTGTCTGGCCGACCGGTGGGAGGCGCTGATGCTCGTCAAGCCCCAGTTCGAGGTCGGCCGCGGCCGGGTGGGGTCGGGCGGCGTGGTGCGCGATCCGCGAGACCGCGCCGAGGCCGTCAGGTCGGTCTGCCGCGCGATCGAGGCGCAGGGGGACGGGATCGCCGCGGCGGTCGACAGCGGTGTTCCCGGTCCCAAGGGCAACCGCGAGACGTTCCTCCACGTCACGTCCGACGGATCCCCGGATCCGGCCGGCGCAGACGAGCTGGTCCGCGCCGCGGTGGAGGCCGAATGACCGAGGGCCCGCTGCGACCGACGGACGACGAGGCCGATGTCCCGATCACGAAGGCCCAGCCCGCTGAGCGGGTGGTTCTCGTCACGCACCGCGCGCCGGAGGTGACCGAGGCGGCGCTCCCGACAGTGCTCGCGACGCTCGGCGAGGCGGGCGTCGAGGTGCTCGCATCGGCCGAGGAGCACGAGAAGCACCCGAGCCTCGCGAACCACGGGACCAGCGACGGCGTCGAGTTGCGGCCGGGTGGGCGCGATCTGGTCGTCGTCATGGCCGGCGACGGCACGATCCTGCGCGCACTCGGCGAGGAGGGCAGGCAGGGGGCTCCGGTGCTCGGCATCAACTACGGGCGGGTCGGGTTCCTCGCCTCGATCGAGAAGTCGGGAATCGAGCGCGATCTGCGCCGCGTGCTGGTCGGTGACTACCTGATCATCCAGCTGCCCGCGCTCACCGCCGAGTGGGCGGGCTCTCGAGTCAGTGCCGTGAACGATCTGGCACTGATGCGGGGTGGGGAGGCACGGCTTGCAGAGCTCACCTACTCGATCGACGGCGAGACGGTCGCGTCGGTGCGCTGTGACGGCATGGTCTGCTCGACGCCGGTCGGCTCGACCGCCTACAACCTCGCCCTCGGTGGCCCGGCGGTCTCGTGGCAGGTCCGGTGTTTCGTGCTCTCGTTCCTCGCGGCCCATCATCTCGAGGCCAGGCCGCTGGTGATCGGCGCGGGGGAGGAGCTGACGATCACGAGCGCCGCCATGATCGGGGACTGCGACATCCTGCTGGACGGCCGCAGGGTCGGGGCGCTGGCGCCCGGGCGATCGATCACGATCGGCCTGGGCGACTCGAGCGTCAATCTGGCGACGTTCCCCGAGGAGTCGTTCTTCCGGCGCTACCGCGCGAAGTTCGGCCGGCCCACCTGAGCGGTGAGCGGTACGTAGTTGCTGCGCTCGCTCGAGATCCGTGACCTGGTCGTCCTGCGCCGGGCCGAGCTCGAGCCACCCTCCGGCCTGACCGCCGTCACCGGCGAGTCCGGTGCGGGCAAGACGGTGCTGGCACAGTCGCTGGGCCTCCTGCTCGGGGGTGCGCCGGACTCGGGCGCCGTGCGACCGGGCGCGAAGGGGGCCCTCGTCCAGGCGACGCTGGAGCTCCCCGAGGGACTGTTCGACGAGCTGGGCGACGAGCATCCGGCGAGCCCCGCGCGCGAGCTCATCGAGGACGAGTCCGAGCGCGAGGTCGTGGTCGCGCGCCGAGTCCCGCGCGAGGGACGAGCGCGCGCGCTCGTCGACGGGCAGGCGGCGCCGCGCGATGCCGTCGCCGGTTTGGTGGCTGAGCTGCTTCGCATGAGCGGCCAGGGCGAGTCCCGCCGGCTGCTGCAGGGGCGGGTCCAGCTCGAGACGCTCGACGCGTTCGCCGGCGAGGCCACGGTGCGCCTCGCGCGGGACGTGCGCCGACTTCGCCGCGCGGCGGCCGCGTCGCGGCGGGCGCTCGGCGCCGCTCGAGACCGGCAGGCCGGCGCCGTCCGGGCACGGGAGGACCTGGAGCAGCTCGTGCGGGACGTTGACCGGGTGGGCCCCGATCCGACCGAGGAGGACGCGCTCCGGCGCGAGCGAGATCGTCTGCGCCACCGCGCTCGCCTCGCGGCGGCAGCCGGGGCCGCGGCCGAGGCGGTCTCGGGTGACGACGCGGGTGGAGCCCTCGATCGCGCCGGCCAGGCGGCCGGCGAGCTGCGGGCGGTCAGCGAGCTCGACGCCGAGGTCGAGCCGCTGTCGCGAGAGCTGGAGGAGGTCGGTGCGCGGCTGCAGGAGGTCGCGCTCGGCCTGCGCGCCTACCTGGATGGCCTCGAGGGCGAGCCCGGACGGCTGGACGTCGTGGAGGCGCGGCTCGAGGACTACGAGCGGCTGTCCCGGCGGTACGGCCCGGGGACCGAGCAGGTGCTCGCGCGCGCCGAGGCGGCTCGGGCGGAGCTCGCGGGCGCCGCCGAGGACGATCAGGAGATCGAGCGACTCGCGCGCGCTCACGACTCGGCGCTGACGGAGGCTCGCGGCGCGGCCGGCGAGCTCCATGCGGCACGCGTCGACGCCGCGCCCCGCCTCGCCGAGGCGGTCACGTCCGAGCTCGTCGCGCTCGCGATGCCCCAAGCCGTGCTGTCGGTGTCGGTCGAGACGGCCGGAGACGAGGATCCGCCGTTCGACAGGTGCGACATGACGCTCCAGGTGAACCCCGGGCTGCCCGCAGCTCCGCTGGCCGATGCAGCGAGCGGGGGAGAGCTGTCGCGCGTTCTGCTCGCGCTGCACTCGGTGGCGGCCGCCGGTGGGAGCGAGACGTGGGTCTTCGACGAGGTGGACGCCGGCGTGGGTGGCGAGACCGCCGGCGCCGTCGCCGAGCGGCTCGCGCGCCTCGCCGAGGGTCGCCAGGTCGTCGTGATCACCCACCTCCCGCAGGTGGCGGCCATGGCCGGCGCCCACTACCGGCTCGTCAAGGGCGTCGACTCCGACGGGCGGACTGAGACGCGGGTCGAGCCGGTGCCCGAGGACGAGCTGGTCGACGAGCTGTGTCGGATGCTCGGAGCCAGATCGGCGGACGCGGGGGCGCGGCGCCACGCCGAGGAGCTCCTGGCCCGTCGGGCTGGCACGCGCCGATCTCGGCGCCGCAGCGCGGCCGCGTAAGCTTCCCCGGTGCCAGCTCCGAGAACTGGAAGACGCGCCCTCGTGACGGGCGCCGCGGGCTTCATCGGATCGCACCTGTGCGAGGCGCTCGTCGCCGACGGGGTCGAGGTTCTCGGGGTGGACTCGTTCACCGACTACTACTCGCGGGAGCGCAAGGAGGCGAACCTGCGCGCCCTCGCGAGCGAGCCGCGGTTCGCGCTGGCGGAGGCGGACCTGTCCACCGCAGATCTCGGGCCGTTGCTCGACGGTCGGGACGTCGTGTTCCACCTCGCCGCGCAGCCCGGCGTGCGCGCGAGCTGGGGCGAGACGTTCTCGCGGTACGTCCACGACAACATCACGGCCACCCAGCGGCTGCTCGAGCAGGTCGCGGCGAGCCCGGTGCCCTTCGTGCACGCCTCCTCCTCGTCGGTCTACGGCGACGCGGAGGCGCTTCCGACGGTCGAGGACGTCACGATGCCTCGCCCGGTGTCCCCGTATGGCGTGACGAAGCTCGCCACCGAGGGGCTGGGCCGCCTCTACGCGCGCGAGCGGGGGACGCCGGTGATCGCCCTGCGCTACTTCACGGTCTACGGCCCACGCCAGCGGCCGGACATGGCCTTCACGCGGTTTCTCGGCGCGGCGGTCCGGTCCGAGCGGATCACGGTGTTCGGAGACGGTGAGCAGTCCCGCGACTTCACCTACGTCGCCGACGCCGTCGACGCGACGATCCGGTCGGCCGCCGGTCCGCCCGGGCAGGTCTACAACGTCGGCGGCGGAGAGCAGGCCAGCGTCAACGACGTGCTCGCTCGCATCGAGCGCCTGACGGGCCGCACCCTGGACGTCGTGCGGGTCGAGCGCCAGGCCGGTGACGCGCGTCACACCGGCGCTGACACCACCCGGGCGCGGACGGAGCTCGGCTGGGAGCCCAAGACGCCGCTCGACGAGGGTCTGGCGGCGCAGCTGGAGTGGGCTCGATCGGAGCTCGGCTGACTCGGATGGGTCTGACCGGGTGTCTATCCTCCTGGGAGGGTCGAGCGAGATCGGGGGTCAGGTGACCGAGAGCGAAACGCGCTACGTCTTCGTCACGGGGGGCGTCGTCTCGAGCCTCGGCAAGGGCATCGCCGCGGCGTCGCTGGGAACCCTGCTGAAGGCGCGCGGCCTGTCGGTCAGCCTCCAGAAGTGCGACCCGTACCTCAACGTGGATCCGGGGACGATGAGCCCTTACCAGCACGGCGAGGTGTTCGTGACCGACGACGGGGCCGAGACCGACCTCGACCTCGGCCACTACGAGCGATTCGTCGACGAGAAGCTCACACGGACCAGCAACGTCACGACCGGCGCCGTCTACGACGCGGTGATCAAGAAGGAGCGCCGGGGCGACTTCCTGGGCGCGACCATCCAGGTGATCCCGCACGTCACCAACGAGATCAAGTCGCGTATCCGCCAGGTCGCCGCCTCATCGGCGGCGGACGTCGTGATCGTCGAGATCGGCGGAACGGTGGGTGACATCGAGTCGCTGCCGTTCCTCGAGGCGATCCGCCAGCTTCGCAACGACGTCGGCCGGGAGCGCGTCGCGTTCGTCCACGTCACGCTCGTCCCGTACCTGGAGTCGGCCGGGGAGCTCAAGACCAAGACGACTCAGCACTCGGTCGCCGAGTTGCGCGGCATCGGGATCGAGCCCGACGTGCTGGTCCTGCGGTCGCATCGCCCGCTGACCGAGGACGTCCGCAAGAAGATCGCCCTGTACGGCGGCGTCTCGGAAGACGCGGTGATCTTCGCCGTGGACTCCGACGACATCTACGAGGTGCCGTTGCTCATGGATTCCGAGGGCTTCGATCGGGTCGTCTGCCGCCGCCTCGGCCTTGCCACCGGTGCGAGCGACCTGCGGGAGTGGCGGGGCCTCGTGGAGCGGATCCACTCTCCGGAGGGTCGCGTGCGGGTGGCGCTCGTGGGCAAGTACGTCCAGCTGCACGACGCCTATCTGTCCGTGGCAGAGGCGCTCAAGCACGCGGGGATCCATCAGGGCGTCGAGGTCGAGATCGATTGGGTGGACGCCGAGGAGCCGGACCTCGAGGTCGCGCTCGAGCGGGCGGACGGGATCCTCGTGCCCGGCGGGTTCGGCGGACGGGGGATCGAGGGGAAGATCACGGCGGTCCGCTACGCGCGCGAGCACGGGGTTCCCTACCTCGGGATCTGCCTCGGCATGCAGGTTGCGGTCATCGAGTTCGCCCGACACGTGGCCGGCATGGACGGGGCCAACTCGAGCGAGTTCGACCCGGAGACCCCGTATCCGGTGATCGACCTGCTTCCCGAGCAGCGCCAGATCGAGGACCGGGGCGGGACGATGCGGCTCGGAAGCGGCCCGGTGCACCTGGTCGAGGGGACGCTGGCGCACGATGCGTACGGGGGCGCGTCAGTCGTCTACGAGCGCCACCGCCACCGCTACGAGGTGAACCCGTCGATGCGCCCCGACATCGAGGGGGCCGGGTTGACCGTGTCCGGGCGCTCGCACGACGCCCGGCTGGTCGAGGTGATCGAGCTCCCGGACCATCCGTTCTTCTGCGCGTCGCAGTTCCACCCCGAGTTCACAAGCCGGCCGACCCGGCCGCAGCCGCTGTTCCGGGAGTTCGTGGCCGCGATGGCTCGCGTGTCAGGGCTCGCGTCCGCCCCCGAGGCACCGGCGGCAGCGTCCAAGTGAGCGGCGAGCTCCGGTCGACGACCGGGCCGGCGGGTCGATGAGCGAGCGGACCATGCAGATGCTGCCGCCGGTCGCGCTGCGCATGATCGAGCTGTGCGAGATCCCGTCGCCGTCCCGCGACGAAGGTGCGGTGGCCGCGGCGATCGTGCCCCAGCTGACGGCGCTGGGGGCCGAGATCAGCGAGGACGACGCGGCCGCGGCGATCGGTGCCGGCTGCAACAACATCACCGCCCGCTTTGCGCCGATCGTCGACGGCGGCACGCCGATCGCCTTCGTCGCGCACCTGGACACCGTGCCGCCGACGGATCGCATCGAAGTCGAGCTCGTCGACGGCGCGTTGACGAACCGCCATCCGACGATCCTCGGAGCCGACGACAAGGCCGCGGTCGCGGCGTTCATGACCGCAATCGAGACGGTGATCGGCGAGGGGCGCCCGCACGCGGGGATCGAGCTCGTGCTCACCCCCTGCGAGGAGATCGGCCTGCTCGGAGCCGCCCAGCTCGATCCGGCCACCCTCGCCGCCCGGATGGCGATCGTCTACGACCACACCGGGTCGATCGGCCGCGTCGTCCAGTCGTCGCCGTCGCTCTCCTCGATCGAGGCCACGTTCGTCGGACGTCCGGCACACGCCGGCATCGTTCCCGAGAATGGGCGGAGCGCCCTGCTCGCCGCCTCACGGGCCATTGCCGCGATGCCGCACGGCCGCATCGACGCCGAGACCACGGCCAATGTCGGGACCATCAGCGGAGGAACGGCCACGAACGTCGTCGCCGAGCGGTGCCACGTCACGGCAGAGGCTCGGAGCCGAAGCGAGCGCGCCCTCGCGTCGCAGCTGACCGCGATGCTCGATGCCCTGACCTGGGGCGCGAGCGAGTCCGACGTCGACCTCGAGACCCGGGTCGACCGCGTGTTCACCGGATACGCGCTCGATCCCCAGGCCCCCCAGGTTCGTCTCGCCCAGCGAGCGCTCGAGCGCTGCGGTCACACCCCGGAGCTCGTTCCGAGCGGCGGCGGCTCCGACGTGAACGCGCTGATCGCGAACGGGCTTCCGGCCGTGAACCTCTGCAACGGGATGCAGGCCGTGCACACCGACGAGGAGCGGATCGCGGTCGAGGATCTCGTCGCCATGGTCGACGTCACGCTGGCGATCGTGGACGAGGCTCGCGCCGCCTGGTGACCCCATCGATCGATCCGCCCATCGAGAGCGAGGAGATCTTCGCCGGAGAGGTCGTGCGCCTGCGCGTCTCGCGCTACCGGCGGCCCAGCGGGCTCGTGGTCCGACGTGAGGTGCTCGATCACAACGGCGCGGTGGTCATGGTCCCGGTCGAGGACGACCACGTCCTGCTCGTGCGCCAGCCGCGCGAGGCGACGGGGGAGTTCCTGCTCGAGCTTCCGGCCGGAAAGCTCGAGAGCCCGGACGAGGATCGGCTCGAGCGGGCGAGGGTCGAGCTCGGCGAGGAGGTCGGACGGGGTGCTCGGAGCTGGCGCCACCTCGGCGGCTTCTACACGGCGCCGGGACTCATCACCGAGTACATCGACGCGTTCCTGGCGACCGACCTGTACCCGGTGGACACGCCGCCGATCCCGGACGAGGAGATCGAGATCGTCCCGCGGCCGCTCTCGGACCTGCCGCAGCTGGTGACGGAGATCCGGGACGCAAAGAGCCTGGTCGGCCTGCTGTGGCTGGCCCGCGAGCTCGGTCGCTGAACCAACCTGACGCGATCCACATCGCGCATGGCGACGCCGATCCACCGCCCGACCGCGTGATCCCCTGAGAAACTGAGCCTGTGATCGTGAGTCGGCGGGACGGCGAGCTCGTGCTCGTCCGACAGGTGGACCACCAGCTCCAGTGCCGCGTGATGGCGGACGCCTGGGGGAACGACCAGTTCGAGCGGCTGCCGCATTGGGCGTCGCTGGTGACCGCGGCGGCCGTCCACGACGAGGGCTGGCGCGCCTGGGAGGAGTCACCGCAGCTCGATTCGGCCGGTCGCCCGGAGGACTTCATCGATGTCGATCGGGCGATCCACGTCGACATCTACCGGCGCGGGATCGAGCACGCGCTCGGCCTCGATCGCCGGGCGGGCCTGATCGTCAGCATGCACGGGCGCGGGCTCTACGAGGCTCGCCTCGGGCTGGACGGCGATGCGCCGGATCGGAGCGGGATGCGGCCCGAGGTCCAGCGGTTCCTCGGGGAGCAGGACGAGATCGCGGCGCGGCTCACCCCCGAGCTCGGGCCTGTCGCCGAGCTGTGGGACGCGTACCGGCTGCTCCAGGCCTGGGACCTCCTCAGCCTCTATGTCGTCTGGCGCGCGCTTCCGGCCGGACGATCCGGTGAGCTCCCGCAGGTCCCGCGCCGGAGCGGGGACCCGGGGGTCGGCATCCGCCTGCGCCCGGGGGGCGCCGATACCGTTGTGCTCGACCCGTACCCGTTCGCGGAGTCACCCGTCGCGCTTCCGGTCGAGGCCCGCGTGATCGCCGATCGCGACTACCGGGACCCCGCCGCGCTTGGCGACGCGATCGAGCGGGCGCGACCGCGCCCGCTCGAGATCGTCGCACGGTCGGGCTGAGCGCCAGACACCGACCGAGATCGCTGGCGGCTCAGGCCCCCTCGTACTTGAACGAGAGCTTGAGGCGAGCGCGGTAGCTCTCGATCGAGCCGTCCTCGGCAATCGTGACGTCCAGCTTCTCCACCTCGGCGACGCGCAGGTCGCGGAGGGTCTGGGACGCGGTCTTGACGGCGTCGGACGCCGCGTCCTCCCAGCTCTTCGGGCTCGTTCCGATCACGTCGATCACGCGGTACACGCTCATCTTGTGACTCCCTCTTCCTGTCGTTCTGCCAAGCGTCGTGACCATACCGGCGGGCGGCCGGGGATGTTGCGCCGTGCTCAGCCCAGGTCGTTCCGAAGCGCCACGGCCCCGTCGACCTCCCCGCCGGCCGCCATTCGGGCCAGGTTGATCTCCAGGCGATTCCGCAGGTTGGGATCGGTCGGGATGAGCATCTCCCCGCGCCCCTGTGCCCCCAGGAGCACGACCGCGGCGGGGTCGGCCAGGGCCCGATGGGCGGCGTACGCGCTCGCGATCGCGTCGAGCCGGGCGGCGTCGGCGATCGCCTCGAGATCGTCGGGGTCCGTGGTCAGCCGGAAGTCGCCGAGCTCGAGCACCGATCCGAGCAGGCGGGCCGTAGGCTCGAGGCCCGCCGGCTTTGCCCGCGCCGCGCCCTTCGGTCGATAGACCGGCGGCCTGATCGAGAGCCAGCGCCCCCGGTACTCGGCCAGATCCGGCGGCGAGATGCCCCCGGACTCCTCGAAGAGGATCTGTCGCAGCACGAGCTCGGGGCTGACCTCGACGACGCGGAGCGCTCGCTCGCGCAGCGCCGGCGCGATACTCACCCCTCGGCGTCCGCCGAGCACCTTGTCCAGTCGCGCGCCCGCGACGGGGAAGAGGGGCACATCGCACCAGGCGACGATGCGCTCGATCTCGCGGTTGCCGGTCTCGTTCGGGATGTCGAGCGGGGTGTCGACCGCGAGCAGCGAATCGCGAGGCACCGCCGCGAGCACGTCGGCATCGGTGGCCAGGTCGACCACATCGGTGAGACGGCCCGCCTCGTCGACCCGGGCGAGCGCCGACGGTCGGCTGGGGTGCGGAGGCAGGAGTGCCGACAGATGGAGGCCGACGGCCCTCATCCGTTGGCCTCCGGTGCTCGCGTCATGGCTCTTGGTGCGCGCCGCGCTGGGCAGGGCTGTCGGAGCATGCCGCTAGTGTGCCCTCGTTCCTCGACGCGACGAGCGTCGCACACGGACGAGACATGCGCGCATGATCCTGCTTCTCGTGATCGGCCTGATCGCACCCTGGGTGGTGCACCTGGCGCCGCCTCGCCAGCGCCCACTCGGACTGGTGGTCATCGTCGCTGGCTACCTGCTGTACGCGATCTTCGTCGCGAACCCGATCGGCGCCTGGCAGATGTGGGCAGGGCTTGCGATTGGGATCGTCTCGGTGCTCGTGTTCGTCGCCCTGACGGGTGACGGAGGACTGCGCATGCCCGCGCGACGCCCGCGACGCACGCCCCGGAGCCGCCGGATGACGGGCGGCGAGGACCCGACCGAGGGCTACTAGCGAAGGTCGCTGACCGGGGCGCCGTGCTCGATGCCGACCGAGACGGCCCGCGTGAAGACCTCGGGGCTGGTCCAGAAGCACGCGTGCCCGCCCGGCACCTCCTCGAGGGTCGCGTCGGGCAGGCCGAAGTGCAGGTCTCGCGAGCGGCGCGCGGGAACGACGCGATCGTCCACTCCTGAGATCACCGTCGTCGGGTGGGCGATCTCGCCGATGCGATCGACGCAGTCGTGTGCGGCGAGCGCTTCGAGCTGGAGTGACATGGCCTCCTGCTCGAACGCGTCGTGGTGGATGATCCGCTCGGCCTGCGCGATCTCGTCCTCGTGCGCCTCGACCAGGTCGGGGTCGAACGCCCACAGGAGCAGGAGGCGGCGAGTCGCCTCGACTCCCTCCGTGGCGAGCATGTGCCGCAGGATGGTGGCCAGTCGGGTGCAGTAGGGGCCCGGGGTCGCATAGGTGCAGGACAGGACGAGCCTGCGCACCCGCCGCGACGCGTCGATCGCCATCCACTGGGCGGCCATGCCGCCGAGCGAGTGACCCACCACGTGGGCGGAGTCGACGCCCGCGGCATCGAGCACTCGCAGTGCGTCTGCCGCCATGTCGATGGTCGAGTACGGCCCCGTGGCCGCACCGGACTCGCCGACTCCCCGATTATCGAAGGTGATCGCCGCCTGATGTTCCTCGAGCAGCTCGAGCTGGCGGCTCCAGGCGTGCCGGGTGTCCGCGAGGCCCGAGATGAAGAGGATCGGATCACCGTCTCCGCCGCTGACCTCGTACGCGATCGCCGGCTCGCCGGCCGGGCCCGGGGCGGTCAGCTCCGCCATCGAGCGCAGCGACGAGTCGATTGACGCCGGCGCGGGCCTGGGCTCAGGTCTGGGATGAGTCCAGGTGCTCCTCGATGAGGGCATTCGCGCGGGCGGGATCCGACAGGAGGCGCAGACCGGTGCGAAGCGCCTTGACCCCTGCCTGCTGCTGACCGAGGGACATCAGGGCGATCCCGAAGGGCAGGTGGGCGTCGGCGTACCGGGAGTCGAGGCGGATGGCCTGGGCGGCGGCGTCGCGGGCCTCCGCGACTCGCTCCGCGCGAATGAGGACGTAGGCGCGGAACGCGTGGGCCGATGAGTCGCCCGGATCGAGCGTGGCGACGGTCGCGAACTGCTGTGCCGCCTCGTCGTTTCTGCCGAGCCCCGCGAACGCGACCCCGCGGCCGAAGCGAGCGGCTGCCAGGTTGGGATCCTTCCGCAGGGAGCGATTGAACGCGCCGAGCGCCTGGCGGTGCTTCTCGTCGGCCTCGAAGACCTCGCCCGCGATGGACTCGCCGAAGCCGGTCTTGCGCCAGCTGGCCGGCCACCTCGCGCGCAGCGCCTTCGCCGCGGCCGGTTCCCCGGCCTCGAGGCGTTCCTTGGCCTGCGCGTACGCGACGACCCGCGAGCGGCGATCCCTGCTGCGGGCGACGTTCAGCACGCGCTGGTAGTCCGGCGCCTCGGTCCAGTCGGGCTTCAGCGCGAGCACGCCGGTGCGCTCCTCGCCGCGGCGCAGGAACGTCACCTGGGTCGGCTTGTCGGCCTTCAGCTGGCGCAGGGTCGCCTGCAGCTGGCCCGGTGTGTGGATGGTCCGGGTGCCGATCTGGGTGATCACGTCCCCCCGGCGGATACCCGCGTTGACCGCCGAGCCCCGCGGTCCAACGGCCGCGACGACGTGCCCGGAGTTGCGCGGCACCCCGGCCTCGCGCGCGAACGGCGCGGTCGTCGGGACCAGGAACGCGTCGAGCAGGCCCCGGGCTCGGGTGAGCCTGACCGCGACGGTCGAGGTGAGCGGGCGCGAGGCCTCGTCCTCGGTGTCGGTGGCGGTCACGCGGACCTGGTACTTGCCACCCGGAAGCTGGAAGTTGCGGTCGTCGATGAGGTCGACCAGCACGAACGTGCGGCCCGCCGCCTCGAGCTCCTCGCCCGTGAGGGTGCGAACCACCTTGCCGTCGCTGTTTCGGCTGATCAGCACGGTCACCCGGGCGGGCTCCGACAGGGTCAGGCCGATGAGGAAACGGGCGTGCCCGCGCTGCGCGGTCACGCGCTTCGGGATCTGCAGGCCGGTCAGCACCGGCGGCCCCGGGGTGCCCGAGAGATCCTCGTTCGCCGGTGCGTCGCCCGGAGTGGTCTGCGCGTCTGCCTGGGCAACGGCGACGCCACCGACGGCGAGCGTGACGGCAGCGGACGCGGCGACGGTTTTCCACCATTCCATCGGCACGGCCGGTGACCCTACCATCGCCCCTGGTAACGTCGATACAAGATGGTCGCGCGGTCGGCTCCGGTCCAGCTCCTCGAGCACGCGGCGCGCGGGGAGCAGCTCGACGCCAGCGAGTGGGCTGTCCTGGTCGGCGCGTGGCTGGACGGGGCGGCAACGGACGCTCAGATGTCGACCGCGCTCGCGCGCTCGAGCGTGGCCGGGCTCGAGGTGTCCGCCCAGCTCGAGATGGTCGAGGAGATCGTCTCGCGGGGCGACCGCCTCGATCTGGCGCCACTGGGGGCCAGCTGCACGTTCGTCGCGGGCGCTGTCGGGGATGCGCTCGATCTGATCGTGCCGCCGCTCGCCGCCGCCATCGACGTCCCGGCCTGTGTGGTCGCGGTCCGTGGGCGCGACGGCGTCCTGGGCGGCGCGGACAAGCTCGAGGGGCTCTTCGGGATGCGCCTATCGATGACCGCGCCCGAGATCGCCCGACAGGTGCGCGACGCCGGCGTCGCGGTCGTGACGCCGACCGGACGCTTCGGCGAAGGCTCGGCGCGGATCGAGCGCCTCATGGAGCAGACGGGCCTCGGGCTCGCCGCGGCCGTGGCCGGGCCGGCGCTGGCCGCGCGGCTGTTGGTCAGCGGCGCGGCGTCGGCGGCGGTCAGCCTGACCCACGGCGCGGGCGGCCTGCTCGCCAGGCCGGCGCCGGCCGACGAGGTCCGCGCCCTGCTCGAGGCGGTTGCCGCCGACTGGGGGCGATCGATCACGGTCACGATCGAGGACGGATCGTCGCCGCTCGGTCCCGCGGTGGGCAGCTCGCTCGAGATCGCTGCGGCCGGAGTGGTCATCTCGGGGGGCGGCGATGCTCGCCTGCGCGAGCGCGCGGTCGGCTATGTCGCGAGCCTGGCGGAGCTCGCGCAGGTGGCGAGCGACGGGGAGGGGCGATCGCTGGTCGAGGCGGCGATCGACGACGGGCGGGCGCTCGCGTCAGCCGAGCGCTGGCTGGAGGGCCAAGGTGCGCCCGCGTCGGTCTGGACCGATCACAGCCGGCTCCCCGAGGCGCCCCACCGCACCGAGCTGATCGCATCCGCCGACGGCGTGCTGCACGGCGTGGATGCCGGGCTCGTCGGCGAGGTCGCACGCTGGATCGGTGCCGGGCGGCTGCATCCGAGTCAGCACATCGACCCGGTCGCGGGGGTGGAGCTCCTGGTGGGCGAGGGGGTGCCCGTTCAGGCGGGCGAGCCGCTGGCGGTGGTGCACTGTCGCGACGGGTGGCAGGCCACCGAAGGCGTGGCGATGCTCGAGCCCGCCTTCGCGGTCGTTCCCGTCGGTGGAGACGATCCCGCCGGTGCCTGAGCTCCCCGAGGTCGAGACGATCCGGCGTCAGCTCGACGAGGCGCTGCCCGGACGCACGCTCGAGCACGCCACGATCGTCGACGAGCGGCTCACTCGGCCGGTGCCGCCAGCCACCGTCGCGAGCGAGCTGCGCGGGCGGCGACTCGGCCGCGTGCGGCGGCGGGGCAAGTTCCTGCGCCTCGGCCTGGACGGCGGCGACGAGCTCGTCCTGCATCTGCGGATGACCGGTCGCGTGCATCTGGAGCCCGGCAACTCCGCGGAGCGGACGCACGTGCGAGCGGTGCTCTCGATCGCAGCGGGCGACACGGTCGTCATCAGCGATCAGCGCCGGTTTGCCACCCTGCGTCTGGCGGGTCCGGCCGAGACGGACGCCGAGTGGAACGCGCGGCTCGGCGTGGAGCCGCTCGAGCCGGGTTTCACCGCCGCTCGGCTCCAGGCGCTGCTCGACGGCCGCATGACGTCGATCAAGGCCGCGCTGCTCGATCAGCGGCTCGTTGCGGGAATCGGGAACATCTACGCGGACGAGGCCCTGTTTGCGGCCGGGGTCGACCCTCGGCGGCCGGCGGGCGGGCTGACCGACCGCGAGAATCGGGGCCTCCATCGGGCGATCCGTGATCGACTTCGCGCAGGGATCCGAACGAACGGGGCATCGATCGACAGCTTTCACGACAGCCTTGGGAATCCCGGCACCATGCAGCACGAGCTGCGCGTGCACCTGCGTGAGGGCCAGGCGTGCCCCCGCTGTCGCACGCCCATCACCAAGCTCCGGGTGGCGCAACGGGGCACCTATGTCTGCGAGGGCTGCCAGCGATGAGCGCACCCCTGACGGTCGGAGACGTTCCCGGCGTCCGGGTCGGCCACTGGCACGATCTCGAGCGGGCGACCGGCTGCACCGTGGTCATCCCCCCGGCCGGGACCGTCGGGGCGGTGGAGGTGCTCGGCGGGGGCGCGAGCACGCGCGAGCTCGAGCTGTTGCGCCCGAGCTCACCGATCGTCGGGCCTTCCGCGGTCCTCCTGACCGGAGGGAGCGCCCTCGGGCTCGGTGCGGCCGACGGGGTCGTGCGCTGGTGCGCGAGCGCGGGCCTCGGCCACGCCGCCGGCGCGGGGAGGACCGTGGTCCCGATCGTTCCGGCGGCGGTGATCCTCGACCTCTTCGTCGGCTCGTCCGACGCGTTTCCCGGGCCCGAGGAGGGATTGCTGGCGTGTGAGGCGGCCCGCGAGGGGGCTCACGAGCGCGGCAGCGTCGGAGCCGGCGCGGGCGCGACCGTCGGGAAGATCCTGGGCCACGAGGGCTGGTGCAAGGGCGGCGTGGGGGCCGCCGGGCTGAGGACCGCCGACGGCGTGACCGTGGCCGCACTTGCGGTCGTGAACGCGTTCGGAGACGTGATCGACGCGTCCGGAGACGTGCTCGCGGGCGCGTTCGAGCCGGGGGTCGGCTTCGTCGGCGCCGCGCGGCGCCTGATCGACGACCCGCCCGCCGACCCGAGGTTCGACGTGCCCCAGCACACGACGCTCGTGTGCGTCGTGACCGACGCGGACCTCGGGTCCGTCGACGCGAGCCTCGTCGCTCGGATGAGCCACACGGGTGCGGCGAGGGCCGTGTCGCCCACCGCGACACCTGTCGACGGCGACGTGACCTTCGCGCTCGCGACCGGCGCGCGCCCGGCGAATCCCCTCAGATGCGGGGTCGCCGCTGCGGAGGTGACCGCCGAGGCGATTCGTGACGCTGTCCGGCAGGCCAGCTCGGTCGGCGCAGTTCCGACCGCGGCAGACCGCGCCGGGGCCTGATCAGCCCGGGCCGACCCCGATCAGGGGATCGAGCTCGCCTCGGTCGTCGAGCGCCTTGATGTCGTCGAAGCCGCCGACCGGAGTGCCGTCGATCAGGATCTGCGGCACCGTGTAGCGACCCGTGAGCTCGGCGAGCCGAACCCTGGCCTCGGCGTCGCCCAGGCCCAGCTCGATCCGCTCGTAGTCGACGCCCTTTGCATCCAGAAGGCGGGCCGCGCGCACGCAGTAGGGGCAGCGGCTGCTGGTGTACATCGTGATCTCTGCCATTTCAGAAATTGTAGCGGGTATTTACGGGGATTTCCCGAGTGGGGTCTGGGCGCGACACCCCTTGGTGATACGATCACGTCTCACATGAGACAGACAAGGTCCGATCGGCGGGGGGAGATCCTGAACAGGGCCGCGCAGGCGCTGGCCGAGGACCCCTCGCTCTCGCTCACCGAGCTGGCATCGCGCAGCGATGTCGGGCGCGCGACGCTGCATCGCCACTTCCGGTCGCGCGCGGAGCTGGTCGACGCCATCGCGGACGCCGCGCTCGAGTCGAGCGAGGACCTGGCGCTTCGCGCAGCGGACGGATCGGCGAGCGCCGGGGAGACGCTCGAGCGGATGATGCGCGGCCTGGTCGAGATGGGCGCGGGCTACTCGTTCCTGGCGTCGGTCCCGCCGAGCGACCTCGGCGCGGACCAGCGCATGCGGTACGAGCGGCAGGTCGCGACGCTGCGTGAGCTGGTGGAGCAGGCGCGCGCCGAGCGATCCATCGGGATCGATCTTCCGAGCCGATGGGTGGCGCGCTTCTACGAGGGGCTGATCTACATCGCCTGGGCCGCGCTCGCCAGGGGCGACATCGCCGCGAACGACGCCGCCGAGCTCGCCGTGCGCAGCTTTCGCTCGGGCGTCGCCCCGATCGGGGCCGAGCGATGAGCACCGACTTCGTTCTCGGCCGAACTCCGCTGCTCCCGGTGGAGGCGTATCTGTCCGAGGAGTGGTTCGCGCGGGAACAGGAGCTGATCTTCGCCCCGAGCTGGATCTGCATCGGCGTGGAGTCCGATGCGGCCGAGCCGGGCGACTACCTCACCGCCCAGGTCGGGCGGTACGGGATCTTCGTCGTTCGCGGCGACGACCGCCGTCTGCGCGCGTTCCACAACGTCTGCCGGCACCGCGGCACCCAGCTGCTGCGTGCGACCGGCAGCTCGCAGACCGGGATCGTGTGCCCGTACCACAACTGGACGTACTCCATCAACGGCGATCTCGTGTCCATCCCCCAGCCGGAGTGCTTTCCGGGATTGCGGCTCGAGGAGCGAGGGCTCCACGCCGCGTCGGTCGAGACGTGGAACGGTTTGCTGTTCGTGCACCCCGAGCCCGATCCGCCGCAGAACCTGCGCGAGTGGCTGGGCGGTTTCCCCGACAAGTTCGGGCCGCATCGGCCGGCGCTCCTCACCGAGGTCGAGCCCGATGTCCACGAGTGGGACGCCAACTGGAAGATCGTGGTCGAGAACTACATCGACGGCTACCACCTCATGCACCTCCACGCGACGACGCTCGACCAGTACGACCATCTCGCTGCGCAGACGGGCTTCCTCGGCCGCCACTTCCACTTCTGGGAGCCCCCGACGCCCGAGTACCGCAAGTGGCTCGAGCGGAACGGGGCCTGGCGGCTCGCGCACCTGTCGGCCGAGGACGACGGCGCGTACGTGCACATGCTGTGGCCCGCGACCGGCCTGGTGGGCCTCGAGTTCGCCTGGTCGCTCTTCCAGGTGATCCCGCTGTCTGCGACTCGGACCCGAATCGAGGTCCGCAACTGGTCCGACGGCGGCGGCGGTGGCTGGAGTCGCCTCCTCTCGGTTCTCGGCGGGGGCGGGAAGGGGAAGGACGGCTCGGATCCGCTCGCATCCGGCGACTTCATGCAAGAGGACCGGTACGTGTGCGAGCAGCAGCAGCGGGCCATGCGCTCGCCGCTGTTCGGCGTCGGCGCGAGCGCCGAGCGGTACGAGGACTCGGTACGCGGCTTCCAGCGCAACGTCGCCGACGCGATGGGGGTCTCGGTCGACGCGTGAGTCGCGGTGCCGTCCCCCTGACCGTCGCCGAGGTGCGGCCCGAGACCGCGCAGGCCCGGACCTTCGTGTTCGCGCAGCCGGGCGACTCTGGCGGCGTGCGCATCGGAGGCCACGCGGGGCAGCACCTCGTCCTGGAGCTGGTGGTCGACGGGAGCCCCGTGCGCCGGGCCTACTCGCTGAGCTCCAGCCCCGAGCTGGACGAGCCCCCGGCGGTGACCGTCAAGCGCGTGGAGGGCGGCCTCGCCTCGAGCTATCTGCACGACGAGATCACCCCGGGCGCGGTGATCCCGGTCCACGGCCCGGCGGGCCGGTTCTGCGCGATGCCGTCGCCGACCGGGTATCGGACCTTCTACATGTTCGCGGCCGGAAGCGGGATCACGCCCGTGATGAGCAATCTGCGCGCCATCCTGGCGTGTGAGCCGCACTCGGTCGTGCGACTGCTCTACGGCAACCGACGGGTCGAGGACATCATCTTCGCCGACGAGCTCGACCGGCTCGCGGCCGAGCATCCGAGACGGCTCACCGTCGTCCACGCCCTCAGCGGACGCACATGGCGCCGCAAGACCTGGACCGACGGGCTGCGCCGCTACCGTCGCGGCATCGTCGACGGGCCGGCGATCGACTGGTTCTTCGAGGCCTGGCCGCCGGACCCCCAGGACGCGCGTTACCTGGTCTGTGGGCCTCCGGGGATGATCGACCTCGTCACCGGCGTCCTGGCCGCACGGGGGGTGCCCGCGGCCGATGTCCTCGTCGAGCGCTTCGTCGCGCCGCCCGAGCCGTCCGCGGCCGCCAGCTCCGTCCGCGGCGCGACGGTCGTCGGACTGCTCGACGGCTCGGAGCATCGGGCGGTGCTTCAGGACGGCGAGCGCGTGCTCGACGCGCTTCGCCGCGTGGGCGCCGATGTTCCCTTCGCCTGCCAGAGCGGCGTCTGCGGCTCGTGCCGGGCGCGGCTGGTCGACGGCTCCGTCGACCAGGGGGTGACCTTCGCGCTCAGCGCGGACGAGCTCGCTCGGGGAGACGTCCTGCTCTGCCAGTCCGTTCCAACCAGCGAGCGGGTTCACGTCGAGGTGCGCACATGATCTCCGAGCGCGGGAGCGTCCGCCGGGTCGTCAGCGAGTCCGGCTCGCTCAAGTGGAAGGCGCTGCTTGCGATCCTGCTGCTCTGGGTCGCGTTCTTCACCGACCAGGTGTGGGTCTTCGCGCTGCTCTTCGTCCTGTGGGCGCTCCAGAGCGTGGTCGCGGGCGAGACCCACTTCGTCGAGCTGGTCCGCCGAGATCGGAACCCGGTCGTGTTCTGGGTCATCGTCGCGAGCTGGATCGCGATGAGCGTGCTGTGGGTGGTCTTCTCCGTGTGAGGTGTGCACCCGGGGCGGCTGCCACACTCCCCGAGTGCCCGAGGAGACCGAGGCGATCGTCCTTCGCAGTGTCCGCTACGGGGAGGCGGATGCGGTCCTCGCCCTCTACACACCCGATCGGGGGCGGGTCTCGGCGATCGCCAAGGGCGCCCGCCGCCCGAAGAGCAAGCTGGCCGCCGCCGCCCAGCCGGGCGTCCGCGTGGCCGCGACGCTTCATCCCGGGCGCGGTGAGCTGGCGCGGTTCGGGGGCGCCACCTTGCTCGAGCCGAATGCCGGCATCTGGGCGCGGGCCGACCGGCTGCGGGCCGCGGGCGCGATCCTCGAGTCCGCGTATCGCGTGCTGCCCGAGGAGGACCCGAGCCCCGAGGCGTACACCCTGCTGACGCGAGCGCTCGGGCTCCTGTCGCGCGCCCAGGAGCACCCGGGCGCCGCGGACCTCCATCCGATCGTCCTCTCCGTTCGCGCGAAGCTCATCGTCGTCAGCGGCCTCCTGCCCGAGCTGGGCCGGTGCGCGAGCTGCGGCGGGGGTGGACCGCTCGTCGCCTTCGGCGCGGGGGCGGGGGGAGCCCTGTGTCCCGACTGTGCCGGCCTCGGGCAGCCCGCCGATCCGGCGGCGATCGACGGGTTCGCCCAGCTCGTCGGCCGTCCGTTGTCGGAGGCCTTCGACGCGCTGGCCGCAAGCAACGCCGCTGTCGTCGACGTGATGATCGCCGAGGTGCTGGAGCACGGACTCGGCGTACGCCTCGGTCGGCCGAGCTCCAAGGTGCTCGGCCGTACGGGGCGAGCTGTGCGAGACTCGCCGGCCGGATGAGCGGCAAGAGCTTTCAGGACGTCATCACGGCCCTCAACGGGTACTGGGCGGCGCGCGGCTGCGTGGTCCTGACCCCCTACCACACCGAGGTGGGCGCAGGGACCTTCAACCCGGCGACGCTGCTGCGGAGCCTCGGGCCCGAGCCCTGGCGCGTGGCGTACGTCGAGCCGTCGATCCGCCCCACGGACGGGCGCTACGGCGAGAACCCGTTTCGCCTCCAGCACTACTTCCAGTACCAGGTGCTCCTGAAACCCTCCCCGGAGGACGTCCAGGACCAGTACCTCGGCTCGCTGGCGGCGCTCGACCTGCAGCCCGAGCGGCACGACGTCCGCTTCGTCGAGGACGACTGGGAGGGGCCGACGCTCGGCGCCTGGGGCCTGGGCTGGGAGGTGTGGCTCGACGGGATGGAGATCACCCAGTTCACCTACTTCCAGCAGGCGGGCGGGGTGGATCTCACCCCGATCTCGGTCGAGCTCACCTACGGGCTCGAGCGGATCGCCATGTACCTGCAGGGCGTCCGATCGGTGTACGACCTGGAGTGGGCCGACGGGGTCAGCTACGGCGACATCTACCGGGACGCCGAGCGGCAGTGGAGCGCCTACAACTTCGAGGTCGCCGACACCGACGAGCTCATGCGCGCGTTCGCGGCTCACGAGCGCGAGTGCCAGGCGGCGCTCGAGGCGGGGCTCGTGCTCCCGGCCTACGACCAGGTCCTGAAGTGCAGCCACGCGTTCAACCTGCTCGATGCCCGGGGAGTGGTGAGCGTCACCGAGCGGGGCGCGTACATCTGGCGCGTGCGAGCGCTCGCCGCTCGCTGCGCCGAGGCCTGGCTCGAGTCACGGACCGGTGGCGGCGATGCCTGACCTGCTGCTCGAGATCGGCTGCGAGGAGCTGCCGGCGAGCGCCTGCCGGGAGGCCCTGCGCCAAGCGCCGAGGCTCGTCGCCAGCGCGCTCGCCGAGCTCGAGATCGGTGGCGGTGAGCCGACCGCGCTGGTCGCGCCCCGGCGGATCGCGGTGCGCGTCGAGGGGGTACCCCTGGTCCGTGCCGCGTCACGCAAGATCCACGTCGGCCCGACCGAGGCGGCGGCGTTCGGTGAGGATGGCGCTCCCACCAAAGCGGCCGAGGGTTTCGCCCGCTCGCGCGGGGTGGCGGTCGGGGAACTCGCCGTCGAGGAGCGCGACGGACGGCGGGTCGTCGTCGCCGTGGTCGAGGAGCCCGAGGTCCCGGCGGCCGAGCTCGTGCCAGGTGTCGCGGCGAGCCTCGTGGACGGGCTGAGGTTCGGTAAATCGATGCGATGGGGAGATGGGACCGGCTTGCGCTTCTCCCGCCCGGTCCGCTGGCTGGTCGCGCTCCTGGACGACCACGCCGTCCCCTTCGAGCTGCACGGCATCCTCGCCGGCCCGGAGACACGCGGGCACAGGTTCCTGGGCGGCCCCGTTCGCCTGGAGGCGGCCAGCGAGTACGTCGACCGCCTGCGCGAGGTGGGGGTCATCGCCGATCACGACGAGCGCCGGGCGACGATCGCCGCGGGCCTCGACGCCGCCGCGGCCGCGGTCGGCTGCACGTGGCGTGATCCCGGCAGGAAGCTCGAGGAGGTCCTCTACCTCGCCGAATGGCCCAACGTCATCAGCGGGAGCTTCGACGAGTCCCACCTCGGCCTGCCGGCGGGCGTCCTCGTCACCGCGATGCAGTCCCACCAGCGCTACTTCCCGCTGGAGCGGTCCGACGGGAGCCTCTGGCCCGGGTTCCTCGCCGTGTCGAACGGCGACCCGGCCCACGCGCCCCTGATCGCGCGCGGCAACGAGGACGTGCTCGACGCGCGGCTCCAGGATGCGGCCTTCAGCTTCGAGCGGGACCGCCAGGCCGGCCTCGCGGCGCTCGACGAGCGGCTCGCGAGCATCGTGTTCCACGCCAAGCTCGGCAGCATGGCCGACAAGCGCGATCGACTGGTCCAGGCCGCGAGGATGCTCGGGGCCTCGGCGGGTCTCGACGCGCGCACCGTCGACGACGCCGAGGCGGCCGCTCGTCTCGCAAAGGCGGATCAGGCTGCGATCCTGGTGGCGGAGTTCGCCGAGCTGGAGGGCTACGTCGGAGCCGAGTATGCGCGGCTGGAGGGGGCCGCCGAGCCGGTCTGGCGCGCAATCGCCGAGCAGTACCTGCCGACCGGCCTCGCGACGGGGCTCCCCGAGACGGACGCCGGCGCCGTGCTCGCGCTCGTCGACAAGCTCGACGGCGTCGTCGGAGCGTTCCTGGCGGGCGAGGGCCCGACCGGCTCACGCGATCCGTACGGCGTTCGCCGGGCCGCGTCGGGGCTCGTCCGGATCCTCCTGGCGCGCGAGTGGGACCTCGATTTGGACCCGATGGTCGAGGCGGTCGCTCGCGGCCTCGAGGAGCAGGGCGCCGCCGCCGAGGTCACCGGCGCCGAGCTCGGCGGGCAGGTGGCGGCGTTCGTCGCCGACCGCCTCGCCTTCCAGCTTCGCGAGGAGGGTGTCGGCGCCGAGGCCAGCGCGGCGGCGATCGGGGCCCACGTGGGCGGTCCGGTCGCGACGGCCGCATGGGCGCGGCAGATCCAGGAGCTCCGGGACGGCGACGGCTTCCGTGCCGTCTGGACCGCAGCGCAGCGCAGCGACCGGCTGGCCGGCGAGGCCGCCCCGCTGGCGGCGGATGCCGCGCTCGACGAGCCGGCCGAGGTGGCCCTTCGCGACGCGATCACCGTTGCGGCTCCGGCGATCGCGACGGCGCGGGAGGCCCGTGCGCTCGAGGCGGCGCTTCTTGCGGGGCGCCCGCTCGCAGACGCCGTCGATCGGTTCCTCACGGACGTCCTGGTGAACGCGGACGATCTAGAGGTCCGCGCACGGCGCCTCGGGCTCGTTCGCGCCGCCGCCGACACCCTCGCGGGAATCGCCGACTTCTCGAGGCTCACGGACGGGGGGAGCTGACCGCCCGCGTCCGGCCCAGTCGGGACGGCCACCAGGTTCGCGCCCGCAGGTCGAGCACGAGCGCGGGGACGAGGATCGACCGCACCACGAGGGTGTCGAGCAGCACGCCGAACGCGACGACGAAGCCGATCTCGGTCAGCGTCACGAGCGGGAGCACCCCGAGGACGCTGAATGTCCCCGCGAGCACGACACCCGCCGCCGTGATCACCGATCCGGTCAAGGCGAGCGCGCGCAGGGTGCCCTCGCGCGTCCCGTGCACGACGGTCTCCTCGCGCACTCGCGCCATCAGGAAGATGTTGTAGTCGACCCCCAGCGCGACCAGGAACACGAAGGCGAACAGGACGAGCGTCGGACTCTCGCCGGCGAAGCCGAAGCCGAACTCGAACACGAGCGCGCTGAATCCGAGCGCTGCGGCGAAGCTGAGGATCACGGTCGCGACCAGGACCAGCGGCGCGACGAGCGCTCGCAGGAGCAGGATCAGGACCGCAAGCACGACGACGAGCACGAGCGGGATGACGACGAGGTTGTCCCGGATCGCGGCCTCGCGGAAGTCGGCCTCCTCGGCGGTCGGCCCGCCGATCAGCACGCTGCCGTCGGGATCGGCGCCTGACGCCACGTCGCGCAGTGGCGCGATCGCGTCGAAGGCCTCCTGGCTGTAGGGGTCCGCGACGAGGGTGATGTCGAACTTCGCGCCGGGCGGGCCGCGCTCGATCGACCCCGCTCCGGCGACGGCGGGGTCGGCGAGCAGCGCCGAGCGCACGTCCTCCACGGCCTCGGGCGTCGCGGGCTGCTCGACGATCACCGTCGTGGGCGCGACCGCCCCTTCGGGGAACGCCTCGGCGAGCAGCTCCTGACCCTCGACGGACTCGACGTCCCCGCGGAAGTCGTCCACCTGGGTGAGGTTCGTGTCGAGCGTGATCGTGCCGAGCGCCATCACCCCCAGGACCAGGGCGGTGCCGATCCACACGCGGCGCGGCCGCGGGCTGATCGCGTCGCCGAGCCTCCTGAAGATGCCGCTCGCCTCGCGCACCGTGCTCCCGTACTTCGGCACGAACGGCCAGAACGCCCGGCGGCCCGCGATCACGAGCAGCGCGGGGAGGGCGGTCAGCATCGCGATCATCGCGACCGCGATCCCCATCGCGCCGACCGGGCCGAGCCCGGCCGTGCCGTCGACCTCGGCGAGCGCGAGGCAGAGGAGGGCGAGGATGTTGGTGCCCGCCGAGGCGAGGATCGCCGGGCCGCCTCGCCGGAGCGCCGTCGCCATCGCCACGTGGCGGTCCTCGTTGCGCCGGAGCTCCTCCCGGTAGCGGGACGTCAGGAGGAGGGCGTAGTCCGTGCCCGCTCCGAACACCAGCACGAGCAGGATCCCCGCCGTCTGCCCGTTCACGGTCACGCCGGCTTCGGCGATCCCGTAGCCGGCGGCGCGCGTCACCCACTCCGCGAAGAGCACGGCGGCCAGCGGCAGGGCCCAGAAGATCGGGCTCCGGTAGATGAGGACGAGCAGGACGAAGACCAGGCCGGCGGTCGCCAGGAGCAGCGTCGTGTTGATCTGACCGAAGACCGAGAGGGCGTCGGTCGCGAAGCCGGCCGGGCCGGTGACCGCGACCTCCAGGTCGCCTTCGCCCTCGCCGACCACGCCGCGGATCTGGTCGACCGCGTCGGAGAGGACATCCGAGTCGCCGTCCGAGATGATCTGGTACGCCAGGAGCGCCGACGTGCCGTCCTGGGAGGGGATCGGCGGGGGTGAGGGTGTGGTCCCCTCGGGGAGATCCGCGTTGATCTGCTCCCGATCGGCCCGGACCACGGCCTCGTCGGCGGCCGTGAGCCCGTCGGCGTTGCGGTAGACGACGATCGCGGCGGAGACCTCGCCGCTCGGGAAGTCGTCGAGCAGGTCGAGGGCCTCCACCGACTCCGAGGAGCCCGGCAGGAAGCTCGCCGGCCTGTTCTCCTGGGCGTCCTCGAACTGGCTGGCAAAGGGCGCGAGCCCGATGAGCAGGAGCACCCAGACCGCGAGCGTCACCCATTTCCCGACCCTGCCCGCCGGAAACACGGCGGCGCGGGCCACGCGCTCCCGGATCAGCACGGGGCGTTCAGCTGAGCGCGGCCGTGTGCGTCGCGCAGACCCCAGTCCCCTCGCACACCTCGCACTCGGCCGCCTCCCCGCCCGCCCGCGCGAGGCAGTGCTCGACGCGGGAGTTCACGACCTGCGCCATCAGCGGGTGGAGACCGAGGGGGGCCGTGACGAGGAAGCGGCTTCCCGGGTGAGCGGCCGCCGCCTCGCGGGTGAGCTCGGGGATGTCCTGGCTCCAGTGGCGGCCCGGGAGCAGGAAGTAGGGGCTGACGACCACGAGCTCGACCCCGGCCGCGACACAGCGGCCGTATGCCGTGGCGATCGACGGCTCGGCAAGCTCCATGTGCGCGGGCTCGACGACCCGGTACGGAACGACGTCTCGGATCATGTCGACCATCTGCTCGAGCATCTCGTTCGACTCGGCGCGTCTGGATCCGTGATCGACGACGACGAGGCCGATGTCGTTCGGGCGCTCCCGCGGGATGGTCGTGGAACCTGGGCTCACGCCGACGATGATAGCCCTGGCCAGTTACGATCGAGGCAGAACCGCTGTTGTCAGCTGACGACGACATCGCGCCGGAGGCGCATCACCTCGGCAGCCTCGGAGACCTCGTCGAGTTCTTGATCGACGGCTGGCGGATCGAGGCCATGCACTACGCGGACCGATCCGGTCCGGGTGGGGCCGATGGCGCGCCCGCGGCCTTCTTCGATCTGTCGCGCGGACTCGACGAGCGCTACCGGATCTGCATCCCGGACGACGGGAGGACGCTCTCCCATCGCGCCCTGGTCACCGCGTTCCGTGAGCGTCCGCAGATCTGGAAGCACCGCTCGCCGGCGAGCATTCCCCGTCCCGCCGACGACGCCCTCCGACCGGTCGAGGAGTGGGGGCCGGTGGTGGAGCCGTTCCCGGCGGCGCTCGAGATCGGACCCACGACACTTCGCGACGTGGTCCGGATCCACCAGATCCAGACCGTCGACGGGACGACGATCGCGCTCACCCATCTCGAGCGCCACACCAGCGCCGCGCTGGCGCGCTTTCTGGTCGACGATCCCGACGGGGGCCCGGTCGAGACCGGCGACCTCCTCGTCGTCGACGATGTCGGCCGCATCTACCAGGCGGCCTCCCTGGCCTGTCGCACGCTGCCGGGCGGAGTCGACTGCGCCGTCGCGATCGCGCCCCAGATCCCAGCGGACGTGAGGACGCTCACCCTGACGGTCGGCACGCTGGGACTGCGGTCGTCCGGGCGGGCGGAGGGCCCCTGGGTGTTTCCGATCCCGCTCACGTTCCCCGCGTGAGGATGGGGGAGGGGCCGCTCGCGGCGCTCGCTGCCCGGCCCGAGTCGGCGACCAGAGCTCGCCCGGAACCACCCGACCCGCTCAGGTCCGCGTTTCACCTCGATCGCGACCGGATCCTCCGCTCGCGGGCGTTCCGGCGCCTGAAGCACAAGACCCAGGTCTTCGTCGCCCCTCGCGGCGATCACTTCCGGACCCGGATGACGCACAGCCTCGAGGTCACCGCGCTGGCCCGCACGGTCTCGCGGGCACTCGGCCTCGACGAGGACCTGACCGAGGCCATCGGCCTCGGTCACGACATCGGTCACGCCCCGTTCGGCCATGCCGGCGAGGACGCCCTCGATCAGGCGTCACGGGCCCGGGGTGGGCACGGGTTCTCGCACCGCGATCACGGGGTGCGCGTGGTCGAGGTCCTCGAGCAGGACGGGCGGGGGCTCAACCTCACCGCGCAGACGCGTGACGGGATCCGGACGCACTCCGGCCCGATGCACCCCGGCACGCTCGAGGCCGAGGTCGTCCGGATCGTCGACCGCATCGCCTACGTCGGCCACGACATCGAGGACGCGGTGAGGGCGGGCGTCATCACCTCCCGGGACCTCCCGGCCGCCGCGACCGAGCTCGGCGCGGACGGCGCGGAGCGCCAGCGGGCGCTGCTGGATGCGCTGGTGCGCGAGAGCGCCCTGCGGCGGGCGATCGTCCTTCCACCCGACATCGCCGGCGCGTTCGACCAGCTGCGCAGCTTCATGTTCGAGCGCGTCTACCTGGCGCCGCCGGCATCCGAGCAGGCCGCGCGCGGGCGCCGGGTCGTGGAGGGGCTGGTGGACTGGTACTGCGAGGACGTAACGCGCCTGCCGAGCGAGCCGGACGCAGACCCGCTGACGATGGCGGTGGATCACGTCGCGGGCATGACCGACCGGTATGCGCTCGACGTCTACGAGCGAGAGCTCCTGCCGCCGATCGCGGCCCCCTGACGTGGCCCGCCTGAGCGAGCAGACGGTTGCGGAGGTTCGCGAGGCGGCCGATCTGCTCGAGCTCGTCCGCGGTCGCGTCCAGCTGGTGCATCGCGGCGGCCGGTGGTGGGGCCGGTGCCCCTTCCACGACGAGGACACGCCGTCGTTCAGCCTGATTCCGCCCGAGAACCGTGCGTACTACTGCTTCGGGTGCAACGAGGGCGGCGACGCGATCGACTGGATGCAGAAGCAGGAGGGCGCGGCGGACTTCGCCAGCGCGGTCGAGGCGCTCGCCGAGCGCTTCGGGGTCGAGGTTCGCTACGAGGAGGAGAGCCCCGATCAGCAGCGCAGACGGGCCGCCGCCGAGGCCCGCCGCCAGTTGCTGGACCGAGCCGGCGGCTACTACGCGCACGTGCTTCAGCGCTCGGCCGACGCCGCCGCCGCACGCGAGTACCTGGCGGGGCGCGGGCTCGAGGGGGAGCTGCTCGAGCGATACGGGATCGGCTGGGCGCCGTCGTCGGGCACCGCCCTCCTGAGGCGGAGCTCCGATGCCGGCTTCACGCCGGAGCAGCTGGTCGCGTCGGGGCTGGCGCGGCGGGGGCCGGGTGGCGCACGCGACTTCTTCCACGGGCGGATCACCTTTCCGATCAAGGACGCCCAGGGTCGCGTGCAGGGGTTCGGGGCGCGCACGCTCGACCCGAACGAGCGCGCGAAGTACGTCAACTCCCCCGAGAGCCCGGCATTCAGGAAGCGCACGCTGCTGTTCGGGATCGACGTCGCGAGAGTCAGCGCAGCGAAGCTGAAGTGGTTGGTGGTCGCCGAGGGGTACACCGACGTCATGGGTCTCGCGGCCGCGGGCGTCGAGAACGCGGTCGCGTGCATGGGGACCGCGCTGACGACCGAGCAGGTGCGACTCGCCGGCCGGTACGTCGAGGAGCTGCGGCTGTGCTTCGACGCTGACGCCGCCGGTGAGGGCGCGGCCAAGCGGAGCCTCGAGGCCGCGGCCGACACCCCCGTCCGCCTCACCGGAGTGCGGCTGCCGCCTGGAAGCGACCCGGGCGACCTCGCCCAGTCACCGGAGGGGCGCGAGGCGCTGCTGGCCGCGGTGCGGGACTCGGTCCCGCTCGTGGGCTATCTGGTCAGGGCCCGCGTGGAGCGAGCGGGCTCGAGCGCCACCGACCGCCAGCACGCGTACGACGAGATCGCCGAGCTTCTGCGCGCGACCCCGGAGTCGATCGAGAAGGACGAGACCATCCGTCTGGCGGCCTCGTTGCTCCACCTCGGCCCTCACGGCGAGGAGCGCCTTCGGGCCGACGTGCGCGCGACCCAGCGCCACCAGGACGAGCCGGCGAGCGCGCCGTCCGCTCCGGACCCCCGCGCCCAGCGCGTGCATCATCTGCTCGTGCTCGGGGCCTCTCGGCCCGACCTCACCGCCGACGCGCTCGATGGCTTCCCCCTCAAGGAGATCGGCGATCCGAGCCAGCGGGCCGCGCTCGCGCAGCTCTCCAGGGGGGTGGCGCCCGAGGACTGGGATGCGACGCTCAACGACCTCTCGCTGGCGGTGCGTGCCGCCTCGCCCTCGGAGGAGGTGTCTGTCGAGGAGCTCTCTGAGGCACGCGACCGGGTGCTCCTGGACGTGGTCGCCGGCCGCATCCAGACCGCAAAGCAGACGGGCGACGAGGCCGGCGTCCTGAAGGCCCTCGAGGTGGACCGTGCGCTCCGCGGTCGGCTCCGGGGCGAGTCGTGACCGGCGATCTGCCGGTGCGCGTCCTCGTCGGCCGGAGGACGGCCCCGGGCCGCTAGGCCGCCGCCGGCCGCTCCCGGACGAGCGCGATGGCCTCGGCCCGGCGAACAGCTCCCTCCGGGCCGTGGGAGAGCGCGCACCGAGCCAGGACACGGTGCGTGCCGTCCTCCGCCTTGGGCGCTCGCGCCGGCGGACCGATCCACTCCACGTGCAGCGGGCGGCCGATCACCGCGGCACGCTGGGCCCAGACGAGGAGGCGGGCGATCGCGAGCGCGCCGGTGCTGACCCCGTCGGGTTGACCGCGCCGCGCGACGTACGCACCGTGTGCGGCCAAGCATGCGGCCAGCATCAGCCCGTCCGGATCACCCTCACCGTCGAGATGGAGGGAGGAGAGGGTGGCCACGCCGTCCTCGGGCTCGGCCACGCGCGGGCGAAGCTCCAGCAGCGTCGGGACGGCGGCGGCGCCGATGGCCTCCGCGGCGAGCCGCAGCTCGACGTCCAGCTCCCTCAGCGGGCCGCCGAGCTCGGATGTGACCTCGAGTGCCACGAGTCCCGGCGTGCGATGGCGCAGCCGAGAGCCGGGTCAGCCGGCGGGCGGCGCCCCGGGTGTGGCGTCGCTCGGCTCCGGAGCGCCCGGCGGGGGCGCCTCGGTGAAGACGAACTCGTCTGGCTCTCCGCCAAGCCGCGACTTCACAAGCCAGAACACCAGCGCAGCGATGCCGAGCAGGATCAGGAGCTTCTTCATTCGACCCGTGTCCCCTACGTCGTGTGTGGTCGGGCCGGACCGTATCACTGGCGCCGGCCGCGACTCGCTGCGGTCGCTGCAACCCGTGCCGCGGCTGTCGCGGCAGGACCGGGTATGCGGGTCAGAGGCCGGTTGTCAGGACGACCTTGCCGGCCGGCGCGTTGCGGGCGACGAGCTCGTGGGACTCCTGCACGGCCGAGAGCGGCAGCGTCGCCGCGACGATCGGGCGCATCCGCCCGTCGCCGAGCCGCGGCAGGCCCCAGCGGGTGAACTCCTGGACCAGGTCGGCCTTCTCCTTCGATCCGCGCGAGCGCAGGGTGCCGCCGGCCACCTGCGCCTGCAGGCGCATGAGGGCGGACAGGTCGACCTCGGTGCGGGCGCCGCCCAGGAGGCCCACGAGCGCGACCCGGGCGCCCTCGGCCAGGCACGCGACGGTGTCCTGCCAGTAGGCGGCTCCGACCAGATCGACCACGACGTCGACCCCAGCGCCCGCTGTCAGCCGCTCGACGTCGCCTGCGAATCCGTCCGCGCCCACCACGAGCGGGTGGGCGCCGAGCTCGTCGACGAGCCCCGCCTTGCCGGCGCTCCTGACCGTCCCGATGACCTCGGCGCCGAGCTCGCGTGCGATCTGGATCGCGCCGACGCCAACGCCGCTCGCCGCCGCGTGGATCAGCACGCGCTCGCCGGGCGCCACGGGCGCGAGGTGGACGAGGGCGCGCCAGGCCGTGAGGAACGCCTCCGGTACCGCAGCGGCGTCGTGCAGGCTCATGGAGGGCGGCACGGGCATGACATGCGCGGCCGGGACCGCCGTCGCCTCCGCGTAGCCGCCCCCCGCGAGCAGCGCCATCACCGGGTCGCCCACCCGGTGCTCGTGCACGCCGCGTCCGACCGCGCTCACGACGCCCGCGCACTCGAGGCCGAGGACATCGGTCGCGCCGTGGGGTGGGGGGTACCTCCCGGCGGCCTGGAGCAGGTCGGCCCGGTTCACGGCGGTCGCCGACACCGCGATGACGATCTCCCCGTCAGCCGCCGCCGGAACTGGTCGCTCCACGAGCTGGAGCGCTCCGGATCCATCCTCGACGACCACGGCTTTCATTCCAGAGGCCTGCTCGTCGACCGGGGGAGGAGCGGGCGGTGAGGCGTGCCGCACGGGCCCGAAGGCCCGTGCGGCGTGTGCAGCCCAGGCATCATGACAGGGCCGGCGCGCTCATGGCGAATCCGCCGACCCGCGCGCAACGTGCGCGGCGGTGCCGGCGTCTTCGAACAGTTCGTAGCCGACGTGGGAGAGCGCATGAGCAGCGAGATTGATCCGGCGATCGAGGCGACCCGCACGGCGCTCTTGGAGGCGATCCAGCGCACCGCGCGCGAGGGATCGTCGAACGTCGTCCTCCGGCTCGCGGAGGCGTATGCGTGGGTGACCGACCCCTCGCAGCCGCACGGGGGCAGCAAGTCCGACGACTGAGGCGCGCGGCGGGCGGTCGCGCCCCTTGCGCGCGATGCGTTCACACTGCTGAAACGCGCGCTGCTGGGCCTCCGCTTGTTCACTCGGTCGCGCAAGAGGCCCGAGAACGGCTTGGGCATGGGGCTCATACCGGTCGCGCACCGGTGCCCCGAAGGGCGTGAAGCCCTTGGTCAAGCGGGTGCGATCGTGTTTGCCGGTTTGCAACGGCGCGGGCCGCGGCGTTCCGTGCCGGGCCACCGACGGATAGACACCACGCGGCCCGACGCACGCAGCCCGAACGAGAACAGAATCCCGGGGGTGTTCGACCTCGCGGATCCTCGAATGGCGCGGCGACCGGGCGTGCACCCGCTCCGAAAGGACGACAGACATGCCAAAGCGTCGCACGTACCTGCTCTCGATTGGTGCAGCTGCGATTGCCGCAACCACCCTGACCGTTGCCGCGTGCGGCGGAGACGACGACGACGATGGTGGCAGCTCGGATCTCTCGGGAACCATCGTGATCGACGGCTCGAGCACGGTCGCTCCGCTCAGCGAGGCGGCGGCCGAGCTCTTCCAGGACGAGAACCCCGGCGTTCGGGTCACGGTCGGTACATCGGGGACCGGCGGTGGCTTCGAGAAGTTCTGCCGCGGTGAGATCGACATCTCCGACGCCTCCCGTCAGATCAAGGACGAGGAGATCGAGGCCTGCGAGAGCAACAACATCACCTTCGAGGAGCTCGACGTCGCCAACGACGCGCTCTCGGTGATCCTCAACCCGAGCAACGACTTCGCGACCTGCCTCACGACGGATCAGCTGAACACGATCTGGAAGCCGGGCAGCGACGTCAACAACTGGAACCAGGTCGACCCGAGCTTCCCCGACCTCAAGCTCAGCCTCTTCGGGCCGGGCACCGACTCGGGCACGTTCGACTTCTTCACCGACGTCATCAACGGTGAGGAGGGCGCGCAGCGCACCGACTACAACAACATCGGTGAGGACGACAACGCCGCCGTGACCGGCGTCGCCGGCTCCGAGGGTGGCATGGGTTACCTCGGCTACTCGTTCTTCAGCGAGAACGAGGGCACGATCATCGCCGCCGAGATCGATGGTGGCGAGGGCTGTGTCGCTCCGAGCCCCGATACCGCTCAGGACGGCACCTACGCGCCACTGGGTCGCCAGCTCTTCATCTACCCGAGCGGCGAGGCCCTGCAGAAGCCTGAGGTCCAGGCGTTCGTCGAGTTCTACATCAACAACAACGACGAGATCGCCGAGCGGGCTTCGGTCATCGCCCTGAACGACGAGCAGAAGGAAGAGGCGCTCGCGAAGGTCGAGGCCCTCGTCAGCGGTGAGGTCAGCGAGGAC
This sequence comes from Thermoleophilia bacterium, assembly GCA_028285405.1. Taxonomy (GTDB): domain Bacteria; phylum Actinomycetota; class Thermoleophilia; order Miltoncostaeales; family Miltoncostaeaceae; genus JANQPH01. The sequence goes on from JANQPH010000046.1 coordinate 62,161, forward strand.
ACCAGCACCTCGTAGGTAACAGACGTGCGTGCATCCGCCCGGCCAGCCGGCCGGGCGGGCCACGTACGATGCCCGAGCCCGGAGGTCGGTGTTGGCGTCGACGAAGAAAACTGAGGTGGGTGCGGCGCCGGACCCGGCCGCGAGCTTGCGGCGTCAGCGCGTGCGCTGGGGCGAGAAGCTCATCTTCGTGGTCTTGGTGCTCTGCGCGCTGGTCTCGGTCGTCACCACGATCGGGATCGTGGTCGCGCTCGTCTCGCCGACCATCGACTTCTTCCAGCAGGTCCCCATCTGGCGCTTCTTCTCGACCGAGGAGTGGGCGCCCACGTTCGAGCCCGCGATGTTCGGCGTCTGGCCGGTCGTCGTCGGGACGTTCAACGTCACCTTCTGGGCACTGGTCATCGCCGTGCCCTGTGGCCTCGGCGCGGCCATCTTCATGAGCGAGTACGCGAGCGAGCGGGTGCGCAAGGTGGTCAAGCCGACGCTCGAGGTCCTCGAGGGGATCCCGACGGTCGCCTACGGCTTCTTCGCGCTGACGTTCGTGACCCCGCTGCTGCGCGACAACTGGCCGAGCTTCCTCGGTGAGCCGCCCGGCATCTTCAGCGCCGGCTCGGCGGGCATCGTGCTCGGGATCATGATCATCCCCACCGTGGCGTCGATCGCCGAGGACGCCATGCACTCGGTGCCCAACAGCCTGCGCCAGGGTGCGTACGCCCTCGGCAGCACCAAGCGCCAGGTCGCGCTCAAGGTGGTGGTGCCCGCGGCGCTGTCGGGCATCGTCGCCGCGTTCGTCCTCGGGATCTCGAGGGCGGTCGGCGAGACCATGGTCGTCCTGCTCGCCGCCGGGAACACGCCCAACCTCACGATCAGCCCGGTCGAGTCGATTCAGACGATGACCGCGTTCATCGCGAACACCGCAACCGGCGACATCGGGGTCGGGACCCTCAAGTACAACACCATCTTCGCGGTCGGATCGCTGCTCTTCATCATCACGTTCACGATGAACTACTTCGCGGCGCGGGTCGTCCGCAGGTACCGCGAGGCCTACGACTGATGGGCACGCTCCGACGCTCTCAGCAGGGAACGGTCGACGCGGCGGGTGCCGCGGTACGCCAGGGCCTCACCGGCGACGGCTCCCGCGTCGAGCCGATCAAGGGCTACATCTTCGTCGGGTTCCTCGTCCTCAGCATCGTGCTTGGCATCGCGATGCTGCTGACGCTGGTGGTCGACTCGATCATCGAGGGCGCGCCGTTCCTGCGATGGAACCCGCTCGTCACCGGGGTGCCCTCGAGCATCCCGAGCGAGGCCGGGCTCTGGGTGGCGATCGTCGGGACCTTCTGGGTCATCGGCCTCATGATCATCACCGTCGTGCCCCTCGCGGTCGGCGCCGCGATCTACCTCGAGGAGTACGCCGACGGCGACCGCTGGTACAACCGCGCGATCGAGCTCAACATCCAGAACCTGGCCGCGGTGCCGTCGATCGTCTTCGGGATCCTCGGCCTCGGCATGATCGTCCGGGGTGGGCTGAGCCTCGGCCCGGTCGTCTATGCCGGCTCGCTCACGCTGGCGCTGCTCGTGCTGCCGACGGTCATCCTCGCCTCGCGTGAGGCGCTGCGGGCGGTGCCGCCGTCCCACCGTCTCGGTGCGATGGCCCTCGGCTCGACCAAGTGGCAGGCCATCTGGAGGAACGTCCTCCCCGCGGCGATCCCGGGCATCGCGACCGGCTCGATCCTCGCGACGGCGCGCGCCATCGGGGAGACGGCGCCCCTGCTCCTGATCGGCGCGACGGTCTTCATCACCTTCACGCCCGAAGGTCCGCTGTCCGAGGGCTACACGACCCTGCCGGTGCAGATCTTCAGCTGGGCCACACGGCCCCAGGAGGAGTTCCGTACGCTGTCGGCGGCATCGATCGTTGTGCTCTTGGCGGTGCTCCTTATCATCAACGCGTTCGCTATCTGGATCCGCAACCACTACACCAAGAAGCAGCAGGCGTAGGAGACGACGTGGACGAGCAGCCCGACAAGACGAGCACCGCGGACCCGGCGGCCGAGCCGGCCGTCGCCCCGCCGCCGGCGCCGGCGCCCGAGCCGGTCGCCGCGCCAGGACCGGGGGCGCCGAGCGCCGAGGTGCTGAAGGCCGAGCAGCTGAGCGTCTACTACGGGCCGAAGCTGGCCGTCCAGGGCGTCGACATGACGATCCCGACGAACAACATCGTCGCGCTGATCGGCCCGTCGGGATGCGGCAAGAGCACGATCCTGCGTTGCTACAACCGCATGAACGACCTGGTCAAGACCGCCCGCATCGAGGGCAAGGTCCTCTACCACGGCGCGGATCTCTACTCGTCCCACGTCGACCCGGTCGAGGTGCGCAAGCACATCGGGATGGTCTTCCAGCAGCCCAACCCGTTCCCGAAGTCGATCTACGACAACATCGCGTTCGGCCCTCGCGTTCTGCGCATGAAGGTCGACATGGACGAGGTCGTCGAGCGCTGCCTCCACCAGGCCGCCCTCTGGGACGAGGTCAAGGATCGCCTCAAGCAGAGCGCGCTCGGCCTGTCGGGCGGGCAGCAGCAGCGCCTCTGCATCGCGCGGGCGCTCGCGACGTCGCCGGACGTGCTCCTGATGGACGAGCCCTGCTCCGCGCTGGACCCGGTCGCCACCGCGCGGATCGAGGACCTCATGCAGGAGCTCCGCAAGCTGTACACGATCGTGATCGTCACCCACAACATGCAGCAGGCCATCCGCGTCGCGGACCGGACGGCGTTCTTCACCGTCGAGGTGCCGAGCGACGGCGATCGGTACGGCGTGCTCGCCGAGTTCGGCGACACCGACCAGGTCTTCAACAACCCGATCGACGAGCGCACGAAGCGCTACGTGTCGGGCGAGTTCGGCTGAGCGGGGGCGCGCGCGATGGAAACGGCAGTCGCACGAATCAAGGCGGTCCCAACGGTCGCCTACGTCGCCTACGGGCTGCTGGCCCTGCTGTTCCTGCTCGGGCTCTGGACCAGTGACCGTCCGATCATGGCCGTCGCGGTCCTCGGAGTCGGGGCTGTCTCCCTTGCGTGGTGGGTCAGCTCCTGAGGCGGGCAGCGGCGTTCGCGCTGCTGTGTGCGTTGCTGGTCGCGGTGGGGGCCGCATGTGGTGGCTCCGACGACGAGAGCGGCTCGTCCACGGCGCCGGCCGATCCTGCGACCACCACGGCGAGTTCGCCGTCGGACGGGGCGCTCGGGGTCGATGAGGCCGGAGCGATCTACCTGGGCCTCGTCGACAACAAGAACGAGGCCGTCGCGGCGGCGAGCCAGCGGTTCGAGGCGGCCCAGCTGGAGGGCGACCTGCCTGAGGCCGCCGCAGGGATGGGCGACATCGGTCGCGCGAACCGCGGGTTCATCGACGGCCTGACGGGTGAGGAGTGGCCCGACGCGGTCGCCGCCGACATCGCGACCCTGATCGAGGCCGCCAGCGCCGAGGCCGAGGCCGCGGACGCCTACGCGCAGAGCATCCTCGCCTTCGACGAGGGGACGGCGACCGCCGCCGACACGACCGCGGTGGCGAACCGGCTCTTTGCCGCAACGGCGGCCACGCTCGATGCCGCGGGGCCGGTCAGGAGGGCTCTGGGGCTGCCGCCGGTGCCAGGGGGCTGAGGCCGCCGGGCCGCCCGGGTTCGGCTCACACGGTGAACCGGACGGTCCGGGTCATCCGGACCCGGCTGCGTCCTCTCGCCGAACACCTGCGACCGACCGATGCGAGGCATCGCTCGCTCTCGGGATCGGCTCACAGTGAACCGGACGGTCCGGGTCTTCCGGACCCGGCATGCGTCCTCTCGCTGAACACCTGCGAGCAGCGGGCGCGAGGCGCCCACTCCTCTCGGGTTCAGCTCAAAGATAGGGACGGAGGGAATCGAACCCCCACGGGCTTTCGCCCAGCGGATTTTGAGTCCGCCGCGTCTACCGTTCCGCCACGTCCCCCGGCGGCGAGTCTAGAGCGTCCCCCGCAGGAGCCTTGCTCGGCCAGGGGCGGTCAGCCGTGCGCGGGGGCGTGCCGGGCGACGCCTTCCGCGAGCGCCACCTCGACGACCTTCTTGGCGACCGCCGGGGCGACGGCCTCGTTGAAGACGCTCGGGATGATGTAGTCCGGCTCGAGCTCGTCGTCGGAGACGACCTCGGCGATGGCCTCGCCCGCGGCGACCTTCATGCCCTCGGTGATCTGGCGCGCGCGGCAGTCCAGCGCTCCGCGGAACACCCCCGGGAAGGCCAGCACGTTGTTGATCTGGTTCGGGTAGTCGGAGCGGCCGGTCGCCATGACCGCGACGTACGGGGCGGCCTCCTCGGGCATGATCTCGGGCACCGGGTTGGCCATCGCGAAGACGATCGCGTCCTCACCCATGCGCTTGAGGAACTCGAGCGGGAGGGTGCCGGGCCCCGACAGCCCGAGGAAGAGCGTGGCGTCCTCGATCACGTCGCCGAGGGTCCCCTCGAGGCCTTCGGGATTGGTGTTCTCGGCGTACCACTCCTTCATGAAGTTCATGTTCTCGGTGCGGCCCTTGTAGATCGCTCCGCGCGTGTCGCACCCGATGATGTTCCGGACGCCGACGTCCATGAGGATCTTCGAGCAGGCGACGCCGGATGCGCCGATCCCGTTGACGACGACCTTCAGGTCCTCCATCCGGTGCCCGGTGAGCTTGCAGGCGTTGATGAGCGCCGCCAGCGTCACGATCGCGGTCCCGTGCTGGTCGTCGTGGAAGACCGGGATGTCCAGGGTCTCCTTGAGTCGGTCCTCGACCGCGAAGCACACGGGCGCGGCGATGTCCTCCAGGTTGATCCCGCCGAAGGCCGGCGCGATCGCCGTGATCGTCTCGATCAGCTCGTCCGGGTCGTGGGTGTCGAGGCAGATCGGGTAGCTGTCGACGTCGGCGAATCCCTTGAAGAGCATCGACTTGCCCTCCATCACGGGCATGCCGGCGATGGCGCCGATGTCGCCGAGGCCGAGCACCGCGGTCCCGTCGGTGATCACCGCGACCATGTTGCGCTTCATCGTGAGCTCGAAGGCGAGGTCGGGGTTCCGCGCGATCGCCTGCGCCACGCGCGCGGCGCCTTGCGCTCCGGCCGTACCCAGGTCCTGGAGTGTGTCGAGCTCGACGCGCGGGTCCATCTCGATCTTGCCGCCCTCGTGGAGGCGGAACGTGCGGTCGAAGGTCTCGACGATCCTGGCGCCCTCGACGCCCTCCGCGGCGTCCAGCACCTCTTTGGCGTGCTCCTCGGTGCTCGCGTTGACGATCAGCTCGCGGAGCACCACCGCACGGCTCTCCTCCACGGTGTCGAGCGCGACGATGTCGCCGCCGACCTCGCCGATGGCCGTCGCGAGCCTGCCCACGAGATCCGGGCGGCCGGCATCCAGCTCGACCCTGATCATGACGCTGTGCTGCGCGCTCGGGGTGATTCCCACGGCGATCCTCTCGACTCGAATCCGGCTCGGAACGATACCCGGCGGCGTGGGGGACCGCGGGTACACTCGCGGTCGGTGGGTGAGCCAACGCGCACAGGCCGCTGAGGTGTCGGACGTCGCGGCGCCGGCGGATGTCGATCAGCTGCTCCTGATCGACGGCAACAGCCTCGCCTACCGGGCCTTCTTCGCCCTGCCCGAGTCAATCACGACCACGGCGGGCTTCCCGACCAACGCGCTGTACGGCCTGGCGGCGATGATGGTGAAGGTGCTGGGCGAGGAGCGCCCCGGCCGGGTCATCGTCGCGTGGGACGCGCCGGGCAAGGTGTTCCGGCACGAGCAGTACCCCGAGTACAAGGCGGGCAGGCGCGAGACCCCCGACCTGCTGCGCGAGCAGACCCGCTGGTTCCGGCCGCTCATGGAGGCCTTCGGCTTTCGGAACACCGAGCTGGCGGGCTTCGAGGCCGACGACGTGATCGGGACCCTGGCCCAGCGCGCTGCCGACGCCGGCCACGAGGTGACCATCCTGACCGGGGACCGGGACAGCCTGCAGCTCGTCGACGGGCGCATCTCGGTGCTTGCGACCGGGCGCGGCGTGACCGACACCACCAGGTACACACCGGAGCGCGTGCTGGAGCGCTACGGCGTCGGGCCGGAGCTGATGACGGACTTCCGGGGCCTCGTCGGCGACTCGAGCGACAACCTCCCGGGGGTACCGGGCATCGGCGAGAAGGGTGCGGCGACGCTGCTGAAGCGCTACGGAACGCTCGAGTCGGTGCTGGAGCACGCGGACGAGCAGACCCCCAAGCGACGCGAGGCCCTGACCGAGCACGCGGACGACGCCCGGCTGTCGCGGGACCTCGCGGTGATCGACCGCCAGGTGCCCCTCGATCTCGATCCGACCGACGACGGCGACGCCCCGCCGTTCGTCCTGGACGCGGACCGGCTGGCAGAGCTCAACAAGGTCTTCGACGAGCTGGAGTTCACCAGCCTGAAGCCCCGGCTCGGGGAGATCACGAGCGAGGCGCCGGCCGCCGAGCCCGATCAGCTGATGATCTCCGTTGCCCCGACGGCGGCGGCACGTGGTGGACTCGCGGAGGCGCTTGCGCCCGGCGCCGTCGCCCTTGCGGTCGCCGGTGAGCGCGCGGCACTCGCCGACTCGAGCGGCGAGGTGGTCACGGTCGCGCTGGACGAGCCCGGGCAGGCGGAATTGGTGGGCGTGCTCGGGGGGCGCACGGTGGCCTGCCACGACGTCAAGGGGTTGCCCGCGCAGATCCGGGCCGCGATCCTCGAACGCTGCCACGACACGATGATCGCGGCATACCTGCTGGAGCCCCGTCGGCGCGGCCAGTATCAGCTCGACGCGCTGCTCGAGGCCGCGGGGATCGGCGTCGAGGGTGTCGGCGAGGGGGATCCGGCCCGGGATGCCGCCGGCGTTCGCGAGCTCGCCGCCCGGCAGGCGCCGGCCATCGAGGAGGAGGGCCTCGGTCCGCTGATGCGGGACGTCGAGATCCCCGTCGCGGCCGTGCTGGCGAGGATGGAGCGGCTCGGCATCACCCTCGACGTCGCCCGACTGGGCGAGATCGCCGCCCGTGTGCGAGACAACGCCGACGAGCTCCGCGACCGGATCTGGGAGCTCGCCGGGGGAGAGTTCGTGATCGAGTCGCCGAAGCAGCTCGGCCAGGTGCTGTTCGAGCGCCTCGAGCTGCCGACGTACCGGCGTGGCAAGACCGGCTGGTCGACGGATCGTCAGGTGCTGAAGCTCCTCGAGGACAAGCACCCGATCGTTCCGCTGATCGGCCGCTACCGGGAGCTGACCAAGCTCGACTCGACCTACCTGTCGGCGCTGCCCGAGCTCGTCGATCCCGAGGACGGTCGCCTGCACACGACGTTCAACCAGACGGTCGCCGAGACCGGCCGGCTGTCGTCGGAGAACCCCAACCTCCAGAACATCCCGATCCGCACTCCGCTGGGGCGGGAGATCCGCGACGCCTTCGTCGCCGCGGAGGGGCACGTGCTGGTCAGCTGCGACTACAGCCAGGTGGAGCTGCGGATCCTCGCCCACCTGTCCGGTGAGGCCGCGCTGCGCGACGCGTTCCAGCGCGGCGACGACATCCACCGCGCGACGGCCGCCGAGGTGTTCGGAATGGCGCCCGGGGACGTCGACAAGACCACCCGTGACCGGGCCAAGGCGGTGAACTTCGGGATCGTCTACGGGATCAGCGACTTCGGCCTCGGGGAGCAGCTCGGCATCCCAAGGGCGGACGCGGGCCGGTACATCGAGGCCTACCTGGAGCGCTACCCCCGGGTGCAGGCGTTCATCGACACGACGATCGCCAACGCGACGCAGGAGGGCCTCGTGACGACGGTCTTCGGGCGGCGCAGGCCGATCCCCGAGCTCGGCGGTCGCACGGTCCAGCAGCGCCAGCGCGGCGAGCGGCTGGCCGTGAACACGGTCATCCAGGGCTCGGCGGCCGACATCATGAAGGCGGCGATGGTCCAGGCCGACGCCGACCTGGAGGAGGCCGGCCTGTCGGCTCGGCTGGTGCTGCAGATCCACGACGAGCTACTCGTCGAGGCGCCCGAGCGTGAGGCCGCGCGCGCCGGGGAGATCGTCCGGGGGGCGATGGTCGGCGCGTTCGACCTCGACCCTCCGCTGGTGGTCGACGTGGGGCGCGGGCACACCTGGCTCGAGGCCAAGTAGGGACATGCCGAGCCCCGGTCAGGCCGAGCCGGACCACTACCGGGTGCTCGAGGTGCACCCGAGCGCCCGGGTCGAGGTGATCGAGGCGGCGTTCGTGGTCCTGCGGGAGCTGGCGCTGCGGGACGAGAGCCCCGCGGGCGCTCGCCGGCTGGTGGAGCTCAACCGCGCGCATGCCGTCCTGACCGATCCCGCTCGACGAGCGCTCCACGACGAGGCGCGCTCGGAGTGAGCGTCGCGCGGAGTCCGCTCCACGCCCGCCTCGCCTCCGCGACCGTCGCGGTGATGACCGCGGAGGCGCTCGCGCTCGACACGTGGCCCGTGGTCGGGGTCGCGGCCGCGCTTGCGCTGCTCGACGGACTCCCGGGGGCATCGCCGTTTCGGGTGCTCGCGCGGCTCGCGGTCAGCGGGCCATATCCGCTCCGTCCCGATGCACCGGCGCGTCGGGGGGCGCTGCTGCGCGCGGCCGCGCTCGGGGCTGCCACCGTCCTCCTCGCGCTCGGCCTCGACGTCGCGGGCGTGGTCGTCGCCGCGGCCGTTGCGCTGGACGCCGCCGCCGATGCCGTGCTCGGTCGGTGTGTCACGTCCTCGGTCCGGTTCGGGGCTCGCCCCGACCCCGTCGATGCGCTCGCCCTCGAGGGTCCCGGGCCGTGGGTGGTCGGCGTGGGTGTGGGTGGCGACCCGCTCTGCGAGCGCGTCGTCGAGACCGCCGTCGAACGCACGGATGGGGTGCTCGAGCGACGTGACCTCGACGAGTTTCCGAGGGTCGCGGCGCTGGTCCGACTGGTTCCCGCCATCCTGGTGGTGGACACCTCCGGCGGCGTCGCGGGGCGCCTCGAGGGACCCCGAGACCCCGAGCAGATCGAGCGGTTCCTCGCCGCCCGATCGCCCGCGGGGGCCGGCGCCGACAGCTGAGGCCAGCCGGAGGGGGAGGAGGTCTATACTCCCCGGTCTCGCGCGAGACGCCTGATTTCGCGCACGAGAACCGAGACGAGGACAAATTGGCGACGACCGAGACCGACCTGGAGATCCCAGCTCCCGACCTCGACACCCCCGTTCGCACGCTGGACGGGCCCGAGTACATCGAGGTCGACGGCGAGCTGGTGCCGAACTACGACGAGACCATCCCGCTCTTCGACGAAGGCGATGTCGTGAGTGGTCGAGTGGTCCGAGTCGACAAGGACGAGGTCCTGGTCGACATCGGCTACAAGAGCGAGGGCGTGATCCCGCTCTCTGAGCTGTCGATCCGCAAGAGCGTCAAGCCCGACGAAGAGGTCGAGCTCGGCGAGATGATCGACGCCCTGGTCATGCAGAAGGAGGACCAGGACGGCCGGCTGATCCTCTCCAAGAAGCGCGCGCGCTTCGAGAAGGCGTGGAAGCGGATCGAGGCCGCCGCCGAGGCGGGCGAGAACGTCGAGGGCAACGTGATCGAGGTCGTCAAGGGCGGCCTGATCCTGGACCTCGGCGTGCGGGGTTTCCTGCCCGCGTCGCTGGTCGACATCCGGCGCGTCCAGGATCTCGACGAGTACCTCGGCCGTCGCCTCGAGTGCCGGGTGATCGAGCTCAACCGCAACCGCAACAACGTCGTGCTCTCGCGGCGCGCGGTCCTCGAGGACGAGCGCCGGGAGGTCCGGCAGAAGATCCTCGACGACCTCGAGCCCGGACAGATCGTCGAGGGCACGATCTCGAACATCGTCGACTTCGGCGCGTTCGTGGATCTGGAGGGCATCGACGGCCTGATCCACATCTCGGAGCTCAGCTGGAGCCACGTGAACCACCCGTCCGAGGTGCTGCAGATCGGCGAGAAGGTCGAGGTCAAGGTCCTCGACATCGATCGGGAGCGTCAGCGGATCTCGCTCGGTCTGAAGCAGACCCAGGCGGACCCGTGGCAGTCGGTGATCGACGCCTACGACGTCGAGGACGTCGTCGAGGGGAAGGTCACCAAGGTCGTCACGTTCGGCGCGTTCGTCGAGATCCACCCCGGCGTCGAGGGGCTCGTCCACATCTCGGAGCTGGCGACCCACCACGTCGAGAACCCGCGCGAGGTCGTGAGCCAGGGCGACGCGCTCGCGGTGCGCATCATCGAGATCGACGCCGAGCGCAGGCGGCTCTCGCTCAGCCTGAAGCGGGTCGCCGACGGTGACACGGTGCAGCGCCGCCTCGAGTGGCCCGGGGCCCCCGACGGTGACGCCGTGGAGGCGACGGACGAGGTCGCCGCCGAGCTGCCGACGGACGAGGTGGCCGCCGAGCCGCCGACGGCCGAGGCGCCGAGCGGGGAGGACGGCATCGACGCGCCCGCGGCCGAGGACGCCGAGGCGCAGGAGCTGCCGCAACCGCCCGACACCGATGACGAGCCGCCCGCCGAGGCCGTGGGCGACGATGCCGCTGATGGCGGCGAGACCGACCACGAGGGATAGGGCCGGGGGCTCCACCTCGCACCGCCCGGACGGGGGCCGTACCCCGTCGCTTCTCGGGCTCACCGGTGGGATCGGCGCCGGTAAGTCGACCGCCCTCGCCGCGCTCGGCCGGCTGGGGGCGGCGACCCTGTCGAGCGACGAGGTCGTCGCCGACGCGTACTCCGACCCTGGGCTCGTCGGCGCGGTGCGCGAGCGGTTCGGCGCCGCGACGATCGCTCCGGATGGTTCGGTCGATCGCGCCGCGCTCGCGTCCGCCGCGTTCGGGGCACCGGGCGGGATCGAGTTCCTCGAGGGGCTGATCCACCCGCGCGTCGGCGAGGCGCGAGCGCGGTGGGTGGCTCGTGAGCGGGCCCGCCAAGCGCCGGCGCCCCTGCTGGTGTGCGAGGTGCCGCTGCTCTTCGAGGTCGGCATCGAGGCCGACTTCGACGCCGTGCTCGTGGTCACCGCGTCCGAGCCGATCCGGCGGGAGCGGGTGGCCGCCCGAGGGCAGGACTTCGACCAGCGGAGCGCTCGGCAGATCCCCGAGGCCGAGAAGGTCGCTCGCGCCGACGAGGTCCTCGTGAACGACGGCAGCGAGGCGGACCTCGAGCGCTGGGCTCGGTCGGTCTTCGCCAAGTACGCCACGCCTGACCGATGAGCCGGCGCACGATTCGGCGGCTCGTCGTCCTGCTCGTCCTGGTCGCGGGGGTCGTCGCCGCGTGGGCGTCCGTCCATCAGTCGATGCCGGCGTGGTACGCCCGCCTGTGGTATCCGCTCGAGTACGAGGAGGCGATCAGGGAGCACGCCGAGCGCAACGACCTCGACCCGGCGCTGATCGCCGCGGTGATCCACACCGAGAGCGGCTTCGTGCCCGACTCGAGGAGCTCCGAAGGCGCGGTGGGGCTCATGCAGGTCCTGCCCGCGACGGCCCGCTTCGTGGCAGATCAGCCACGGCGCCCGAGCCCGCCGCCGCATCGGCTCGAGGATCCCGAGGTCAACATCGCGTACGGCTCCCGCTACATGCGGTACCTGGTCGACAGCTTCGGGTCGGTGCCGAAGGCGCTTGCCGCCTACAACGGGGGGGAGTCCAACGTGCGCAGGTGGCTGGCCGAGAGCGAGGCCCGTGGTACGCGGCTGCGCATGCCGGAGGACATCCCCTTCTCCGAGACGCGAGCGTACGTGGGCCGGGTGAGCGACCTGACGCCGATCTACCGGCGGGCCTACTCGGACGAGCTGGCCGAGGGGGGCGGGTAGGGCGCGGTCTACGCCTCCTTGCGCTCGATCAGCTCGATCATGTAGCCGTCCGGATCCTGGATGAAGGCGATCTTGGATCCGCCCGGGTAGGCCTCGTAGGGTCCGCGCGACAGCGCGATGCCACGCTCCGCCAGCGCCGCGATCTCGTCGTCCATCGAGTCGACCCGAAGCGCGATGTGTCCGTAGCCGTCTCCGAGCGGATACGGGTCCCCTCGCCCATCGTTCAGCGTCAGCTCGAGCTCCTGACCATCCCCGGGAAGACCGAGCATGATGATCGTGGCCGTGTCTTTGCCGACCCGTGCGCGGCGTCGCTCCTCGAAGCCGAGGGCCCCGTAGAAGCGCAGCGACTCCTCCTCGTCCAGCACGCGGATCATCGTGTGGAGCATCTCGACGGGCATGCGTCCTCCGGCGGCTCGCGGGTCTCTGCCGAGAGGGTAGCCCCCGGTGGGCGGGGAAGGACCCCGCCGCACGCGCATCCCGGAAAGGGGGGCGGCCCCGCGCCACATCGGACGACGGGGCCGACAAAAGCGCCCGTCGACTCCGAGCGCCGGCGTCGACGAGACGCCTCGCGGTTCCCGAGAACTCGTGCCCTTCGGTCTCCGCCGACGTTCACCGTCTGTGAGGGGGCGAATCCTCTCGACGGCGTCGTCGTGTCGACGATTGTGCGGGACGACCCGCTCACCCGGCCTTGGCCCGGCGGCGAAGATCGGCGCGGCTCCGTTTGGCCCGGCGCCGAGTCGGGTGCCGACCCGATGCCGCGCTACGCTCAGGCCGTGGCGCGCGCGACCTCGCCCTTCCGCCTGTCGGACGCCTTCTCGCCGACCGGTGACCAGCCCCAGGCCATCGACGAGATCGAGGCTGGTGTCGAGCGCGGAGACCGGTATCAGACCCTGCTGGGGGTCACCGGCTCGGGCAAGACCTACACCATGGCCAACATCATCGCGCGCTCGGGCAGGCCGTCGCTCGTCATCGCGCACAACAAGACGCTCGCCGCGCAGCTCTGCAACGAGTTCCGCGAGTTCCTGCCGGACGCCGCCGTCGAGTACTTCGTCAGCTACTACGACTACTACCAGCCCGAGGCGTACATCGCGGCGTCCGACACCTACATCGAGAAGGACGCATCGATCAACGACGAGATCGATCGTCTGCGGCACGCCGCGACCGCGGCGCTGCTCGCGCGCCGCGACGTCGTGATCGTCGCATCGGTGAGCTGCATCTACGGGATGGGCTCCCCCGAGGTCTATCGGGACCGGGTCGTCCTGCTCACGGTCGGGGAGGAGACGCCGCGCGAGCAGCTCTTTCGCCGGCTCGTCGACGTGCAGTACGAGCGAAACGACACCGTCCTCGAGCGAGGGCGATTCCGGGCCCGTGGCGACACCATCGAGATCCAGCCGGCCAACTCGGAGGCCGCCTATCGGCTGTCGGTCTTCGGGGACGAGGTCGAGAGCATCGTGGAGTTCGATCCGCTCACCGGCGAGGTGGGCGCCGAGCTCGGGCACCTGGCGGTCTACCCGGCCACCCACTACGTGACGCCGCCGGACACGATCGACCGATCGCTGCGGGAGATCAGGGACGAGCTGGAGCAGCAGATCGCGACGTTCGAGTCGCAGGGCAAGCTCGTCGAGGCGCACCGGCTGCGCCAGCGCACCGAATACGACATGGAGATGATCCGGGAGCTCGGCTACTGCTCGGGAATCGAGAACTACTCGCGCATCCTCGACGGCCGCAACCCAGGCGAGCCGCCGCACTCGCTGATCGACTTCTTCCCCGACGACTTCCTCTGCTTCATCGACGAGAGCCACAACACGATGGGGCAGCTGCGGGGCATGTACGAAGGCGATCGCTCGCGCAAGCTGGCGCTGATCGAGAACGGCTTCCGGCTGCCGTCCGCGCTCGACAACCGCCCGCTCCAGTTCGCCGAGTTCCTCGATCGGGTGCGGCAGATCGTCTTCGTGTCCGCCACGCCCGGCGAGTTCGAGCGGGCGTCGTCGGGCCATGTCGTCGAGCAGATCATCCGCCCGACCGGGCTCGTCGATCCCCAGGTCGAGGTCCGGCCGACGCACCATCAGATCGACGACCTCATGCGCGAGCTCCGCGATCGGGCTGAGGTCGACGAGCGGTCGCTCGTCACCACCCTGACCAAGCGCATGGCGGAGGATCTCACCGAGTACCTGCACGAGGCGGGGATCCGGGCGCGCTACCTGCATTCGGAGATCGACACGCTGGAGCGGATCCGCGTCGTCCGGGAGCTGCGGCTCGGCGAGTTCGACGTGCTGGTCGGCGTGAACCTCCTGCGCGAGGGGCTCGACCTGCCCGAGGTCTCGCTGGTCGCGATCCTGGACGCCGACAAGGAGGGCTTCCTGCGCGGGAACACCTCCCTCATCCAGACGATCGGTCGCGCGGCGCGAAACGTGAACGGCCAGGTGATCATGTACGCCGACACGACGACCGAGGCCATGGACTCGGCGATCAGCGAGACCGAGCGGCGGCGTCAGATCCAGATCGCCTACAACGAGGAGCACGGGATCACGCCCGAGACGATCCGCAAGGGGGTCTCGGACATCGTCGAGCTCCTCGGCCTGAAGGAGACGGTCGAGACGGCACCGCGGAGGCGCCGCGGGAAGGAGCCGGCCGTTGCGGCCGACGCCTCCGCCGAGGAGATCGAGCGGATGATCGTCCAGAAGGAGTCGGAGATGTTCCAGGCGGCCGAGGAGCTCCGGTTCGAGCTCGCCGCTCGGATCCGGGACGAGATCGCCGACCTGCGGACCGCGCTGTCGAGCGGGGACGAGTCGGTCGCCGCGCCGGAGTCGGAGGGCGAGGAGCCCGCGCCGGCGCCACGGACCGACCCCAAGCGGACCGCGCCGCCCCGACCCCCCGGAAAGCCGGGCCGGCGGCGGAGGCGGCGGTGACCGACGGGTCGTGGGATCGCGGTCTGCCCGCGTGCGCAGGGGTGGGCTGAGTGGACGTGGCCCTGGCCATCGCGAGCAAGCGCGACGTCCGTGAGTACGCCGACCGCGCGCTCGAGCCCGGCGTGCAGGTCGGGATCCTCGACGCCGGACGGCTGGCCGGCAGCGCGCGCAACCGTCAGCCGTGGCGGTTCGTCGTGGCGGAGTCGGGCGACGCGCGCGCCTCGCTGGCGCGTGCGGTGTACCGGCCCGAGGTGGTGCTCGCGGCCCCGTTCTCGGTGCTGGTGACCGGGCTGCCCGGAAGCGCGCTGACGCTCATGGACATCGGCCGGGCGGCCCAGAACATGATGCTCGCCGCCTGGGGGCTCGGCGTCGTGTCCTGCCCGCACGGGCTGCGCGATCCGGCCGCCCTGACCCCGCTCCTGGAGGACGACGAGGAACCGGGCATCGCGCTCAGCTTCGGCTACCCGCTGGTCGAGCGCGACCCGGCGCGGCGCACGCCCGAGTCCTGGAGCGCGCGGGCGCGCCGAGTCTCGCTGGACTCGATCGTGCGCCGGGCCTGAAGGCGGTCAGCCGCTCGCGTCCCCCGTCGGCGGAGCCGGCGAGCGGCGGCGGCGCAGTCGGAGCGAGAGCGCCTGTGGCCGCCGGGCACGGCGGCGCTGCCGCCAGAGCGCTCGCAGCGCCGCGGCCAGGCTGGGCTCGGGCGTCATGTGTGGCTGCGGATGGACGTGCTCCGGCTCCGGCTCGTGCACGCCGGGGTCCGGGTGATGCGCCGGCTCACGCTCCGGAGCGAGCGGCTCGGGGCGGGACTCGGGCGCGGGTGGCCGCACGGGCAGGGGCTCGGGCGCCTCGGGCGGACGCTCCGCTGCGGCCTCCTCGGCGATCACGTCGGCCAGGACCTCCTCGATCTCGGCACGGTCGAGCTGCTCGCGCTCCTTCAGCGTGACCGCGAGGCGCTCGAGAGGCTCTCTGTGCTCGGACAGCAGGGTGACCGCGTCCGAGTAGGCCGTCGCGACGAGCCGGGCGACCTCGCGGTCGATGGCCGAGCGCGTCTCGTGTGACAGCGGCATGGGGTTGGCGCCGGAGGCGCTCACGATCTGACCGACCGTCTCCGAGAACCCCAGCCGCTCGACCGCGGCCCGCGCCATCTCGTTGGCGCGCTCGAGGTCGTTGGCGGCCCCGCTCGAGATCGTGCCGACCCCCACGTGCTCGGCGGCGCGCCCGGCCATCAGGACGATCATCTGCTCGTGGAGCATCCTGCGGCTCGTCAGCGCCCGATCGGTGTTGCCGTAGAGCGCGAGCCCGCCCGCGCCCCCTCGAGCCAGGATCGTCACGCGCTGGGTCTTGGCGTGGGTGGGGCTGAGCTCGGCCGCCAGGCAATGCCCGGCCTCGTGCCACGCGATGGCCTCGAGCTCGTCCGCGGCGACCCCGCCGTCGCGTCGCTGTGGCCCGGCGAGCGCCCGCAGCATCCCCTCGTCGAGATCGGCGGCGGTGATCGACTCGCGCCCGTCGCGGGCGGCCATGATCGCCGCCTCGTTCAGGAGGTTGCCCAGATCGGAGCCGGCGAAGCCCGCGGTGACCGTGGCGACGCGCTCCAGATCGCCCTCGTCGGCGATCGGCATGCCCTTGGCGTGGAGCCGCATGATCGCCAGGCGCCCGGCCTCGCTGGGCGCGGCGACCTGCACGCGCCGATCGAAGCGCCCGGCCCGCAGGAGGGCCGCGTCGAGCATGTCGACCCGGTTCGTCGCGGCGACCACGACGATGCGATCGCGCTCCCCGAAGCCGTCCAGCTCGACGAGTAGCTGATTGAGGGTGCCCTCGCGCTCGGAGTCGGCGCCCGATCCGGGTCCGCCCGCGCGGGCTCGCCCGATCGCGTCGATCTCGTCGAAGAAGATGATCGCTCCGGTCTTCGACTTGCGCGCCTCGGCGAACAGGTCGCGCACCCGGGCCGCCCCGACTCCGACGAACGTCTCGACGAAGTCGGACCCGGCCACGGCGAAGAACGGCACGCCGGACTCGCCGGCGACGGCCTTGGCGATGAGGGTCTTTCCGGTCCCGGGCGGCCCGTGCAGGATCACCCCGCGCGGCATCCGGGCCCCGACCTTGCCGAAGCGCCAGGGCTCGCGCAGGAAGAGCACGACCTCCTGCAGCTCCTCGACCGCCTCGTCGCACCCCGCCACGTCGGCGAACCGCACGTCCGGAGGGCTCACCAGCGCGTTCTTGCGCATCTTCCCGTGCGCGCTCGCCCCGCCCCGCGCGCCGCGCCCGCCGCCGCGACCGCGCAGGAGCACGAGCGTGCCGATGACCAGCACCGCCACCACGACCAGCGCGATGGGGAAGATCAGCGATCGGATCAGGCTGCCCGAGTCGTCGCTCGTCGCCTCGACTGGCGCGGGGTCCAGGACCGTCACGCCGGACTCCTCGAGGCGATCGGTCAGCTCGAACGCGTCCGGGAGCGCGCCAGGCGCCTGCCCGCCCGCGCCAGTCGCTCCGAAGTCCTGCCCCTGCTCCGGCTCGGGGATCTCGGCCGCGACCAGCCGGCCGGCCTCGTCGGCCGCGATGACCCAGCCGGCGGATCGATCGACGACGGCGGCGTTCAGGCCACCCGAGTCGGCGGCCGCGATGATCTGCGCGTAGGGGATCACCGACGGCTCCGCATCGGCCCCGAACGGCGCGACGTCCCGCTCTGGCGGGCTCGCCTGCTGGCCGAGCCCGGTCGAGGCGAGCGCGAGCGTCGCGACGGCCGCGATGACCACCGCGAGGACACGTGCTCGGCTCGAACCACGAACGACCCTCATCGGGACCTCGCCGTCGGCATCGGTGCTCGGGTGTCAATCAAAGCACCCACCCCTGGCGGCGAGACGCAGGCGTGTGGTCCCGTCGATACCCGGACTAGTATCCGGGGGGTGCCGTCACGCGCGACCTCGACCATCACCGTCCGCGGCGCGCGAGAGCACAACCTCAAGAACGTCGACCTCGAGCTTCCGCGCGACAGCCTCGTCGTGATCACCGGACTGTCGGGGAGCGGCAAGTCGAGCCTGGCGTTCGACACGCTCTACGCCGAGGGTCAGCGCCGATACGTGGAGAGCCTCTCCGCGTACGCGCGCCAGTTCCTCGGCCAGATGGACAAGCCCGACGTCGACGACATCGAGGGGCTCTCGCCCGCGATCTCGATCGATCAGAAGACGACCAGCCGCAACCCCCGGTCAACCGTCGCCACGGTGACCGAGGTCTACGACCACCTGCGTCTGCTCTGGGCTCGCGTCGGGGACCCGCATTGCCCGATCGACGGACGACCGATCGCCGGCCAGAGCGCGGAGCAGATCGTCGACAACGTGCTCGATCTGCCCGAGGGCACCAGGTTCCAGGTCCTGGCGCCGATCGTCCGGGATCGCAAGGGCGAGCACCGCGACGTCCTCGACCGGCTTCGCGGAGAGGGCTTCTCGCGGGTGCTGGTCGACGGCGACATCTCCCTCGTCGAGGACGTCCCGCCGCTCGATCGCAAGCGCAACCACTCGATCGACGTGGTGGTGGATCGCCTCCGCATCCGCGACGACCTGCGCCGCCGCCTGACCGAGAGCGTCGAGACCGCGTTGGCGCTCGGCGAGGGACAGGTCAGGATCCAGGAGGTCGACGGCGGAGGGCACGACGAGGTCTACTCGGAGCGGTTCGCCTGCCCCGAGCACGGCCCGCTCGCGATCGAGCTCGAGCCGCGCGCGTTCTCGTTCAACTCGCCCCACGGCGCCTGCCCGCGGTGCACGGGCCTCGGGTTCATGCAGGAGGTGGACCCGGAGCTCGTCGTCGAGCCGGGCAAGACGCTGGCCGACGGCGCGATCGTGCCGTGGAGCGACAGGACCACGGACTACTACGACCTGCTCCTCGAGGCGGTCGCGCTCGAGTACGACATCGACCTCGACCGGCCGTTTCGGCGCCTTCCGAAGGCGCAGCGGCAGCTGCTGATCGACGGGCCGCCCGGAGGGCGACGCAGGCTCCACCTCGGCCGGCGCCGGAAGGGTGGCTCGCATGGCTGGTTCGAGGGGGTCGTTCCGCAGCTGCGGCGCCAGCACCGCACGTCGATGTCGAGCGCGGTGCGTGAGCACGCCGAGCAGTTCATGTCGCTGCGGCCCTGCCCGGAGTGCGACGGCGCGCGCCTTCGGCCCGAGATCCGGGCCGTCCTCGTCGGCGGGCTCGGCATCCACGAGCTGGTCGGCCTGTCGGTCGCGGATGCGCTCGACTGGCTGGAGCAGCTCGAGCTCCCGACCACGAAGGCGATGATCGCCGAGCGGGTCGTCGCCGAGGCGATCGGCCGCCTGCGCTTCCTGGTCGACGTCGGCGTCGGGTACCTGACCCTGGATCGCGCCGCGAGCACGCTGTCGGGCGGGGAGGCGCAGCGGATTCGCCTCGCGACGCAGATCGGGGCCGGCCTGGTCGGCGTCCTCTACATCCTCGACGAGCCGTCGATCGGCCTGCACCAGCGCGACAACACGCGCCTGATCGCGACCCTCGAGCGGCTCCGCGACATGGGCAACACCGTTCTCGTCGTCGAGCACGACACGGACACGATGCTCGCGGCCGACTACATCGTCGACATGGGCCCGGGCGCCGGCGAGCACGGTGGCAGGGTCGTGTCGGCCGGCTCGCCCGAGGCCGTCGCCGCCGACGAGCGGTCGCTGACCGGCGCGTTCCTGTCGGGCCGGCGCGGGATCCCGGTGCCCGAGCGGCGCAGGTCCGCCCGATCGTGGCTGACCGTCAAGGGCGCGGCCGAGCACAACCTCGCCGACATCGACGTACGGTTCCCCCTCGGCACGCTCACCTGCGTCGCCGGCGTGTCGGGGAGCGGCAAGAGCACGCTGGTCAACGAGGTGCTCCTGCGGGCCCTGATGTCGCGCCTCGGTCGCCGAGTGATCCGCCCCGGGCGGCACCGAGGCCTCACCGGGGCCGGTGAGCTCGACAAGGTGATCGCGATCGACCAGTCCCCGATCGGCCGGACCCCGCGCTCGAACCCTGCGACGTACACCGGGGTCTTCGACCACATCCGCCAGCTGTTCGCGCAGACGCCCGACGCGCGCGAGCGTGGCTACGGGCCGGGCCGGTTCAGCTTCAACGTCAAGGGGGGCCGCTGCGAGACCTGCCGCGGTGACGGGACGATCAAGATCGAGATGCACTTCCTGCCCGACGTGTACGTGCCGTGCGAGGTCTGCGGGGGCAAGCGCTACAACCGGGAGACGCTCGAGGTCAGGTACAAGGGCAAGACGATCAGCGACGTCCTCGAGATGAGCGTCGAGGAGGCACTCGAGGTCTTCTCGGCGGTGCCGAGGATCGCCCGCCGCCTGCAGACGCTCCACGACGTCGGCCTCGACTACGTGCGCCTCGGCCAGCCCGCGACCACGCTCTCCGGCGGGGAGGCCCAGCGCGTGAAGCTCTCGAGCGAGCTCTCCAAGGTCGCGACCGGTCGCACGCTCTACGTTCTCGACGAGCCGACGACCGGCCTGCACTCGGCCGATGTCGAGCGGCTCCTCGTCGTGCTGCAGCGGCTCGTCGACTCGGGGAACACCGTGGTCGTGATCGAGCACGACCTCGACGTCGTCAAGAGCGCCGACTGGGTCATCGATCTCGGCCCCGAGGGCGGCGACGCCGGCGGGCGGCTGGTGGCCGAGGGGTCGCCGGAGGTGATCGCCACGACCCCGGGCTCGTTCACGGGCGAGCACCTCGCGCCCATTCTCGGCGTGGAGGCGGCCGAGCCCGCCCGAGCGGCGGCCGCCTAGCGATGTCGAGCCGAGCGGAGCTCCCCAGGGAGATGGGCGCCGGCGGGCGGTTCGTCCGGCAGACGAGCCAGTTTCGCGACTGGGTCGAGCCGAGCCCCGGCGCGACGTACCCGGCGGCGCCGGGCAGGTATCACCTCTACGTCTCGTACGCCTGCCCGTGGGCCCATCGCACCATCATCGTGCGGCGCCTGAAGGGGCTCGAGGACGCGATCGGGATGACCGTCGTCGACCCGATCCGCGACGAGCGGGGATGGGCGTTTCGCGAGGGACCCAACCACGGTCTCGACCCGATCAACGGCTTCGACTTCCTGTCCGAGGCCTACCTCGCATCCGATCCGACCTACGACGGCCGGGTGACCGTCCCCGTGCTCTGGGACACCGAGACCCGGCGGATCGTGAGCAACGAGTCCGGGGACGTGATCCAGATGCTCAACAGCGCGTTCGACGAGTGGGGCGACGCGAGCGTCGACTTCGCCCCGGAGGGGCTGCGCGACGAGATCGACGCGGTGAACGCCCTCGTCTACGGCAGCGTCAACGACGGCGTCTACAAGTGCGGGTTCGCGACGACCCAGGAGGCCTACGGGGAGGCGTTCGACGCGCTGTTCTCAGCGCTCGACCAGCTCGAGGGCCGCCTCGCCGGATCGCGATATCTGGTGGGGGACCGGATCACCCTCGCCGACTGGCGCCTGTTCACGACCCTGCTTCGGTTCGATCCGGTCTACGTCGGGCACTTCAAGTGCAATCTGCGCCGGATCGCCGACTACCCGAACCTCTCGGGCTATCTCCGCGAGCTGTACCAGGTCCCCGGTGTGGCCGAGACCGTCGACATGGACCACATCAAACGGCACTACTACGTGACCCATCGCACGCTGAACCCCAAGGGCATCGTTCCCGGGGGGCCCGAGCTCGACCTCGACGCGCCGCACGGCCGGGAGGGGCTCGCCGGCTGACCCCCGCTCAGGCGGTGAAGCCGGCCGCCGTGTGGCTGCCGTCGCAGAACGGCTTGTCGTCGGAGGCGCCGCACCGACAGAGCGCCACGCGCCAGTCCTCGCGGAACACGGCGCCGTCGTCGTCCACGACGGAGACCTCGCCGGACACATAGAGCGGGCCGTTCACGACCTCGCGGATCGTCACGTCGGTGATCGGCGCCTCGTCCTGCCCGCCGTCGCGACGCTCGGTGTGGAGCGCTCCGGTCGGGCAGCGCGACACCACGTCCACGACGGCGTCGGCGCCTGCGTTCTGCGGCTGGACCCAGGGGCGCTCGTCGATGTCGAACACCTCGGGCAGACCCCGGACGCACTCCTGCGCGTGGATGCAGAGCTTCGGGTCGAAGGTGACGACGACATCGTCTGCCTCGTAGCGCCGCACCCGTGGTTTGGACTCCGCCATGTCCACATCGTAGGCGCTCCACCGGGCGCGGGGTGAGCTGGACCGGCGAGGGCGTGGCGAGGCTGCCACCATGGCGCGGTGACCGACGACGAGATCGAGCGCCTGTTCGACTTGATCCGGGTGCCGAGCGTCAGCGCCGATCCGGCGCACGCCGGCGACATGGACCGGGCGGCGGCGCTCGTCGCCGAGGAGATCGAGCGGGCCGGAGGCCGGGCCGAGGTGCGGGCGACCGGCGGGCACCCGCTGGTCGTCGGCGAGGTGCCGGCGAGCACGGGCGATCCGAGGGCTCCGCGGGTGCTCCTCTACGGGCACTACGACGTGCAGCCACCCGGTGACCCGGAGCGGTGGGAGAGCCCACCATTCGAGCCGACGATCCGCGACGGCGCCGTGTTCGCCCGCGGCGCGAGCGACGACAAGGGCAACCTCTTCATGCTGCTGGTCGCCGTCCAGCGCCTCGCGGCGGCCGGTCGGTTGCCGGTCCGTGTCGGCGTTCTCGTCGACGGGGAAGAGGAGAGCGGCGGCACCTCGGCCGTCGAGGCGATCGCCGCCGAGAGCGAGCCTACCGCGGCCTGTGTGATCTTCGACATCTCGATGGCCGAGCCGGGTCGCGCGGCGCTCTGCACCGGAGTGCGCGGGCTGCTCTATCGGCGCGTCCACGTGACGACGGCCGAGCGAGACGGCCACTCGGGCCTCTTCGGCGGCGCCGCCCTCAGCGCGAGCCACGTCCTCCTGTCGATCCTCGGGTCGGTCGTCCCGACCGAGGGAGCGCTGGCGAGCGAGCTCGCCGGTGGCGCGGCCCCCGTCGAGGACGAGGAGCGCCGCACGTGGGACGAGCTCCCGTCCGGCGAGCGCGTCCTGGCCAACGGCGGCCTGGCCCCCTCGGACCCGCACGCGGCGGCCGAGTTCTACGAGCGCACCCTGGCCCGAGCCTCACTGGACGTCCACGGCGTCTCGGCCGGCGACGTCGCCAAGGTCGCCACGGTGATCCCGGGCCACGCCTCGGCGACCCTGTCGGTGCGGCTGGCTCCGGGCCAGGACCCCGAGGCCGTCTCCGTGGCGCTCGAGCGGCTCCTCCAAGACGCCGCGCCCGACGGTGCAGAGGTGGACGTCGAGCGACTCGGCGACGCCCCTCCCGCGTACATGGATCCCCGCCTGCCGGCCATGCGGGCCGCAGAGGCCGGCCTCGAGGCGGCGACCGGCCGACCCCCGGCGCTCGTTCGGGTCGGCGGCACCATCCCGGTGGTCGGGGCGATGGTGGATGCCGGCATCCCGGTGATCCTCACCGGCTTCGCGCTTCCCTCCGACGCGATCCACTCGCCGAACGAGAACCTCCAGCTCGCCCATCTCGCGCTCGGGGTCAGCGCGGCGCAGGAGATCCTGACGAGGCTCGGCACGGTCGATTGACACCCGGTGGCGTGGGAACCACGTGGTGACGGCGGTCAGCCGGTAGGTTTGGCCGTCGGACGCGATCCACAGTCGAGGGAGTGCTGATGCAGGAGCTCTGGGGCGGCGAGACCCGAAAGGCCGTCGAGAACTTTCCCGTCTCGGGAGAAGGTGTGCCGATTCCCGTGGTCCGGTGGTTGGGCCGGATCAAGGGTGCCGCGGCGCGCGTGAACGGTGAGCTCGGGCGCCTCGACACCGAGGTCGCGAACCGGATCGCGAACGCTGCCGACGCCGTCGCGAGCGGGGAGCACGACGACCAGTTCCCGGTCGACGTGTTCCAGACCGGTTCCGGGACCTCGTCGAACATGAACGCCAACGAGGTGATCGCGACGCTGGCGGGCGACGCGGCGCACCCCAACGACCACGTCAACATGGGCCAGAGCTCCAACGACGTCTTCCCGTCGGCGGTCCACCTTGCCGCGCTCGACGAGATCGTCTCGAGCCTCCTGCCGGCGCTGGAGGTGCTCGAGGGCGCGCTCGAGGGCAAGGCCAAGGAGTTCTCGGACATCGTCAAGGCCGGCCGCACCCACCTGATGGACGCGGTGCCGGTCACCCTCGGCCAGGAGTTCTCGGGGTACGCCGCGCAGGTCCGCGAAGGGCGGCTGCGCGTCGAGGCGACCCTGCCGCGCCTGGGTCAGATCCCCCTCGGCGGCACGGCGACCGGCACGGGCCTCAACACGCATCCCGAGTTCGCGTCGCGCGTTCGCGCGCTGATGGCGGCCGACACCAAGCTCGAGATCAACCCGCCGGCCGACCCGTTCGAGGCACAGGGCAGCCGCGACGGCCTCGTCGAGACGTCCGGTGCGCTCAAGGTGGTCGCGGTCTCGCTGACGAAGATCGCCAACGACATCCGCTGGATGGGGAGCGGGCCGCGCGCCGGTCTGGCCGAGCTGCTGCTGCCGGAGCTCCAGAAGGGCTCCTCGATCATGCCCGGGAAGGTGAACCCGGTCATTCCCGAGGTCGTGGTGCAGGTGAGCGCGCAGGTGATCGGCAACGACACCGCCATCACCGCGGGCGGCATGCAGGGGAACTTCGAGCTGAACGTGATGATCCCGCTGATGGCGCGGAACCTGCTGCAGTCGGTCGCGCTGCTCTCGAGCGCCTCGCGGCTGTTCGCCGACAAGTGCGTCGCAGGGCTCGAGGCGAACCTCGAGATGACCAACCGGCACGCCGAGAACACGCTGGCGAGCGCCACCGCGCTCAACCTCCACATCGGCTACGACAAGGCGAGCGACATCGTCAAGGAGGCGACGGTCTCGGGCCGGCCGCTCCGCGACGTGGCGCGCGAGCACGGCGTCGACGACGCCACGCTCGACGAGGCGCTCGACCTGCGCAAGATCGCGGCGGGGGAGAGCACGGCGCCCAAGTAGGCGCCGGCGACCCCTACTGGGGTGGGGCGACCGGAGTGCGCCGAACGTCCTCGGCGTACTCCGCGACCGCTCGCAGCGTCTCGGAGAAGAGGTCGGCCCGCCGCTGGGCGTGGCCGGGGGCGTCCGGCAGCAGACCCAGCAGGTCGGTGATGACCTGGACCTGGCCGTCGGTGCCGGATCCGGCGGCGATCCCGATCGTGGGCGCCACCACCGCCTGGGTGATCTCGGCCGCCAGCTCGTCCGGCACGGCCTCGATCACGATCGCGTAGACGCCGGCCGCGTCGAGGCGGCGTGCTTCCGAGAGGATCTGCGCGGCGGTGTCGGGGCTGGTGCCCTGCTTGCGGTACGAGATCGCGGTCTGCGGTAGCAGGCCGACGTGCCCCATCACCGGGATGCCGGCCGCGAGGATGGCCTCGACCTGGGGGATCAGCCCCCCCTCGAGCTTGACGCTGTCGCCGCCAGCCTCGACGAGCGCGGTCGCAGAGGCGACGGCCTGGACCGGATCGCCGTAGGAGTCGGCGGGCATGTCGGCCACGA
Source organism: Thermoleophilia bacterium (assembly GCA_028285405.1). Taxonomy (GTDB): domain Bacteria; phylum Actinomycetota; class Thermoleophilia; order Miltoncostaeales; family Miltoncostaeaceae; genus JANQPH01. Next base: position 87,357 of record JANQPH010000046.1, read on the forward strand.
CGTGGGTCTGGCTCACCCCGTTCCGGACAGCTCGGACGTGATGGACCATCTCGGCGAGCCCCACCTCACGGGTGCTCGAGTGGCCCAGCTCGACCTCGGCGAGGCTGTCGCCCACCAGGATCAGGTCGAGCCCGCACCGATCCACCGCCACCGCCGAGGGGTAGTCGTAGGCCGTCAGCATCGCGAGGCGCTCGCCACCCTTCCGGGCGAGGATCTCGCTCGGGCCGAGGGGGACGGTCATGACCGGAACGACTCCCAGTCGTCGGGGACGGTCTCGAGCATCGCCGTGCCGACCGGGTTGTTCTCATCGTCGACGTGGACGACCCGCGGGGCGTACTCGTCGAGCTCCGACTCCGGATAGTCCGCGTAGGTCAGCACGATCACGATGTCGCCGGGCTGCACGAGCCGAGCCGCCGGGCCGTTGAGGCAGACGTCTCGACCGCCCCGCGGTCCCTCGATCGCGTAGGTCTCGAACCGGGCGCCGTTGTTGACGTCGAGCACGTGGACCTGCTCGTAGGGCTTGATGTCGGCCGCCTCGAGCAGATCGCGGTCGAGCGTGATGCTCCCGACGTAGTCGAGGTTGGCGTCGGTCACGGTGGCACGGTGGATCTTGCTCTTCAGCATCGTCCTGCCGAGGGGCGGCACGTGGTTCCTCCGGGTTGGGTTCGGGATGGGCATGTTGTCGATGAGCCGGGTGTCTGCGACCCGGGCCGCGATGCACACGAGCGCGTCCGCGGGCAGGGTGTCGACCGGCGCGAACGAGTCGGGGTCGACCACCGCGACGTACTCGAGCTCGACGCGCGAGTCGGCCGACGCCACCGCGGATGCCGCGGACTCGAGCCGCCGCGCGTCGGTCTCGCCCTCCTCGGCGAGCGAGACCGCGGCGCGCAGCCCACGGCTCAGCGCGACGGCCGCCTCCCGATCGCTCGGCGCGAGATAGGCGTTGCGGCTGCTGAGCGCGAGGCCATCGGCCTCGCGCACGGTCTCGCCGACCACCAGCTCGACGTCGTCCAGGTGGAGGTCACGCAGCATGCGTCGCACCACGGCGACCTGCTGGGCGTCCTTCTGGCCGAGGACCAGGCGGTCCGGGCGCGTGGAGAGGACGAGCTTCGCCACCACCGTGGCGACGCCCGCAAAATGCGTCGGACGCGCCGCGCCCTCGTAGCCGCGAGCCGGCCCGTCCAGGCTGACGGTGGTCGTGAAGCCGGCCGGGTAGATCTCGTCGGCCGAGGGGGCGAAGACGATGTCGATGCCCGCGGTGGCGGCCATCGAGAGGTCGGCCGCCTCCTGGCGCGGGTACCGCTCCAGGTCCTCTCCGACGCCGAACTGGGTCGGATTCACGAAGATGCTGAGCACGACCGCGTCGCCGGCCCGCCGGGCGAGCTCGACCAGCGAGAGGTGGCCGGCGTGCAGCGCCCCCATCGTCGGGACGAGCGTGATCCGTCGACCCTCGGATCGCAGGGTCGCACCGGCCGCGCGCAGCTCGTGCACGGTCCGGACCACCACGGGAGTCGTGGCGGCGCCGTCTTGGCGGTCACCTGTCACCTAGTTCGTCACGACGGGCCCGCGGTCGCGAGCGGCCCTCTCCTGCTCCGAGTGGATGCCGGGTGGGCTCGCCGTCGCTGGCCGGGAGTCTACCCGGACCGAGCGAGCGCGGCCAACCGCGCGTCCGCCGAGGGGGTTAGGGTCCCTCGCGTGAGCACTGCCACCGTGTCAGACCCCGAGACTCGTGCCGAGGAGCTGGCCCGGTACCAAGCCGAGCACGTCGTGGGCTGCACGAAGTGCGCGCTCGCCGAGGGCAGGACGCAGGTCGTGGTCGGCAACGGCGACCCCGACGCGGACATCATGTTCGTGGGCGAGGCGCCCGGGTACCACGAGGACCGCCAGGGCCTGCCGTTCGTGGGGGCCGCCGGCCAGCTACTCGACCGGCTCCTGGGCGAGATCGGCCTGAGTCGCGCCGACGTGTTCGTCGCCAACGTCCTCAAGTGCCGGCCTCCGGGCAATCGCGACCCTCAGCCGGCCGAGATCAGCTCGTGCGAGCCGCATCTGTTCCGGCAGATCTCCCTCGTGCGCCCGAAGGTGATTGGGACGCTGGGGAACTTCGCGACCAAGCTCCTCTCGGGGCGCCCCGAGGGGATCACCCGCGTGCACGGATGCGAGCTGCCGATCGAGGTGGCCGGCACGCAGGTGCTGCTGTTCCCGCTCTTCCACCCGGCCGCGGCGCTGCGGACGCCCTCGCTCGAGCAGGCGCTGCGCGAGGACTTCGCCAAGATCCCGGCCCTGGCCGCGACGGAGCGCCGCCCGGAGGGGCCCGCGGTGCCAGAGGTGATGGACGAGGGGCCACCCGCCGGGACCTCGGCCGCTGAGCAGCTCGGCCTCTTCTGAGCCCGGTCATGCGCTCGAGCTGCTGAGCTCGAGCCCCGACCAGACCGAGGACCTGGGGCGCGCGCTGGTCGCGCTGCTCCCGCCCGGGGCGATCGTCCACCTGGTCGGGGAGGTCGGCGCCGGCAAGACCACGTTCGTGCGCGGTGCCGCACGCGGCCTGGGCGTCGAGGAGCCGGTGACGAGCCCGACCTTCACGCTCGCCAACCGCTACCTGGGCGAGCGCGAGCTGGCCCACATCGACGCCTGGCGGCTCGCCGCCCCCGACGACGAGGATCTGGCCGTGCTGCTCGCGTCGTTCGGCGACGATGCCGTCGTCTTCGTCGAGTGGCCCGAGGCGATCGCGGCGGAGCTGCCCCCGACCACGGTGCGCGTCGAGCTGGATCATCGGTCGCCGGCACAGCGGTTGGTACGCTTCGTCCCCGACGAATCGCCGATCCGATCGGCGATCGCGCGCCTCATTGCCGACTCTCGCGCTCGATACGGCCGCTCCGAGTCCGAACCTGGCGATCCTCGAGGGAGCTGAGCCGACCGCAGAGCTGTGGCTCGCCCCGCGACCGAGCGCCGGCCGGCGGGTGCTCGAGGCCGCCCACGCACTCCTCGCCGCGGACGGGACGGACGTGCGCTCCCTCGATCGGATCGTTGTGGGCGTCGGCCCCGGCGGGTTCACGGGACTGCGCATCGGGATCGCCACCGCCCTCGGGCTCGCGCAGTCGCTCGACGTCGAGTGCGTGGGAGCGTCGAGCCTGGCCGCGCTCGGAATGTCCATCGCGGCGGTCGCTCCCCGCGCCGACGTGGTCGTCCCGGTCCTCGACGCGCGGCGACGCGAGGTCTTCGCGGCCGTGTACGCGGCCGAGCGAGGTGCGCTCGGGCGTGAGCTGCTCGCGCCGAGTGCGCTCGCGCCGGCGGAGCTCGGCGTGCGCGTCGAGGCGCTCGGGGCGGCTCGCGCGGTGGTCGGCGGTGCCGGCCTGGCCGCGCTCGACGGCGAGCTCGCGGGGCTCGATCAGGTCCTCGGCGACGGACCCCAGTCGGCGCCACGAGCGGCGAACCTCGCCGTGCTCGCCTCGAGCGGGCGGGCGCTCCCGGTGCAACCCGTCTATGCCCGGATGCCAGACGCGGAGCGGGCGCGTCGGGCGGGAGCGTCATGAGCAGGCGCAGGCGACGCGACGAGCCGCTCCCAAAGCCGAAGATCCGCGAGATGCGTCACGGCGACGTGTCGCAGGTGGTCGCGATCGAGTCGGCATCGTCGGCGACGCCGTGGACCAGGGCCATGTTCACGTCGGAGATCGGCCGGCCCCAGAGCCTCGATCTGGTGATCGTGCGCTCCGACGAGGTGCTCGGGTATTGCATGACCTCACGCCAGGCCGATGTGTGGCACATCCTCAACATCTGCATCCGGGAAGATGGGCGGGGTCGCGGCCTCGGCGGACGGTTGCTCGACGAGCTGTTCGTTCGCGCCGATCGTCGCCCGCACGGTGGCTACACGCTCGAGGTTCGCGTCTCCAACTCGGTCGCCATCCGCCTCTACCGACAGAAGGGCTTCGTGGACTACGGCATCCGCCCGGGCTACTACTCGAACAACCACGAAGACGCGCTCGTCATGTGGCGCGCCGGAGTTCCCGACCTTGCCCGTTGACGCAGGGCCGATCCCACCGGACGGTCGGGGTCGTCCGGACCCCGCTGTGTCCTCTCGCCCGACGCCTGCGACCGATCCATCCGAGGAATCGATCGGTGTCGGGTCCGGCTCACCTGTCCTGGCCATCGAGACCTCCTGCGACGAGACCGCGGCCGCGGTGATCGACGGCCGACGAGTGCGGTCGAACGTCGTGGCGTCCCAGGCGGACCTGCACGAGCCGTTCGGGGGCGTGGTGCCCGAGATCGCCGCCCGCCACCACCTCGGCACGGTCAACGGCGTGGTCGACAGGGCGCTGGCCGATGCCGGTGTCTCGCTCGCCGACGTCCGCGCGGTCGCGGTGACCCAGCGCCCGGGCCTGATCGGTGCGCTGTTGGTCGGAGTCGCCACGGCGAAGGCGATCGCCTATGGCGCCGGGCTCCCGCTGGTGATGGTGGACCACCTCCACGGACACATCTGCGCGGTGTGGCTCGAGCCGGTCGCGATGGACCCTCCGTTCGTGAGCCTGATCGCCTCGGGGGGGCACACTCGTCTCGATCTCGTGCGCGACCTCGCCACACCCCAGCTGCTCGGCCAGACGATCGACGACGCCGCCGGTGAGGCGATCGACAAGGGGGCCCGAATGCTCGGGCTCGGGTACCCGGGCGGGCCGGCGCTCGAGCGGGCGGCTCACGGCGGCGATCGCACGGCCTTCGAGTTCCCGATCGCCCTTGGCGGCCCGAGCACCAGGGACTTCAGCTTCGCCGGCGTGAAGACCTCGCTGCTGTATACCGTCCGTGACCTCGGACCCGACGGCATGGAGCGCGCTCGGGCCGACCTCGCCGCGTCCTACCAGGAGGCGATCGTCCGCCCGCTCGCAGACCGGTTGGTCCACGCCGCTCGGGAGCACGAGGTGCCGGCCGTGGCCATCGGCGGAGGGGTCGCGGCCAACGGCCGCCTGCGCGAGCTGATCCGCGAGGCCGGCGACTCGGCGGGCCTCGCCGTCGCGATGCCATCGATGGATCTCTGCACGGACAACGCGGCCATGATCGGTGCGGCCGCGCAGTTCACCGAGCCGGTCGCGTGGCCCGACTACCTGGCACTCGATGCGATTCCGAGCGCACCACCCGGCGGGATCGCGGCATGAGGCGCCCGATCGTCGCAGCCGCCCTCATCAGCCTGGCGGTGGGCGGCACCGCCGCCGCGGTCGTCCCGGCCGCCGGGCCTGGCGCCGAGGCGCAGCCGCCATCGCCCGCCGAGCAGGAGCGGGTGACGGCCGAGCGGCTCGCGACGCTCGCGGGCGCCGCAGGCTGGCGTGACGCGCTCGAGGCCTACCGGGCGCCCGCACGGCCCGCCCCGGCCGAGACCGAGTCGGCGATCGTCGTGCTCGAGGGCCCACCCACGTCGCGTGTCCCGTCCGCCGACCGTGCGGCCGCCGCGAGATCCCTGGAGTCGGGTCAGTCCGCCGTCGAGCAGACGCTTCGATCGCTGGGCGCGACCGTGACGTTCCGGTACCGCACGCTCCTGAACGGCATGGCGGTGCGGGCTCCCGCGGGGCGTCTGCCGGCGCTCGCGCGCCTCCCCGAGGTGCGGGCGGTGGTGCCGGTGGAGTACCTGGCCCCCGCTCAGGCCGAGCCCCCCCAGCGGGGTGCACCCCAGGGTGCGGAGCCGACCTCGCCGGCTGCGCCGGAGCCTCGGCAGGGGCCCGACCCCGGTCAGGACGGCGTCCGGATCGCGCTGATCGACACGGCGGTCGATCCGGGACACCCGTGGCTGGGTGGCGGGGTGGGGCCGACGTTTCCGATCGTCGGCGGCGCGGACTTCGTCGAGGGAGACGACGATCCGACCGTGGAGCCCGGCGACCTCTCGCTCGAGGCACACGGGACGCAGGTCGCGAGCCTGGTGCTGCGAGATCCGGCCCTCGCCGGCCTCGATGCCCAAGATCGCCCGCGGATCGAGAGCCTCCGTGTCGTCGCCCCCGAGCCCGTCGCCGGCCGCCTGCGCCCCCTCGCGAGAACGGACAGGGTGATCGCCGCGCTCGAGCGTGCCGTCGATCCGAACGAGGACGGCTCGACCGACGATCGCGCCGAGATCGTCCTTCTCGGTCTTGCGGGTGGTTTCGGCGGCGGCCCCGACGATCCGGTCGCGACCGCCGTCGCCGCGGCCGATCGCGTGGGCTCGCTCGTCGTCGTCCCGGCGGGGAACGACGGTCCGACCTACACCCGCCCGGGAAGCATCGGGGCACCGGCGTCGGTTCCGACCGCGCTGACCGTCGGCGCCATCGCGGAGCCGATCGCGGGACGGCTCGATCTGGAGCTCGCCGTGGGGCCGGCTCGGCCTCGGCTCGCGGGGCTGCCGGCGCTCGGCGCGCCCCCCGACGGCGAGCCGAGAGGGGTCAGGATCCTCGAGGGTGCCGAAGGCCCCGCGCCGGGCAACACCCCGGGGGAGTTCCGGGCGCCTGATGGCAGCAGCCTCGTCGACGGTCGGCTGGTCGTCGTCGGCCGGGGCGGCGCGACCCTGGCGACCAAGGCCCGGCATGCCGCCGCGGCCGGTGCGGCCGGGCTGATCGTCTGGGACCTCACGGGACCGCCGACGTTTCCGACCGATCTCTCGGCGCCGGGCGCGGAGATCCCGATCGTCGGTGTCGGTCCCGGCCAGGGCGAGGCGCTGGCGCGGCTCGTCCGGGAGCAGCCGTCGCTCACCGGTCAGCTCGCGAGCCCGCGGGTGGCGCCGGGCACGCGCGCGATCGCGGCGTTCTCCTCTCGCGGGCCGGCGCCGAGCGGAGCCCCGAAGCCCGACGTCGTCGCGCCCGGAGTGGCGCTGCTGACCGCGTGGCCACGCGAGGACGGCACCGGGGCACCGACCGCGACCCTCAGCGGCACGAGTGCCTCGGCCGCTCAGCTGGCGGCTCGCGCAGCCCGCATCGCGATCGAGCGGCCCGACCTCGGCCCGCGCGAGATCCACTCGGTGCTCGTCCAGTCCGCGACTCCGATCGACGGCGCCGCGTGGCACGACCAGGGCGCCGGGGACGCCACGACCCCGCAGGGAACCCCGCAGCTCGCCAGCACTCCGGCCATCGTCGCGGTCGACCCCGAGGCGACTCGGACCCCGGTCAGGTTCCGGGACCTGACGGGCGCCCCCGGCCGCTACGAGGTCGTGCTGGCGAATGCACCCGACGAGCCGGCGCTGGCCCGATTCGACCTGGAGGCGGGCAAGAGCGCCGGTGCGCGGCTCGAGCTTCCCGCCGACGCTCGCGGCTGGCTCTGGGTGCGCGAGCGCGAGAGCGGCCGGGTCGTGTCCCGCGTACCGCTCGTGGCGCGGACGCCCGCGAGCACGCCGAAGCACGCGCTCGGCACCCCGCTCGTGAGCGAGAGCGGCGGGACCGCCGTCGCCCGGGTCCGCGTCGGTGTGCGGGAGCGCCGTGGCGGACGGATCGTCTCGGCTCGCCTCGGCGACGTGCGGCTGTCCCTGCGCCCCGTGGGCGGCGGCCGGGCGCTGCCGCTCACCCACCAGGCGCGGGACGGCGGATGGCCGGCTGGCACCTACCGCATCCTGATCGCGACCAGGGTGGCGACGGGCCTCGAGATCCCGAAGGGGCGCTACCGCCTCCAGGTGAGTGCGACCGGCCCGGACGGCACGGCGCTGCGCAGGACCAGCGAGCCGTTTCGCATCGGCTAAGGCGAGGGCGCGGGACCCGCGGTCGCGTGGGTCGCCGCGACCTGGTCTCCCTTGCGGGTCCTCGTGCGTCGCTCTACCTTGTGTCGTGATGTCACAAATAGCCGAAGAGGATCGGGTGGCCGACCGGCTGACCCTCGGGGTCGCGGCGCGCCTGTCCCGCTACCTGCAGGTGCTCACGCAGGCCAAGAAGATGGGCAAGTCGAGCATCTCCTCGCAGGCGATCTCGGAGTACACCGGGGTCAATCCGACGCAGATCCGGCGAGATCTGTCCGGCTTCGGCAAGTTCGGAAAGCGTGGGGTCGGGTACGACATCGACTCGCTGATCGAGCAGATCCGCAAGATCCTCCGCACGTCCGGCCAGCACAACATCGCGCTCTTCGGGGCCGGACACCTCGGCCAGGCGATCGCCACCTCGAGCGTCTTCGCCGACCATGGCTTTCGGATCGCCTACATCTTCGACGTCGACCAGAGCAAGGTCGGCATGCCGGTGGGCGAGCTCACGGTCAAGCCCTACTCGGAGCTCGGCGACGTCCTCACCGACAGTGGGGTGGAGGTCGGTGTCCTCGCGGTGCCGGGCTCGGCAGCCCAGCAGGTGGCGGACGACCTGGTCGCCGGCGGCGTGCAGATCATCTTCAACTACTCCGACGCGCTCTTGACCGTCCCGTCGGACGTCACCGTGCATACCTCGAGCCCGGCCGTCGACCTGCTGCACGCGCTGTACTTCTATCTGACCTGACGGCACTGGCGCGCGCGCCGAAGTCCACAGCGTCGAAACATCGGAGCGCGGGGTGGGCCCCATCTCGTCTCGATGAGAAAAGCTAGGCGGACGCCTCGAGACCGGGAGGAGCCATGAACGCGACCACCGCACCCACCGTCGAGCCGGCGAGCGACGCCGAGATCGACGCGATCGACGCGTACTGGCGAGCCGCCAACTACCTGTCGGTCGGACAGATCTATCTGCTCGACAACCCGCTGCTGCGAGAGCCGCTCGCCGCCGAGCACGTCAAGCCGCGCCTCCTGGGCCACTGGGGCACGACGCCTGGGCTCAACCTGATCTACGCCCACCTCAATCGCGTCATCCGGCAGCGGGATGCCAGCGTCATCTACGTCGCCGGTCCCGGCCACGGTGGCCCTGGGCTCCTCGCGAACACCTACCTCGAGGGCACCTACAGCGAGTACTACCCGAGCATCTCTCGCGACGAGGACGGGATCCGGCGCCTCTTTCGCCAGTTCTCGTTCCCGGGCGGTGTCCCGAGCCACGTCGCGCCCGAGACGCCGGGCTCGATCCACGAAGGCGGTGAGCTCGGATACTCGCTGTCGCACGCGTACGGCGCAGCGTTCGACAACCCCGACCTCGTGGTGGCGTGTGTCGTGGGCGACGGCGAGGCCGAGACAGGTCCGCTCGCGACCGCGTGGCACTCGAACAAGTTCCTCGACCCGGTGCGCGACGGCGCGGTGCTGCCGATCCTCCACCTGAACGGCTACAAGATCGCGAACCCGACGGTCCTCGCCCGCATCGGTCGCGACGAGCTCGAGAGCCTGCTGCGTGGGTACGGACACGAGCCGATCGTCGTCGAGGGAGACGATCCCGAGCTGGTTCACCGGGCGATGGCCGCGGCCATGGACGAGTCCTTCGACCGGATCCGTGCCGCGCAGGTGTCGGCCCGGGCGGGTGACCCCGAGTCGGTCGAGCGACCGAGATGGCCGATGATCGTGCTGATCACCCCCAAGGGATGGACCGGCCCGAAGGAGGTCGACGGCGTCCAGGTCGAGGGGACGTTCCGGGCTCATCAGGTCCCGATCGCCAACGCCCGCGACGACGAGGCGCACCGGGCTCAGCTCGAGGAGTGGATGCGCAGCTACCGGCCCGAGGAGCTCTTCGACGAGCACGGCACGCTGGTGGCCGACCTGGCCGAGCTGGCGCCGGCGGGCAGCCGGCGAATGGGCGCGAACCCCCACGCGAACGGCGGCATCCTCCGGCGGGACCTGATCATGCCGGACTTCCGCGACTTCGCCGTCGAGGTCCCGAGTCCGGGCGGCGTCGAGGATCGGGCCACGTTCGTCCTGGGTGGCTTCCTTCGCGAGGTGATGCGCTGGAACGCCGAGGCCAAGAACTTCCGTGTGTTCGGGCCGGACGAGATCGCGTCGAACCGGCTGCAGGAGCTGTTTCGGGTGACGGACCGGGCGTGGATGGCGGAGCGCTCAGGCAATGACGACCACCTCGCGCCGGACGGTCGGGTGATGGAGATCCTCTCCGAGCACACGCTCCAGGGCTGGCTCGAGGGGTACCTGCTCACCGGTCGACACGGCCTGCTCACCAGCTACGAGGCGTTCATCCACATCGTCGACTCGATGTTCAACCAGCACGCGAAGTGGCTGAAGACCACCCGGGACGAGATTCCGTGGCGTCAGCCGATCGCCTCGCTCAACTACCTGCTCAGCTCCCACGTGTGGCGTCAGGACCACAACGGGTTCTCCCACCAGGATCCGGGGTTCATCGACCACGTCGTGAACAAGAAGGCGGACGTCATCCGCGTCTACCTGCCGCCGGACGCGAACACGCTCCTGTCGGTCGCCGACCACTGTCTGCGCAGCCACGACTACGTGAACGTGATCGTCGCCGGCAAGCAGATGCAGCACCAGTGGCTCGACATGGACGAGGCCATCAAGCACTGCACCCGCGGCATCGGCATCTGGACGTGGGCGAGCTCGGACCAGGGGGGAGACCCCGACGTCGTGATGGCATGCGCCGGCGACGTGCCGACCCTCGAGACGCTCGCGGCGGTGGACCTCCTCAACCAGCATCTGCCGGACCTGCGGATCCGCGTGATCAACGTGGTGGACATCATGCGCCTGCAGTCCGAGCACGAGCACCCGCACGGGCTCTCGGAGCGCGACTTCGACATCCTCTTCACCAAGGACCGGCCGGTGATCTTCGCGTACCACGGCTATCCGTGGCTGATCCATCGGCTCACGTACAACCGGACGAACCACGCGAACTTCCACGTACGGGGGTACATCGAGGAGGGCACCACGACCACGCCGTTCGACATGACGGTCATGAACCACCTCGATCGGTTCAGCCTTGCCGCGTCGGTCATCAACCGCGTTCCGGGGCTCGGCGACGCTGCGGCGTACGTGAAGCAGACCCTCCAGGACAAGAAGATCGAGCACCATGAGTACGTCCGTGCGCACGGGGTCGACATGCCCGAGATCCGCGACTGGCAGTGGGGGATCCGGTAGCCCCGATCACGTGAGGTCGTGCGGATGCTGACCCTCGCGCTGAACGGCGGCTCGTCGTCGCTGAAGCTCGCGCTCTATGAGACCTCCGCGGCCGGCGAGTCGCTGGTCGCCTCGGGCCAGGTCGCCGACATCGGGCCGGCCGCCCGACTGGAGGTCTCGCGGGCGGACTCGGGCGGAGGGGTGGAGCGTCGGGCGGCGGTCGCCGACGTGCTCGCCGCGCTCGAGGTGGCCCTCGACGCCCTCGTCGAGATCGGGTCCCCGGTGCCCGAGGCCGTCGGCCACCGCGTGGTCCACGGGGGAGCGGATCTGGTTGCTCCGGCCGTCGTGGACGATCGCGTGCTCGGCGCGCTGCGCGAGCTCGTGCCCTTCGCGCCACTGCACCTTCCCACCGAGATCGCCGTGATCGACGCGGTCGCCGCGCGGTGGCCCGGCATCCGGCAGGTGGCCTGCTTCGACACGGCCTTCCATCGGCGCATGCCGGAGGCCGCTCAGCGCTACCCCCTGCCGGACGACCTCTGGAGGGACGGGGTGCGCCGGTACGGGTTCCACGGCCTCTCGTACGAGTACGTGGTCGACGAGCTCGGACAGCGGGCGACGGGTCGCGTGGTCGTCGCCCACCTCGGCAGCGGCGCGAGCCTCGCCGCCATCGGCGACCGGGCGCCGGTCGACACGACGATGGGGTTCACGCCGACGGGCGGGATCCCGATGGGCACGCGAAGCGGCGACCTCGATCCGGGGGTGCTGATCCACCTGCTGCGCCGGGGCGACCTCGGCGCCGACGATCTCGACCGACTCGTGAACCGCGATGCCGGCCTCAAGGGGCTCTCCGGAACGACCTCCGACATGAAAGCGCTCCTGGACGCCCGGCCGTCCGACCCGCGCGCGGCCCTCGCGGTGGAGATCTTCTGCCGGCGGGTGCGCGCGACGATCGGGTCCTACGCCGCCCTCCTCGGTGGGCTCGACGTGCTGGTCTTCACGGGCGGCATCGGCGAGAACGCCGCCGAGATCCGCGCGGAGGTCTGCGACGGGCTCGGGCATCTCGGGGTCGAGGTCGACAGCGCCCGCAACGTGGCCGGCGGCCCGCAGATCGGCGCGCCGGGGGCGGCGGTCGAGGCACTGGTCGTCCGAACCTGCGAGGAGCAGATGGTGGCGCGCCACACGTACCGAGCGCTCGTTGACGGTCCGGCGTCAGCTCCACTCGATGGTGACCAGAGGTCGTGAACGGCGACGGGCCAGGGCTCCGTGCCCTCCTTGCGCCAACTTCGGCCGGTCACTTCACCCTGAGGGCACGCCCCATGGGGCATCACCAGACGGACGGATTGCCCTCAGGGTGAAGCGCTGCGGCCTGCGCGTCGGCAAACCAGCCCCGGAGAGACTGAGGCGACGACCAGAGGTCGTCGGCGGCAACGGGCCGGGGCGCTGTGCCCTCCTTGCCGTTGCTATCGTCTGTGAAGGGTGAGCTCCAGGGCTTCTCTTCTCGACGGTGTTCGTGAGCGCTTCGACGCGTCCGTCGACTTCACCGTCGGCCTCGAGGAGGAGTACCAGCTCCTCGATCCCGAGTCGCTGGCCCTCGTCAACCGCTACGAGGAGCTGTCCGCGGCGGCGACGGGTGAGCTGGCCGACCGGCTCGCCGGCGAGCTGATCTCGAGCGAGATCGAGTACCGGACGACCCGTCACGAGAGCTTCCCGACGGCCGCCCGGGAGCTCGTGCACGGGCGCCTCGCCACGCTCGACCTCGCCGAGCGACTCGGCATCGCGTGCGCGATCACCGGCGTGCACCCCTTCAGCCCGTGGCAGGAGCAGCGGATCATCGACACGCCGCACTACGCGATTCGTGATCGGGAGCTCGGCTATGTCGCGTGGACCAACAACACCTGGTCCGTTCACCTGCATGCGGGAGTTCGCGGAGCCGACCGCGCGGCCGCGGTGTCGACGGCGATGCGGAGCGTGCTCCCGGAGCTGCTGGCGCTCTCGGCCAACAGCCCCATCTACCTCGGGCGCCCCACACGGCTCGCCTCGACGCGCACGCAGGTCTTCACGCGCAGCTTCCCGCGGTCGGGGATCCCCGACGCGTACCCCACCTGGGTCGAGTACGCGGCGTTCGTCGAGCTGCTGCAGCGGACGAACTCGATCGTCGAGGCGCGCCAGATCTGGTGGAGCGTCCGCCCGGCGCACGACTTCGGCACCGTCGAGGTGCGGATCTGCGATGGCCAGTCGGAGATGGTCGAGGCGCTTGCGCTCTCAGCGCTGTCGCTGGCCTGCATCGCCGCCTTCTGCGCGGACTACGACGCGGGACGGGAGTTGCCGACACACCCGCGCTCGATGATCGAGGAGAACCTGTGGCGAGCGCTCCGCTACGGGATCGAGGGCGAGCTGATCGATCTGGACCGGCTCGAGGAGCGGCCGGCGACGCGAGCGGTGGAGGCGCTTCTGGAGTGGAGCGAGCCGGTGCACGCTCGGCTCGGCCTGGAGCCGTTCCTCGCCTCGATCCCCGGGACGCTCGCCGCCGGCAACGGCGCGACGCGTACCATGCGCCGTATGGAGGAGCTCGAGGACGTGACGGCCGTTCACCGCGAGATCGTGGACCGGACCCGCCGGAGCGCCGAGGAGGCGCTGGAGCTGGTCGGAGAGCTGGCCAGCGCATGACCGGCGACCCGGGACCACCGCCCGAGGGCCCCCAGGGCGAGCCCAGCCCCGAGGAGCTGATGGCGGCGATGGTGGTGCGCCTCGGCCAGACGCCGGTGCGCGACATCCTGCTGCAGACGATGGCCACCTTCGTGGACTGCGCCGGTATCCGCCTTGGTCTCGGTCCCCAGGGGGACGAGACCAAGGACCTGACGATGGCGCGCCAGGCGATCGAGGCGCTCCGAGCGCTGACGGACGTCGCAGAGCGCGAGCTCGGCCAGGCTCAGGTCCGCCCGTTCAAGGACCCGCTCGCCCAGTTGCAGCTCGCCTACGCCCAGATGAGCGAGGGGGATCCGGATGCGCCCCCGCCGCCGACCGGTGGGGCGGCGGCCGGCCAGGAGGCCGATCCGGGGCGTCCGGGCGGCCCGGCGGCCGACGATGCCGCGAGCCGGCTCTGGGTGCCTCCAGGGGCCCGCAAGCCCGGAACCTGACGGGCAGGCCCCGACCCGGGGCCGAACTTCGTGCAAGACGTCACGAATTGTGTCGTGAGCTGCCCTTCGTCCGCTCCGGTGTGGTAGAAAGCCGACCGGCTGTCGCGGCCTTCGCCGGCGGTGTCGTCTCGCCCCGCCCACGCCGCTGACACCTGGCCGCGGATCACGGACTGGAGGGCGAATTGGCCGACTTCCTGTCGGACAACACCACATGGCTCGCCGTCGTCATCGCCCTCGTGGGCGTCGCATACGGCATCGGGCTGACGATCTACCTCCTCCGGAAACCGGCCGGAGACGAGAAGATGCAGGAGATCGCGGGGGCGATCCAGGAGGGTGCACGCGCCTACCTGATCCGCCAGTACACGATCATCGCGGCCGTCGCGATCGTGATGTTCGTGATCATCGGCTTGCTCGGGCAGGCGGTCGACTCGACCCTGCTCGGCTGGGAGGCCGCGATCGGCTTCCTGATCGGTGCCGTCGCCTCCGGTGCCGCGGGCTTCATCGGCATGAACGTGTCGGTGCGGACCAACGTGCGTACCGCCGAGGCCGCCAAGTCCGGCCTCCCGAATGCCCTCGACGTCGCCTTCAAGGGCGGCGCGGTGACCGGGATGCTGGTCGTCGGGCTCGGGCTCCTCTCGGTCGCCGGCTACTTTTGGATCCTGGGCCAGGACGTCAAGGACGTCCTCCCGCTCGTCGGCCTCGCGTTCGGCGGCAGCCTCATCAGCGTCTTCGCTCGCCTCGGCGGCGGCATCTTCACCAAGGGCGCCGACGTCGGCGCCGACCTGGTGGGGAAGGTCGAGGCCGGGATCCCCGAGGACGATCCGCGCAACCCCGGCGTCATCGCCGACAACGTGGGCGACAACGTCGGCGACTGCGCCGGCATGGCCGCCGACCTGTTCGAGACCTACGCGGTCACGACGGTTGCGGCGATGTTCCTGGGATCGCTCTTCTTCGTCAGCATCCCCGGCTGGGATCAGACCAACGCGCTCCTGTACCCGCTCGCGCTCGGCGGCGTGTCGATCATCGCGTCCATCGTCGGGACGCTGGTGGTTCGCGTCCGCGAGGGCGGCTCGGTCACCGCCGCGCTCTACATCGGTATGGGCGTCGCCGCGGTGCTCGCCGCAGCCGGGTTCCTACCCGTCACCTACTGGCTGATGGACGGCGTGGACGCGTCCGCGGTGCCGGATCTGTTCGGTGCGGTCGGCGCCAGCTGGCTGGACTACTGGTACTGCGCCCTGATCGGTATCGGCGTCACGATCGCGCTGGTCGCGATCACCGAGTACTACACCGGGACCGCCTGGCCTCCGGTCAAGAAGATCGCCAAGGCGTCCGAGACCGGCGACGCGACGAACATCATCTCGGGTCTCGCCGTCGGCATGGCCGCCACGGCGCTTCCGGTCATCGTGATCGCGGGCGCGATCGCGGCGACCTTCGAGCTCGCCGGCTTCTACGGCATCGGCGTCGCCGTCATGGCGCAGCTGTCGCTGACCGGTGTGGTCGTCGCACTCGACGCGTTCGGTCCGATCACGGACAACGCCGGTGGCATCGCCGAGATGGCGGAGCTGCCCGAGGACGTCCGCAACATCACCGACCCGCTGGACGCGGTCGGAAACACCACCAAGGCCGTCACCAAGGGGTACGCGATCGGCTCGGCCGGTCTCGCGGCCGTGGTGCTCTTCGTCGCCTACTTCGAGGAGCTGAGGGCGGTCCTGCTCGCCAACGGCAAGGACGCCGACGCAATCGTCAACTTCGACCTATCCAATCCGTACGTGGTGATCGGGCTCTTCATCGGTGGCCTGATGCCGTTCATCTTCGGCGCCCTCTCGATGCAGGCCGTCGGCAAGGCGGGTGGCCAGGTCGTGGAAGAGGTGCGCCGCCAGTTCCGGGAGAAGCCCGGGATCATGCAGGGCACCGAGAAGCCCGACTACGCCCGCTGTGTGCGGATCGTGACCGGATCGGCCCAGAAGGAGATGTTGCTCCCGGGGGCGATTCCGATCGTCTTCCCGATCATCGTCGCCTTCATCTTCGGGATCGACAACGGGCGCGAGATGCTCGGAGGTCTGCTGCTCGGGGTGATCGTGACCGGCATCTTCGTCGCCATCTCCATGACCGCCGGTGGTGGGGCATGGGACAACGCGAAGAAGATGATCGAGGACGGCGCGCACGGCGGGAAGGGCTCCGTCGCGCACAAGGCGGCCGTCACCGGTGACACCGTCGGTGACCCCTACAAGGACACCGCGGGTCCCGCGATCAACCCGATGATCAAGATCGCCAACATCATGGCGCTCCTGATCATCCCGTTCCTGGACTGACCATGTGAGCGCCCACCGAGAGGAGTCAGCACCTCGTGCTGGCTCCTCGCAGGTGTTGGCGCGAGCGGGGAGTAGTCGGTCAGGCCCCCGCGGCGACCGCGAGCTCGTCGGCCGCAGGGGCGAGCGGCGTGTGCCAGTCGGCCCCGGTGATCACGCCCTCCCGAGGCGCCACCGCGACGATCGGTAGCCGCAGCCCGGCCGCTCGGAGCAGCCGCGTGCCCGTCGCGATCTGCTCGCGGTGCGCTCTCGGCTCCGCGACCACCGCGACTCGGGCGTCCGCGCCGTCGGTCACGAGACGCGTGAGCTGCCGGAGCGTCGCCCGGCGGATGAGCGTCTCGACGATCTCGACCTCGATGCAGACCGGGGGGTTCTCACCGCGATCGCAGCGGACGTCCGCCGCCATGTGACGCCGGTTCGGCGGCTCGGCGAATCCGGGGGCATTTCTTGCCGTGACCGTCCAGTTCGTGTGGGCCACGAGGTCGGTGGCCAAGAGGCCCACGCACTCGTCGTGGAGCCCGAGCCGGCGGTTGAAGTCGAGGATCCATGCCTCGTAACTGCCCACGTGCCCATCCGCGGACGCTGAACGGCCGGTGCCACGGCGCGATGCGCGATGCCGAGGCGATTTCGGGGGGGACGATACGCACGCGCTCGGACGTCACGGCGCTAGGCTGGCGGCGTGCCGGACGCAAGCGAATCGCAGGGCGTACACGAGGAGCCGAGGATCGGCGGCGTCGAGAAGCCGCGCGAGGATGAGCGCGTTCTCAAGCAGACGGGCGCCGACATGCAGAACGGCTGGATCTCGCGCCACGGGACGCTGTTCCTGACCGACGAGCGGCTCGTCTTCGTGCCGACCCCCCTCGACACGGCGCTGCTCGGTAAGCGGCGGGAGATCCCCCTCGGCGCATTGACGGCGATCGAGCGGTTCCCGCACGCGGTGGGGGACGCCCCACGCAGCGGCCGACGGCCTCGGATCAGGCTTCACATGGGGGAGACCGTGTGGGAGTTCCTGGTCGGCGACCTCGATGCCTGGATCGATCTGCTCGAGCTCGTGTTCACGCGCCGGCACGCGCGCGACGGCGCCGCGGTGCCCGAGATCCTGCGCGAGGGGCACGTGAACATCCTCCTCGAGGACATCTGAGCCACGACGCCGCGGGGGGCGGCTAGCGCGCCCCGGCCGCTTCGCGATACGCTGGAACTCCAGCTGGCTTCTCGGGAATTGGTGTCGAGACGTGATCGTGGTGAGCGACAAGAGCAGGGCGGCCGCCGAGGCCCTCTGTGAGCTCGCGCGCCGTGGGGGCCAGGGGCCGGTCCCGATCCAGGAGGTCGCGAGCGGACGCGATCTCCCACTGCACTTCCTCGAGCAGCTCTTCGGCTCGTTGCGGCGGGCGGGCATCCTCCAGAGCCAGCGCGGCGTGAAGGGCGGCTACTCCTTCGCGCGTCCGCCGAGCGAGGTGACGCTGCTCGAGGTGGTCGAGACCGTCGACGGCCGGCTCGGTCCGGCCGCGCCCGACCCCGACCCGCCCGGGTGCATGCTGCCGTGGATCACCGCGCGAGACGCCCTCGCCAGCCATCTGGCCGAGGTCACGATCGCGGACGTTCAGGAGCTGGACGAGCGCGTCAAGGACGCGCCCATGTTCCACATCTGAGCGAGACGGACTCCGATCGGCCGTTCGGGTGGCGGCCTGCGCCGCCGCACACCGAGGGCTAGTCGGCGCGCAGCCCCATGTCGGCGCGCCAGCCGGCGATCACCCGCTCGACCTCGCCGGAGAGCTCGGCCGCCGTCCCGGGCTCGGTCAGCTCGAGCTCGTCGAGCGCCTCGGTCAGCAGCTCCCACGCTCGGCCTTCGGCCTCGGCCGCGTGCTCGCCCCAGTCGGCCAGGCGCACGTCGCGCAGGAGCGCCGAGCGCACGGCGACACGTGACAGGGCGCGCATGAGGTCGAGGGGCAGGCCCTCCGGCGGCATCAGCTCCGAGGAATCGTCCACCCCGCGAGCGTAGCGGGCGGCTCGGCGCCGGTCTGCCGCCGGGCGGCGAGGTGGGGGTCGGAGCGCCGGACGTCGCCCCCGCTGTCGCCGAGCCGAGGACTAGGGTGCCACCCGACACGAGCGGGAGCGGGGCGTGGCCCGACGCGGGGACAAGTGGTGGGTCGTGGCGGCGATGGCGCTGCCGGTGTTCATCCTCACCGTCGACATCAACGGCGTCACGGTTGCGCTCCCCGACATCGGCGACGACCTCGGCGCGTCGACGAGCGGGCTGCAGTGGGTGCTGAACGCCTACCTGCTGTCGTTCGCGGCGTTCCTCGTGCCGGCCGGCCGCGTGGGGGACATCGTCGGCCGGCGGACGCTCCTGATCGCCGGGACGGCGATCTTCTCGCTTGCATCGCTCGCGGGTGGTCTGGCGCCGAACGTGGAGTTCCTGATCGGCGTGCGGGCGATCCAGGGGGTCGGCGGAGCCATGTTCTTCGCCACGTCGCTGTCGATCGTGAGCGCGGCGTTCGAGCCGGCCGAGCGACCCCGCGGGATCGGCGCCTGGACGGCGTTCGGCGCGATCGGCGCAGCCGCCGGGCCGATCTTCGGCGGCCTGCTCACGGACACGCTCGGCTGGGAGTGGTTCTTCTTCGTCAACGTGCCGGTTGGGCTGATCGGGGTCGTCATGGCGGCGCTGTTCGTCAACGAGTCGCGCGATCCGACTGCGAGCAGGTCGCTCGACCCGGCCGGTTTCCTGACCGTGACCCTCGGGCTGCTCGGGGTGATCTTCGCGATCCAGGCGGTGGACCAGGAGCCCGCCAGCTCACCCCAGGTGCTGGTGCCGCTCCTCGGCGGGATCGCCCTGCTGGCGGTCTTCGCCGTCATCGAGCTGCGCCAGCGAGAGCCGCTGATCGACCTGCGGCTCTTTCGCGGGCGCGACTACCTCACGTCGACGATCGTCGGCGCCGCCCAGGCGTGGGCGTTCTTCGGCATCGCCTTCCTCGCGACCCTCTACCTGCAGAACGTCCTCGATCTCAGCGCGATCTCGACCGGCCTGGTGTTCCTGGCGGTCAGCGTGCCGTTCGCGAGCGGCTCGTTCTTCATGGGCACGGTCACCAGCTGGATCGGGCTGCGACTGGCCATGATCATCGGCATCTCGCTGAACGCCGTTCCGTGCGCGCTGCTGATGCTCGTGGGCACCGATCCGGTCCTCAGTCTCGCGATCCTCGTGGTCGCCTTCATCCTGTTCGGGATCGGCGCGTCGCTCGCGTACAACCTGTCGACCACCGCGGGAATGGTCGCGATCAGCGACGAGAAGGCGGGGGCGGCATCCGGGATCCTCTCCTCGGCGCGCTTCGTCGGCGGCGCGATGGGGGTGGCACTCGGAGGCGCAGCGCTGAAGGCGGTCGAGAACGACCGGCTCGGCGACGCGATCGTCGAGGCCGGTGCGCCCGAGTCCGAGCGGGGCGAGGTCCAGGGGCTGCTCTCGGGCTCGGATGCCGCCATCGAGAAGCTGACAGAGCTCGCTCCGAGCCTGGCCGGCAGCGTCGAGCAGGCCGCAAACGACGCGTTCCTCGCCGGCATGCTCGCCGCGCTGGTCGTCACGCTCGCCGCGGCGCTCGTCGGTGTCGTCGCGGCGCTGGCCTACCGCGAGCAGCCGACCTCGACCGACTCGGGCTGACCCGGGCGCGCGCCGGCGGCGCTCAGACGGGCCGGACGATCAGCACGGGGCAGGGGGCGTGGCGCCCGACGTACGACGCGAAGCTGCCGAGGGCGAGGCGTCCGCTGCCCCGATGGGCGCCGATCACGAGCAGCTCGATCGCCTGATCGGCGGCGTAGTCGCAGATCGCCTCCGCCGGGTAGCCCTCGAGTACGACCCGCTCCTCGCCCGGCTCGGCCGCCAGGTCCACCAGCGCCTGGCCGGCGTCCACGAACGGGGACGGATCGACGGTCGCGCCGACGCCGAGCCAGCCGGAGTACACCGGGTCACCGCCCATCGGCGGTGGCACGCTCGCGACGTGCACGAGGCTCAGCCAGGCGCCCCCGCCGAGCGCCGCCATCCTTCGGGCCATGCCGAGGATCCGATCGTCCCCGGGACCGCCGTCGATCGCCGCCGCGATCGTTCGGTAGGGCGCGTCGCTGGCCACTGCGCGGAGCCTATTCGACCCTTCGGAGCGCGGCCGGACGGGTCGGGCGGCTCCACTACTATGGCGACCCTCGCCAAGACGCGTGACACAGGAGGCTCGATGGGACAGGCAAACGGCGCGACGATCGACGTCGTCGGAATCGGCAACGCGATCGTGGATGTCGTGAGCCACGCGGAGGACGAGCTCGTCGAGGAGCTCGGCCTGGCCAAGGGCGCCATGACGCTGATCGACACCGAGCGAGCCGAGCTGATCTACAAGCGTCTCGGCCCCGGCGTCGAGGTATCGGGCGGCTCGTGCGCGAACACGATCGCCGGCCTGGCCTCGCTCGGCGCGGAGACCGCGTTCATCGGCCGGGTCAGGGACGATCAGCTGGGCGAGATCTTCGCCCACGACATCCGCTCCATCGGGGTGACGTTCCGGACTCCGCCCGCGACGAGCGGCCCGCCGACGGCGCGCTGCCTGATCCTGGTGACCCCGGACGCGCAGCGCACGATGTGCACCTACCTCGGGGCGTCGGTGGACTTCGGGGAGGGCGACCTCGACGGTGGGCTGATCGCCGAGGGTGGCGTGACCTACCTGGAGGGGTATCTGTGGGATCCTCCGAGCGCGCGAGCGGCGTTCCGTGAGGCGATGGGCGCGGCGAGAGCGGCCGGCCGCTCGGTGGCGCTCACGCTGTCGGATCCGTTCGTCGTCGACCGCCACCGCGACGAGCTGCGCGCGGAGATCGAGTCCGGCCACATCGACATCCTGTTCGCGAACGAGGTCGAGATCTGCAGCCTCTACGAGACCGACGACTTCGAGACCGCCGCCGCGCGTGTCGCCGAGATCGGCATCCTGGCGGCGTTGACGCGGGGCGCGCACGGGTCGCGGATCGTGCGCGGTGACGAGTCCCACGACATCCCCATCGAGCCCGTCGACGCGGTGATCGACACGACCGGCGCCGGCGACCTCTACGCTGCCGGCGTGCTCTTCGGCGTCGCGCGCGGACTGGATCTCGAGACCTGCGGGCGCCTGGGCAGCATCGCCGCCGCCGAGGCGATCAGCCACATGGGCCCACGGCCCGAGGTGGATCTGGCCGAGCTCAGCCGGCCCGTCCTCGAGCGCGCGCTGGGAGCCGCCTAGCCATGGCGATCGCAGACTCGATCACCGACCTCGTCGGGGAAACGCCGCTCCTTCGCCTGGGCAGCATCGAAGGCGACACCGGGGCGCGCATCCTCGGCAAGCTCGAGTCCTTCAATCCCGCCGGAAGCGTCAAGGACAGGATCGGGCTCGCGATGATCGAGGCCGCCGAGGCCGACGGGACCCTGACGCCGGGCGAGTCCGTCGTCGTCGAGCCGACCAGCGGCAACACGGGCATCGCGCTCGCCTTCGTCTGCGCCGCGAAGGGCTACCGCTGCATCCTCACGATGCCCGAGTCGATGAGCCTCGAGCGTCGCTCGCTGCTGCGCGCCTACGGCGCGGAGCTCGTGCTGACATCGGCCGCCGACGGCATGCGCGGAGCGATCGAGCGCGCCGAGCAGATCGCCGCGGAGACGCCGGGGGCGTTCATCCCGCAGCAGTTCCAGAACCCGGCGAACCCCGACGTGCACCGGCGCACCACCGCCGAGGAGATCTGGCGCGACACCGACGGCGAGGTCGACGTCCTGGTCGCCGGAGTCGGAACGGGGGGCAGCATCACCGGTGTGGCCGAGGTCCTTCGCTCACGCCGAGACGGGTTTCGCGCGGTCGCCGTGGAGCCCGACGAGTCCCCGATCCTCTCGGGGGGCTCGCCCGGGCCGCACAAGATCCAGGGGATCGGGGCCGGGTTCGTCCCCGGTGTCCTGAACGTGGACGCCTACGACGAGGTCCTCCAGTGCTCGGCCGACGACGCCTTCGAGATGACGCGGCGCCTCGCCAGGGAGGAGGGCGTCCTCACGGGCATCTCCGCCGGGGCCAACGTCTGGGCGGCCCTCGAGGTGGCCAAGCGGCCCGATGCCGCCGGCACGACGATCGTGACGTTCCTCTGCGACACCGGGGAGCGCTATCTCACGACACCGGTGTTCGCCGGAGAGGACGGCTAGGCCGCGTCGTCCGGCCGACGGAGGAGCAGCACCCGCTCCGTCCGTCGCCGAAAGCCCAGCTTGGCGAGCAGCGCCGCGCCGTCGGATTGGGTCGGGACCAGCGCGGCCAGATGGGTTCCCCGGGCCTCCCGGACAGCGTTCGCGACCTCCCAGACGAGCGCGGTCGCGACGCCGGTGCGGCGATGGTCCGGGTGGACCCACAGCCAGTTGATCCATCCCTCCGGCAGCTGCGCCTGGGCGAATCCGACGACCCGGTCCTCGGCGCGGGCGGCGATCGCCGCGTCGAAGCCCTCGGAACCCTCGTAGCCGGTCGGCGGGCCCATGTGCGCAAAGAACGGGTGCGCTGCCATGGCGGCCGCCTCACCCACCGCGTAGGAGTCGGCCCACTCGTTCAGGTACGGACCGATCCGCACCCCCGGGGCCGCCGGGGCCGGGGCCAGCCCCTCGAGCGGGCGCGCCATGACGACGGCGCGAGCGTATTCGTCGAAGCCGCGCGCACGCAGCAGCGGGAGCACCTCGTCGTCGGGTGCCACCTCGGCGTCCCAGGGCGGATCCGCAAGCGCGTCGAGCAGCGAGTCGAGCGCCGCTCCGTCGCGTGCGCGGATGCCCTCGAGTCGGAGCGCCCTCGCGGTCGGCGACGGCCCCGGACGGCACTCGGCACCTTGGACTCGAACCGGCTGGCACATCTCGTTCGGGCCTCCGCGTCGGACCACCAGCGCATCCGATCGGCGCTGGCGAAGGACCCGCCTATACTAGGTCGCATGGCGGTAGGAGGGGTCCTCAAAGCGCTACGGCAAGCGGCTCGGACGGTTCGAGAGGACGTCGTCGCCGCCCGGGAACGTGACCCCGCGGCGACCACGACCACCGAGGTGCTGCTCTGCTATCCGGGCCTGCACGCGATCTGGTCCCACCGTGCCGCCCACGCCCTCTACACCCACGGCCAGCGGCTTCCCGCCCGCCTGCTGAGCCAGGCCTCGCGCTTCGTGACCGGCATCGAGATCCACCCGGGCGCGCAGATCGGCCACGGCTTCTTCATCGACCACGGCATGGGCGTGGTGATCGGGGAGACGACCGAGATCGGCGAGGACGTGACGATCTACCAGGGGGTCACGCTCGGGGGGACGGGCAAGGAGACCGGCAAGCGTCACCCGACGGTGCATGACGGCGTGATCATCGGCACCGGCGCGCGGGTGCTGGGCCCGGTCGACATCGGTGAGTGCGCGAAGGTCGGCGCCGGCTCGATCGTGATCAAGGACGTTCCCGCGAACTCGACCGTCGTCGGCAACCCCGGTCGCACCGTCACCGTCGAGGGGGTGCGCGTCGGCTCGCCGGGGCGCCCGGACATCGACCACGTCCACCTTCCGGACCCGGTCGCGGACACGCTGACCTGCCTCATGGACCGGATCGACAGCCTCGAGCGGACGATCTCGGACCTGAAGGCGGGTCGACCGATCGAGGATCCGACCACGAACGGGGCCGGCGACTGCATCGACGACGCGCGCGAGGAGCTCGCGGCGATCAAGGATCGGCGGGGCGCCGCCAAGGGCAGCAGCTGACCGTCGTCGTCGCGCCCGTCGCGGCCGACACCTCGGGTACGATCGAGAGGTCGTGAGCGTGTCCCAGCCGAGTGCCCCAGCGCCACGCTCCGATCCGCTCACCGAGGGCCTGAATCCGCCCCAGCGCGAGGCGGTCCTCCACGGCGCGGGACCGATACTGATCCTCGCGGGGGCCGGCTCCGGCAAGACGCGCGTGCTGACCCATCGGGTGGCGCGCCTCGTCGGGGTCGAGGGGGTCCACCCGGCCCGGATCCTGGCGATCACCTTCACGAACAAGGCGGCCGGCGAGCTGCGCGAGCGGATCGGCGCGCTGGTCGGCCCGGCCGCGCGGTCGACCTGGGCCGGCACGTTTCACGCCACCTGCGTGCGCATCCTGCGCCGGGACGCCGAGCGGGTCGGCTTCGCGCGCGATTTCGTGATCTACGACGCCGATGATCAGCTCCGGCTCCTGCGGAGCTGCCTCGCGGACGAGCAGATCGACCCGAAGCGGTTCCCGCCCCGCGCCGCCCAGGCCGCGATCTCGGACCAGAAGTCGCGCCTGCGCGACGCCGAGCAGGTCGCCGCGGAGGCCGAGTCCTTCACGGATGAGCGTGCCGCGCGGGTGTATCGCAGGTACTCGGACCGCCTGCGTGCGAACCAGGCGATGGACTTCGACGACCTGCTGATGCTGACGGTGCGGTTGCTCGAGCAGGACGAGGCGGCCAGGGAGAGCTGGCAGCAGCGGTTCCAGCACGTGCTCGTGGACGAGTACCAGGACACCAACCACGCGCAGTACCGACTCGTGCGGGTCCTCGGGGAGCCTGAGCGCAACGTCTGCGTGGTCGGCGACGACGACCAGGGGATCTACTCCTGGCGCGGCGCGGACGTGCGCAACATCCTGGACTTCACGCGTGACTACCCGGACGCGGCGGTGATCGCGCTCGAGCAGAACTACCGCTCGACCGGGACGATCCTGCGGGCCGCCAACTCGGTCGTCGCGCGCAACTCCGGGCGGCATCCGAAGGAGCTGTGGACCGATGCCGGAGACGGGGACCCGATCCTCGTCGCCGGATGCCGAGACGAGCACGAGGAGGCGCGCCTGGTCGCGGCCGAGGTGGACGGGGCGCTCGAGCGCGGCGAGCGGCTGTCGGACGTGGCGGTCTTCTACCGAACCAACGCGCAGAGCCGGGTCATCGAGGATCAGCTCGTCCGCCGCGACATCCCGTATCAGGTGGTCGGCGGGCCGCGCTTCTACGAGCGGTCCGAGATCCGCGACGTCCTGGCGTACCTGCGGGTCGCGACCAACCCGTCTGACGCCGTGTCACTGGCGCGGATGATGGGCGCGCCCAAGCGCGGGGTCGGGCCCGGCGCGATCGCTCGCCTGGCCGAGCACGCGGAGGCGAGCGAGCGATCGATCGCCGAGCTGCTGCCGCTCGCCGACGAGGTGCCCGGGATCAAGGCCGGCGCGCGCGCAGCGCTCCGGGAAGCGGGCGCGCTCCTCGGCGAGATCCGTCAGCGGGACGCGGCCGGAGCGCCGCTCGGTCACATCATGGAGCACGTCATCGACCGCTCCGGCCTGCGTGCGGCGTTCGAGACCGAGGGCACCATCGAGGCGCAGGGGCGCCTGGAGAACCTGGAGGAGCTCATCTCGGTCGCCGCCGAGCACGCGCCCGAGGTCGACGAGCGCCCGGTGCCGGCGTTCCTGGAGCGCGTGGCCCTCGAGTCCGACGCCGACACCGTCGACGAGGCAACCGGCCAGGTCACCCTGATGACGATCCACAACGCGAAGGGGCTCGAGTTCGAGACGGTCGTGATCACCGGACTCGAGGAGATGATCTTCCCGCACGTGCGCTCCGACACCCCGGAGGCGCTGGAGGAGGAGCGGCGGCTGTTCTACGTCGGGATGACGCGCGCGCGATCGCGTCTGGTGGTCTCGTACGCCGAGACCCGCGCGCTCCACGGCAGCCGCGACTACCGCATCCCGTCGCGCTTCCTCGGGGAGCTGCCCACGGACGCGATCACCGTGCCCGAAGGTGGGCGCCGCGCCGAGCCCGCGGCGAGCCGTCTTGCCGCCGGGCGCGCGGGACGCGACCAGGTGCGCGCCGCCGGCCTGCAGCTCGCGACCGGGGACGCGGTCGTCCACGCCACCTTCGGCGAGGGGATCGTGACCGGCGTCGAGGGCCGGGGCGATCTGGTGCGCGTGAGATTCGCCAACGACGGTTCCGAGCGGCGCCTGATGGCGGGCGCCGCACCCATGCGACGCCTGGAGGCCGAATGACGACGATCATCGACGGCAAAGCGATCGCCGAGGCGGTACGAAGCGAGGTGGCCGACGGAGTGGCCGCGTTCGCCGAGGCGCACGGACGGACGCCCGGGCTGGTGGGGATCCAGGTCGGCGACGATCCCGCCTCCGAGATCTACCAGCGCATGAAGCAGGAGGATGCCGAGGCGTGCGGGATGGTGGCCCGCCGCATCCAGCTTCCCGCGGGGACCTCCCAGGCGGAGCTCGACCAGCTCCTAGACGAGCTGGACGCCGACGCGGGGGTGGACGGCATCCTGGTCCAGCTTCCGGTGCCCGAGCCGCTCGAGGAGCCCCAGATCGCGGCCAAGATCGCGGCGGTCAAGGACGTCGACGGCTTCTCGCCGGGAAACGTGGGCAGGCTGCTGCGTGGTGAGCCGGCCCACGTGCCGTGCACCCCGGCCGGGGTCATGCGCCTGCTCAGCGAGGCGGACGTCGCGCTGGAGGGCACCCGCGCCGTGGTCATCGGACGGAGCGTGATCGTCGGGAAGCCCATGGCCTTGCTGCTGATCGCCGCCAACGCGACCGTCACGGTCGCGCACTCCCGGACGAAGGACCTCCCCGCGCTCGCCGCCGAGGCGGACGTGCTGGTCGTCGCGGCCGGCCGCGCGGAGATGGTGCGCGGGGACTGGGTGAAGGAAGGCGCCACCGTGATCGACGTCGGGACGAACCGCACCGACGACGGCCTCAAGGGGGACGTCGCGTTCGACGAGGCCAGCGAGCGCGCCGGAGCGATCACCCCGGTCCCGGGGGGCGTCGGACCGATGACCCGTGCGTACCTCCTCGTCAACACGCTCGCAGCCGCGCGGAGACGGGTGGGCGACGACAGCTGACCGTCCGCCCGGTAGCGTTTCGCCGCTGCCCCGTCGTGACGTCGTGGGGCACGTGACGGGCCCTGTGGCCACGAGCGGCCACGAGCGTGACTGACGACAATGAGGAGTTCGATGAAGATCGCGATCTTCGGCGGGACCGGCGACTTGGGCCGAGGGCTTGCCATCAACTTCGCCGCTGCCGGCCACGAGATCCTGGTGGGATCCCGCAGCCAGGAGCGTGCCGACAGCGCGGCGGCCGGCCTCAAGGAGGCCCTCCCGAGCGGGAACTTCATCCCGCTGGAGAACGTCGAGGCGGCCAATGGCGCCGAGATGGCCATCGTGTCGATTCCCCACGAGGGGATCGAGGCGACCATCCCGCCGATGGCCGATGCCCTGGCCGGCAAGGTCGTGGTGTCCGTCGCGAACGCGCTGCGCTTCGGCAAGTCGGGCGCGATCGCCGAGCAGGACGTCCCCCACGGCTCGTGTGCCCACCACATCCAGGAGCTGGCCCCCGAGGCGAAGGTGGTCGTCGCGTACAACAACCTGCCCGCCGCCGCGCTCCAGAATCAGGAGTCGCTCGGGGCGGACGTGCTCGTCTGCGGCAAGTCCAAGGAGGCACGGCAGGCCGTCATCGAGCTGACCAACTCGATTCCCGGGACCCGCGCGCTGGACGCAGGCCCGCTCGCGAACGCCCTGATCATCGAGGGGATGACCGCGGTGATCATCCAGCTGAACAAGCGATACGGGGGAGAGGCGAGCCTCGAGATCTCGGGTCTCGAGGAGGCACCCGCCCGGCCCGCGTAGTCGGGCCAAAGGGAGAGTCGTTCAGCTCACAGTGAACCGGACGGTCCGGGTCATCCAGACCCGGCATGCGTCCTCTCGCTGAACACCTGCGACCGACCGATGCACGGCACCGGTCGTTCTCAGGTTCAGCTCACTGTGCGAACCGGACGGTCGGGGCCATCCGGGCCCCGCTGCGTCCTCTCGCTGAACACCTGCGACCGACCGATGCACGACATCGGTCGTTCTCGGGTTCAGCTCACTGTTCGAGCTGTCCCGGCTCGAGCGCTGCGTCGACGTTGGCCCGGATTCGACGCAGCGTGCGCCGGGCATGCTCGAGGTCGCGCATGAGGATCCGGTTCGCCGCCTCGAGGGTCACGATGCGAGCCTCGGCGGCGGCGAGCTGACGCTCGAGCGGGCTCTTGGGCGGCAGGTCCGGCAGGACGAGATCGGCCTGCTCGCCCGCCCGCCACTCCTCGAAGCCTTCGGCGATCGCCTCGACGTCCTCCTCGGCGCCGAAGCGCCGCGCGGCCTGCTCGGCCGACGCTCCCGCCTCGACGAGCGGCAGCATCTCCGAGTAGAGCTGGCTGTGGCGCTGGCTTGGTCGCTCCTGACGGCGCGAGCGATCTCGCGTCTTTGAGCGCTGACGCCTGAGCGCGCCGTAGAACGCGGAGGCGGTCGCCGGCTCGCCGCGGCCCATCTCTCGCGCGACCTGGCGAATCGCCTCGGCCTGGCTGACGCCTTCGCTCTCGACCCGCTCCTGGACGCGCCGACGCACCTCGTCGCCGATGCCCTGCGGGGCGCTGCCTTCGCTGTCGGTCACGTGGACCTCCATTCGACGGTGTCTGAGTCGGGGCGACCGGCGCGCCGCTCGGTGGTTGGCAGGGCAAGGTAGACGAATGCCGCGATGTCGGCCTCCTCGCCGAGGCTCGCGCCTGACGGAGGCGGGGGCTCAGCCATATCCGAGCTCCTCGAGCTGGTCCTCGTCCATCCCCAGGTGGTGGCCGAGCTCGTGCAGGACCGTGATCCTGACCTGCTCGACCAGGTCCTCGCGGGTGTGGCACACGTCGACCATCGGGTGCACGTAGATCGAGATCTGCGGAGGCAGGAAGCCGGACGGGTTCGAGCCGTGCGTGAGCGGGACGCCCTGGTACAGCCCGAACAGGGTTCCCATGTGCGCCGGTGCGCGCTCCTCGATCACGACCGCGACCTCGTGCATTGCCGACGCGAACGGCTCGGGCACGCCGTCCATGGCCTCGACGACCAGCACCTCGAACTCGTCCAGGGTGATGTCCACGGAATCGATCGTACTGAGATCGGCGACGGCGACGGTGCCGGCGCTAGACCGGCCAGGTCTCGCCGCGATACGCCGCGTCCCAGAACATCCACTCGAAGCGCGCGGCGGTCAGAGCGTGCTGTTGCGCCTCATGCAGCGCGCCGGTCGAGCCCTCCTCGAGCGCGGCATCGGTCGCGGCGATGCACCCTGCCACCGCGTGCTCGAAGCCCGGGTCCGTGTAGGTCGCCATCCACTCTCGATAGCGGGGGTTCGGCGAGCCACGCTCTGCGAGGCGGGTGCCGACCTCCCAGTAGATCCAGTAGCAGGGAAGGATCGCCGCCAGCGCCACGTGCCGGTCGAGCAGGGCTGCGCTCTTGACCAGATAGGCGCCATACCCCAGCGTCGTCGGGCTTCTGGGCGTCGCCGCCATCTGCTCGGCACCTACGCCCAGCTCGCTCAGGAGGCGATCCTGCATCTGCCGCTCGGCGTCGATCGCCTCGGATGCGTGGCCGGCGAACATCCGGAGCGTCGCCGTGTCCGGCGCCCGGGCGGCGGCGAGGGCGAGCGAGCGGGCGTAGTCGTCGAGGAAGAGGCTGTCCTGGACGAGATAGTGGCGAAACGCCGCCTCGGGCAGCGTCCCGTCCGCCAGCCGCTCGATGAACGGATGCTCGAGGATCCGCTGGTAGACGGGATCGATGGCGTCCCACAGGTCGTCGTGCGGCAAGCGCTCGCCGGTGCTCATCCGGTGTGGTCCTCCGTCTCGCGAGTGGGCTGGTTCGTGACGTCCACCGGTCCGGCGCCGCGGCCGAACGGTCGACCGCCCGCAACGGCCCCCGTCGCCGCGGCCTTGGCGCCGGCGGCCGCCTCGGGGAGCGGGAGCCCCCTGGCCAGGAGCGTCGCGAGCGTCGCCGAGTGGGTGCAGCCCGATCCGTGATTGGTCGCCCGCGCGAGGCGCACGCCCGGAATCCTGGTCGTCACCCCGTCCGCGTGCAGCACGTCGTCGCCGGTCGGACCGTGGCCGCCGGTCACGAGCGCGGCGCACCCGTGCCGATCCCAGAGCGCCCGGGCGAGCGCCTCGGCGTCGTCCTCGCCGGGGCGCTCCGCCAGGGCTTGGGCCTCCATCAGATTCGGCGTGATCACCGTCGCGAGCGGAAGGAGCTCGGCCCGCAGGGCATCCTCGCCACCGGGCGCCATCAGCGAGGCGCCGGACTCGGCACGCAGGACCGTGTCGACGACGATCGGGACGGGCGGATCGTCCGGCAGCTCGTCCCGGAGCGCCCCCGCGACGGCCTCGACGAGCTCGGGCGTGCCGAGCATCCCCGTCTTCACGCCATCGACCCCGATGTCCGAGGCGATCGCCGCGATCTGGGCGCCGATCATGTCGAGGCGAACCGGCATCACGTCGTGCACGCCGAGGGTGTTCTGCGCGGTGAGCGCGGTGATGGCACAGGTCGGAAAGCCGCCGGCGCGCGAGATCGCCTTGATGTCCGCCTCGATCCCGGCGCCCCCGCCGGAGTCCGAGCCCGCGACGGTCATGACGCGGGCGGTGCCCTCGACGAGCCGTGCCCGCAGGTCGGCGGCGGCGGCGACCGGGTCCTCGGCGTCGGCGATCGCCCGTACGACCACTGCCCGGCGGGCCCCGAGCGCCGCCGCGCGACCGATGCTGTCCATGTCGAGGCCGCCGATGGCGAACCAGGGCAGCCGCGCCCGTCGGGCGGCGTCGGGGAGCTGCCGCAGGCCGATCGGCTCCCGTCCGGGTTTCGTCGGGGTGGCCCAGAGCGGGCCCACGCTGGCGTAGTCGGCCCCCTCCGTCGCGGCCGCGTCG
>JANQPH010000048.1 GCA_028285405.1 Thermoleophilia bacterium
TCACCCTGAGGGCACGCCCAATGGGGCATCACCAGACGGACAGATTGCCCTCAGGGCAAAGCGCTGCGGCCTGCGCGTCGGGCAACCAGCCCCGGAGAGACTGAGGCGACGACCAGAGGTCGTCGGCGCCAAGGGCCGGGGCTCTGTGCCCTCCTTGCGACGCAGGGGGCTGGACGTTACGAATCCCCCAGGCCATGGTCTTCGCTGATAGCGTCGCAACGTGATCGTCACGATCATGCGGCACGGAATCGCCGAGACGCGGGACCCGGCGAAGAAGCCCGACGAGGCTCGGGAGCTGACCGCACAGGGAAAGAAGCGCATGCGCGCCGCGGCGGCCGGCCTCGCGCGGCTCGGCGTGGACCCCGCCGAGATCGTCACCAGCCCGCTGATCCGTTGCCGCCAGACCGCGACGATCGTCGCCGACACGCTCGGCGTCGACGGTCCACGTGAGGACGAGCGGCTGCGACCGGGGGCGAGCCTCTACCGCGTGATCGACCTGATCGTCGAGCGGGCGGAGGCGGACGAGCTTCTCTTGTGCGGGCACGAGCCCGACTGCTCCCAGATCGTCGCCGATCTGGTCGGCGGCGGCGACATCGAGATGCGCAAGGGCTCGGTGGCGCGAATCCAGCTGTCCGCGCCGCGACCCCGCGGCGGAACGCTGATCGGCCTCCACGCGCCGCGCGTGCTCCGCCGGCTCGCCGCCGACTAGGCGGCGCGGGACCCTACGAGCTCAGCGTCGCGGCGAAGACGATCGCGTCCCGGCGCGCCTCGACCACGATCCCGCGACGATCACCGTCGGCCGTCGTGAAGGTGAGCAGGGCGTGGGCACCGTGCTGGTGGGGCGGATCCCACGCGGCCGCATCGCGCGCGACCGCAGCCAGCGCGTATGCGCCGTGCTTGGCTCCCACCTCTCGCCCACCATCCGTCAGGACGACCACGTCGTCTCGTAGCGCGCCCTGAACGGCCCCGGCGTCAGCACCGGCAAGCGCGGAGAGCAACTGGCGGAGCACGGGAAGCGCATTGGCTTCCCGTTCCTCGTTCGTCGGATGAGTTCCCACCGAGCGGCGGGCGCGCCTACATGATCGCCCGAGAGGGCTCGATCGAGCGCGCGAAGAGGGGGGTGAGGGTCTCGGGCAGGACCACCTCGGCCGAGTCGACGACCTTGGTGACGAGCTCGCTGCGGTCCTGCTGGGCCCGCTCGACGATGGCCTGCCAGCCGGCTCGCTCGTCCTCGCGCTCGTCTGCCAGGTCGACCATCGTCATGCCGATCTTCTCGGCGATGCGCGGCTGCGAGAGAAAGGCGTGCGCGTCCACGAGCAGGATCAGCCGCACCCACGGCTGATCGCCGTGCTCGTCGGCGTGACGCTGCCATTCGGGACTCACGTGCGGGCGCAGCTCCTCGCAAAGCGCTGCCCAAGTGGTGTCGTCAGCCATCACAGGCGGGCCAACAGCTCGGTCTTCTTGATCTCGTACTCCTCCTGGCTGATGTGACCCTCGTCGCGCAGTGCCGCGAGGTCACGGATGTCGTCCGCCGCAGTCCGCTCCTCGGGAGGCTTCGGCTTGCGCGGCTTCGGGCCGAACGGCCCGCCGGTCTTGGTGAGGTCCTCACCCATCCCCCGCGCGACGTCCTTGACACTCTCGAGGCTCTTCGCGAGCTCGTCCGCCACCTCGCGGAGCGCTCGCCGCAGGTCATCTTGTGAGTCGTCCATGGTCTGGATTCTAGCGTCGTTCGCCCCACGCCTCGGGGCTACGGCACGACACGGCGCCAGGGATCCACTACGCTTCCCGGCGAGATGGTGAACCAGGCAACTGTCTCGGCCGGGACGGCGGGGCGCAGCCGCCCGCTCGCGGCGACCTCGGCGCTGACCGACGCCGCGACCCGTGCGGCGCGCGCGCTCGACCGGCATGCCGCCGGCTACGGGCTGAGCGACGCCAAGCTGCAGCTGCTCGAGGTCCTGCGGTGCGCGGACGGCTGCCAGGCGTGCCTCTACACCATCGGCGAGGAGCTCTGCGTGTCGCGGCCCAACGTGACCAAGCTGGTCGACGGGCTCGAGCGCGAGGGACTCGTCGAGCGCCAACCGCACCCGACCGACCGGCGGATGGTCCGAGCCAGGCTCACCTCCGAGGGCGAGCGGATCGCCGCAGCCGCGCTTCCGGGCCGGGCGGAGGTCGCCGCTCAGCTCTGGTCGGGGCTCCCCGATGAGGAGCTCGACCGACTGCTGCTCGCGCTGGCCGAGGTGGGGCACGAGAGGCCCCACCTCGGGTGAGCGTGGGTCGCGCCTAGCGGCTCGCGACCGGGACGTAGTCGCGCTCGCCGGAGCCGACGTACACCTGGCGCGGGCGCGCGATCTTCTGCTCCTTGTCGTTCAGCATCTCGTTCCACTGAGCGACCCAGCCGGGGGTGCGGCCGATCGCGAAGAGGACCGTGAACATCTCGGTCGGCATGCCGAGCGCCTCGTAGATGAGGCCGGAGTAGAAGTCGACGTTCGGGTAGAGCTTGCGCTCGACGAAGAAGTCCTCCTCGAGCGCGTGCTTCTCGAGCTCGAGCGCGATCTTCAGCAGCGGGTTGACGCC
The DNA here is from genome assembly GCA_028285405.1 of Thermoleophilia bacterium. Lineage (GTDB taxonomy): Bacteria > Actinomycetota > Thermoleophilia > Miltoncostaeales > Miltoncostaeaceae > JANQPH01. Next base: position 2,575 of record JANQPH010000048.1, read on the forward strand.
CGTGACCTCGAAGACCTCGTCGGTGGCCTTCTTGATGATCGTCGCCCGGGGGTCGAAGTTCTTGTAGACCCGGTGCCCGAAGCCCATGAGGAGCTCCTTGCGGTTCTTGACGGCCTCGAGGAAGTCCGGGACGTTCTCGACCTTCTCGATCCGGCGGAGCATCTGCAGCACCGCCTCGTTGGCGCCACCGTGGAGTGGGCCGTACAGAGCGCCGATCCCCGCCGAGACCGAGGAGTAGGGGTCCGCCTGCGACGAGCCGACGGCGCGAACCGAGCTCGTCGAGCAGTTCTGCTCGTGGTCGGCGTGCAGGATGAAGAGCACGTCCAGCGCCCGCACCAGCCGCGGATCCGGCGTGTAGTCCTTGACGCCGATCTCGAAGAGCATCGACAGGAAGTTGGCGGAGTAGCTGAGCTCGTTGCGCGGATAGACGAACGGCATCCCCTGCGAGTGCCGGTATCCGAAGGCGCCGAGCGTCGGCATCTTCGCGATGAGCCGGATGATCTGCCGGCGGCGGTTCTCGGGGTCGTCGATCTCCTTCGACTCCGGATAGAAGGTGGAGAGCGCCGCGACCCCGGCCTGGAGCATCCCCATCGGGTGCGCGTCGTAGCGGAAGCCCTCCATCAGCCTGCGCACGTTCTCGTGCACGAACGTGTGGTGCGTGATGTCGTGCTCCCACTGCTCGAGCTCGTCCTTCGACGGAAGCTCGCCCTCGAGCAGCAGGTAGGCCACCTCGAGGAAGCTCGAGTTCTCAGCGAGCTGCTCGATCGGGTAGCCGCGGTACCGCAGGATCCCCCGCTCACCATCGAGGAAGGTGACCTCGCTGCGGCATGCCGCCGTGTTCATGAAGGCGGGGTCGTAGGTCATGACCCCGAAGTCATCGGGGTCGGTCTTGATCTGCCGCAGATCCGTTGCGCGGACCGTTCCATCGGTGATCGGGAGCTCGTAGGACTGCCCGGTCCGGTTGTCGACCACGGTGAGGCTCTCTGCCCCCGACCCCGTGGAGGCACCTTCAGCCGTCGGCTGCTGAGTCGTCATCAACTTCCCCTGATGCAGGCTTCGCGCTCCGCTGCCCGGAGCGCCCGGTTCGTTCGTTCACCATGATTCTACTTGTGACGCGTCGCCGCCGACCGAAAAACCGGATCCGAGCGAGACGCTGTTAGCATGGCCCCGGTTCGCGCGAGCGCATGAGCGATCGTCGATGTGAGCGCCGCCACCGTGGCGGCCCCCGCGACGCCCCTCGACGCGAGCCTCAGTCATCACTCTTCGGAAGGAATACATACGTGGCCGAGCATGAGAGCTCGCTCGCAGTCCTGATCGACTACGAGAACCTGGCCAGGGGCGGGGGACGAGGGCGCCAATTCGACGTGCGCCTGGTCCTCAACCGCCTCTCGGACAAGGGGCGCGTCATCGTGAAACGCGCCTACGCGGACTGGAGCCGCTACCGCAACGCCCGACACGACCTCCAGAACCTCGGCCTCGGCCTGATCGAGATGCCGTCGGCGCAGGAAGGCGCCAAGAACCGGGCGGACATCCAGATGGCCGTGGACGCGATGGAGATCGCGTACAGCCGGCAGCACGTCGACTACTTCGCGATCGTCTCCGGCGACAGCGACTTCACGCCCCTCGTCGGGAAGCTGCGCGAGCTGAACAAGCGCGTCCTCGGGGTCGGGCTGAAGAACGCGACCAGCGAGCTGCTGGTCGCCAACTGCGACGAGTTCATCTACTACGAGTCGCTGGCGAGCGCACCGCGACGCGGGACGCCCGAGAGCCATGACCCGGTCGAGCTGCTGCGCGAGACGCTGTCCGCGCTCGCGCGCGAGGGATCCGAGACCCCGCTGGCGAGCCACGTCAACGACACGATGCGGCGCAAGGACCCGGCGTTCGACTACGAGGAGCTCGGGTTCGGGACGCTGACCAAGTTCCTCGACAAGATGGCGGACGACGGGGTCGTCAAGCTCGAGAAGGATCCGAGGTCGGGCACCTACCGGGTGTCGCTGGCCGACGGCAGCGCGGTGGTCGCCGCGCGCGAGGGCTCGGAGTCCGACGACGGCGCGCCGCCCTCCGGCCGCCGGCGCCGCCGCCGCAGGCGCGGGGGCCGGGGATCGGACAACGACCGCGGCACGACGGACACGGACGTCTCGGACGACCAGCGCGAGGACGACGCCGCGGAGATCTTCGAGCACGTCGTCACCGACGAGCAGCCGCCGGACGAGTCGGAGCTTCCGCCCGTCGACGAGCCGATCTCGTACGAGGACATGATCATGCTCACGCCGGACCTGAACGGCGAGACCGAGCTGATCGAGGCGACCGATTCCGGAGACGACTCGCCGCCGTCGCGCAGCTCGCGGCGCCGCCGCCGGCGCGGCGCAACGGCCGACCCGGAGCCGACCGCGGCCGATCTGACCGAGCTGAGCGAGGAGCCTGCCGAGGCACCGGCCGCCGACGCGCAGGACGCGCCGCCGGAGGAACCGGCCGCCGCAAGCGAGACCGCGGATGCCGCAAGCGAGACCGCGGATGCCGCAAGCGAGGCGGGCTCCGAGCCGGAGGCCGAGGCCGAGAGCACGTCACGGCGCAGGCGTCGGCGGACGAGCACGGCCCCCGCCCCACCGCCCGAGCCCGAGCCGTCGGCATCGGATGCGGCCGACGACCCGCAGGCCGAGTCGGAGGATGCGCCGAAGGCCGACGAGCCGTCGACGGAGGCCGAGCCATCCGTCGATCCGGTCGCGGCGGCGGCTGAGGCGACGAGCAAGAGCCGCCGGGTTCGGCGCCGGTCGACGACCCAGGCCGACGACGCGCCGGCCGAGGAGAAGCCCAAGCGCCGGCGGACCACGCGGGCCAAGAAGGCCGAGACCGAGGAGGCTCCGGCCGCAGAGGCCGAGGCCACCGAGGAGGCGCCGGCCGAGGAGAAACCCAAGCGCCGGCGGACCACGCGGGCCAAGAAGGCCGACACCGAGTCGGCCGACTCCGAATAGAAGTACCGAAAACCGTGCCCGCGGCTGGGGTCGCCCTCAACTCCGCGGGCGCGACACCCGATATGTAGCGGCGAGTGGCGCAATCGGGCGCCCTCGTCCGGGGGGTGTGCATGTCGGACCGCACGCGGGTGCTGATCGTCAGTGACGATCGCGATCTTCGCGAGCGGCTGCGCACCGGCGTGTTCGCGCTCGGCGCACTTCCGGTGCTGACCGGCGACCCGGACCAGGCCGTTCAGATCGCTGTGGAGTCCCAACCGGAGGCGGCGATCGTCGACGGACGGCTCGCCCACGAGGACGCGCGGGTGCGGCCCGAGAGCCTGCGGCGCGTGCCGTCTCTCGCCGACGCCCCGTTCATGCTGATCACCTCGCGGGCTGACCGGGGCGGGCTCGTCCGCCTCGGCGACGACGACACGGTCACGGTCATCGAGCGGGCGCTGGACATGGGATCGCTCAGTGCCCGGCTGCGCACATGGCTTCGCGGCGGCGGATCGCCTCCGGCGGGCGGACTGCGGCGCGCATCACCCGAGTGACGCAGGTCGCTACGAGCCCGGCGCCCTCTCGTAGGCGTCCTCGGCCGCCTGGAGGATCACGCCCTCGTCGACCGCGCCACCCTGCTCGCCGAAGACCTGGATCCCGTAGAGGAACCGGCCGGCCGAGAAGCTCACGAACAGCACGTCGGCCGCCGGACCCTCGTCCGAGTCGACCTCGAGGTGGATCGCCGCCGCACCGGGGATGTCGGGCACGGCCACGTCGGTGCTCGGCACCGCAGAGCTGCGCCTGACCTCCGCGATGGACTCCCCCACCTCGGTCCGGGCGGCACTCGGCGTCGCGAACCCGACGACGTAGGAGCGAACGAGCTGCGGCCCCTCACCAGGCCCGAACCTGACCTGATCGCGCAGGACGCCGAGGTCGTACCCACCCGCCTCGAATCGCTCGACCGCGGCGTCGCGGCCGGGGTCGCCCTCCGAGTAGAGCCGGTCGACGAGCTCGGCGGCGGTGCCGAGCTCGGTGAGGCTGCCCGCTCCGAGGTCGGCGATCGCATCATCGGCCGGCAGCAGCAGCGCGAGCTCGCGCCCGCGCTGGGACACCTCGGTCCCCGCCTCGGTCGATGTCCGCTCGGTCGTGGTCTGCTCGGTCGTGGCGTCCGACTCGGAGTCCGAGTCCGAGCCCCCACACGCCGCGCCGACCCCGATGATCGCCGCCGCCGCGACCGCCACCAGCCCGGTGCGGAGCACGCGGCGAGCGCGGGTGGAACGGGTCACGCCGTGGCGTCCCCGATCTCGACCGGCTCCTCGGTGATCGCCTCCTCCGGCTCCTTGGTCCGGTCGATGTGGAAGGCCCGGATGTCCGGGTTGTCATCGTCGGCGATGGACACGATCACGTAGAGCGTGTTGGGAAAGAAGGCGAGCTCGACATCGGTACGCGAGGGATACGCGGCCGATCGCGTGTGCGAGTGGTAGATCGCGAGCAGGTCGTGGCCGGCCTCGTCGATCCCGTCCATGATCTCGAGCTGCTCCTTCGGATCCATCACGTACATGAAGGGGCTGCCCTCGGCATTCGTCGCCGGGTGCACCCGCACCGCTCGCCCGCCCTCGCCGGCGATCATGCCGCAGCACTCGTTGGGAAAGGCCTCGCGGGCGTGCGCGACGATCTGCTCGGCGAGCTCGGGTGCCAACTCCACGCCGGGTGGTCTACCAGAAGATGCCGCTGTCGACCGTTCCCTCGACCTCGTCGAGGCTTCCGGTCCAGACTCCCGCGCTCAGGTACTTCCAGCCGCCGTCACAGACGATCCCGACGATCGTGCCGTGGTCCATTCGCCCCGCGATCTGTGCGCAGATGTGAATGACCGCGCCGCTCGAGACGCCGGCGAAGATCCCCTCCTCCTCGGCGAGCCGGCGCGTCATCACGATCGACGCGCGGTTGTCGACGAGCAGCTTCCGGTCGAGCTGGCCGATGTCGAGGATGGGCGGCACGAAGCCGTCCTCGAGGCTGCGCAGACCGGTCACCGGGTCGCCCTGCTTCGGCTCGCACGCCACGATCTGCACGTCCGGGCGGTGCTCGCGCAGGCGGCGGGCGGAGCCCATCAGCGTCCCGCCGGTCCCGAGCCCGGCGACGAAGACGTCGATCTCGGGGCAGTCGCGCACGATCTCGGCGGCGGTGCCCTCGTAGTGCGCGCGCGGGTTGGCCGGGTTGCCGTACTGGAAGGGCATGAACAGCCCGTTCTCGGCGGAGAGGCGTTTCGCCATCTCGACGGCGCCGTTCGAGCCGAACTCGCCCTCGCTCTCGACGATCTCGGCGCCGTACAGCGTCAGCAGCTGCCGGCGCTCCTCGGTGACGTTCTCGGGCATGACCGCGACCAGCTCGTACCCGCGAACGCGACAGATCATCGCGAGCGAGATGCCGGTATTGCCCGAGGTCGGCTCCATGATCGTGTCGCCCGGCGCGATCAGGCCGCGGCGCTCGGCGTCATCGATCAGGGACTTGGCCGTCCGGTCCTTGATCGACCCCGTCGGGTTGTGGCTCTCGAGCTTGGCGAGGATCCGGACGTCGGGATTCGGGCTGATCTTGCTGAGCTCGACGAGCGGCGTGTTGCCGATCGTCGCGACGATGTCGTCGTTGACGACCGCCGGTGGCGGGGCAAGGCCCTCTGCCGCTACGGAGCCCACGTCACGCCGCCAGGGCGGCGATCGCCCCGCCAGCCATCGCGGGCAGGATCATCAGGGTGTCTCCCTCGGATACCTCGGTGTCGAGCCAGCCGAGCAGCCGGACGTCCTCGTCGTTCAGGTAGACGTTCACGAACCGGTGCAGGCCCCCGTCGTCGGCCTGGATCTGCGCGCGCAGCGTCGGGTGCTGGTCGTAGAGGGCGTCGAGCGCCTCGGCCACGGTGGTGGCCCCCTCGACCTCGACCTCGCGTGCGCCCCCCGCCGCCTGGCGGAGGACCGGTGGCAGCCGGACGGTGGTCATCGAGCCGCGACCGCCTCGCGAGGCTCCTCGTGAGCGGCGGTCCCGCCCGCGCACCACGCCTCGTAGTCCCGGAACTCGAGGACCGCGTTGGGTCCGCAGGCCGGGCAGTCCGGGTCGCGCCGGACCTTGAGCTCGGTGAAGGTCATTCCGAGCGCGTCGTAGATCAGCAGCCGGCCGGAGAGGGTGTCGCCCAGCCCCAGCAGCACCTTGATCGCCTCGTTCGCCTGGATCGTCCCCATCACGCCGCACAGGACGCCGAGCACGCCGGCCTCGCCACAGCTCGGCGCCATGTCGGGCGGCGGCGGCTCCGGGAAGAGGCAGCGGTAGCACGGGCCCTCGTACGGGAGGAACACCGACGCGTGGCCCTCGAACCGGAGGATGCTCGCGTGCACGAGCGGTGTCCGCGTCATCAGCGACGCGTCGCTGAGCAGATAGCGCGTCGGGAAGTTGTCGGCACCGTCGACGACCACGTCGTAGTCGGCCATGAGGTCGAGCACGTTGTCGCTCGTGACCCGCTCCGGGTGGACGTTCACCGTCACGTCGGGATTGAGCGCGGTCAGCGACTCCCTCGCCGACTCGCCCTTCAGGGTCCCGACCCGATCCGTGGTGTGAATGATCTGGCGCTGCAGGTTCGACGCATCGACCACGTCGTCGTCGACCAGCCCGATCGTCCCGACACCGGCCGCGGCCAGGTAGAGCGCCGCTGGCGATCCAAGCCCGCCGGCTCCGATCAGGAGCGCCTTGGAATCGAGCAGCTTGGCCTGGCCCTCCTCGCCGATCTCGGGGATCGAGATGTGGCGGGCGTACCGCGACCGCTGGCTCGGGCTCAGCGTGCGCGGGACGTCGTAGTCATGTCCGTTCTGCTTCCAGCGCGTGAAGCCACCGGCCAGGCTCGAGACGTTCTCGAACCCCATCTCGGCCAGCGTGACCGCGCCGAGCAGCGAGCGGTTCCCGGACGCGCAGGACAGGAGGATCTCGTCGCCGGTGCCGGCGACGCCGGCGATCCGGCTCTCGAGGTGCCCGCGCGGCACATGAATCGCGCCCGGCACGTGCCCCTCGTCCCACTCGTGCTGCTCGCGCACGTCGATGATCACGGGTGCGTCGTCGCCGTCGACCCGCTCCTGCAGCTCGCCGTCCGACACCTCGGGGATGCGCTCTCGTGCAGCAGCGAGAAGCTCTTGGAAGCTGCGCGCCATCCTGCCCTCCAGATTGATCGGACCCGGAAGCCCGCTGAATTCCGGAATAGGTTCCGAGTATAGCGCCTTTTCCTCGGCGCCGGACCCCGCCGTAAGGTAGTGGCTCGGGGCGATGAGGTGCGAGGATCGGGGCCATTCCCCATGACCGAGAGCGCCATTCCCAAGAGCAGCTTCGCCAACCCGGACGCGAGAGTTCGGTGCCCCACCGAGGATTGTCTCGGGGACCTCGTGCTGATGCCGATCGGCCCGCTCGATTCCGACGGCGTCCCGCGCTTTGCCGACTCGACGGTCTGCCCGCTCTGCATGGGCACGTTCGCGCTCGCGGGCGACATCCCGGACCGGGACCTCTACCTGAAGATCGCCTGGCTGCGCGCCAATCCGGACGCGCCGCTCGGAGATCCGCCGGCCTGACCGACCTCCTTCGCGGAGCGAGCGGCACGACCGGGCCACCCCACCGCAAGCCCGTGGTCACTCGAACTCCCCGAACAGTGGCGCGAACACCGCAGCGTAGGCGCCCTCGCTGAGGCCGATGCGCTCCGGTGGGCAGGCGCCCTCCAGCTCGGCCAGGCTGTGGAAGATGTCGTCTGGATCGAGCCAGGCCTCGAGCAGGTCCGGGTCGGCGTCCGCCGGGCCGAGCTCCCGAAGCGCCGCGATCACGTCGATCCCCCGAACCGGTCCCGCCAGGCCCATGCCGTGATTGAACCCGTTCCCGGCCGACGACGTCGGAGCGTCTCGACGGCCCGGCCGTGACCGAGCGTCGGCCGCCGATCCGCCCGGACGTGGCCCGCCCCCGGCCCTAAGATCGCCTGATCGACGATCTCTTCTCGGATCTGGTCGAGCAGCAAGGTCGGGCGGCCCAGCCGCTCGCCGCACGCATGCGGCCGACCGCGCTGGACCAGGTCGTCGGGCAGGGAGCGCTGCTCGGCGAAGACGGCTGGCTGAAGGAGGCCGTCGAGGCCGACCGGGTGCCGTCGATGATCCTCTTCGGACCGCCCGGCAGCGGGAAGACGACGATCGCGCGGGTGATCGCGAACGCCACGTCGTCGACGTTCGAGGAGCTGTCGGCCGTCTCGGCCACCCTGGCGGACGTGCGCGCGGTGCTGGGCCAGGCCCGCGATCGCCTGGCGGCGGGGGGGCAGACCGTGCTCTTCCTCGACGAGATCCACCGCTTCAACAAGGCCCAGCAGGACGCGCTGCTTCCGGCCGTCGAGGACGGGCTCATCACCCTGATCGGCGCGACCACCGAGAACCCGTACTACGAGGTCAACTCGGCGCTGCTCTCGCGGATGCGCCTGCTGATCCTCGAGCGCCTCGCCGATGAGGACGTCACCGCACTGCTCCGGCGGGCGCTGAGCGAGCCGGCGGGCCTCGGCGGACGGGTGGGCGCGAGCGAGGAGGCGCTGGCCGCGATCGTGGCCCGTGCGGCCGGAGATGCGCGCGTCGCGCTCAGCCAGCTGGAGGCCGCCGCCGCCGGAGTCCCCGACGGCGAGACCATCGACGTCGACCGGGTACAGACCAGCGCCGGGGGCCAGACGCTGCCGTACGACCGCGACGGAAGCGCCCACTACGACACGATCAGCGCCTACATCAAGTCGCTCCGAGGAAGCGACCCGGATGCCGCGATCTACTACCTGGCGGTAATGATCGCCAGCGGCGAGGACCCTCGCTACATCGCCCGCCGGCTCGTCGTGCAGGCGAGCGAGGACGTCGGCAACGCCGACCCGACCGCCCTGCAGGTCGCGGTTGCCGCGGCGCATGCCGTCGAGCTGGTCGGGCTTCCCGAGGCGCGGATCAACCTGGCCCAGGCGACGGCGTACGTCGCGCTCGCGCCGAAGTCGAACGCCGCCTACGCGGCGATCGGCGCGGCCATGGCGCACATCGAGCGGCACGGCGCCGCCCGGCCGCCGCTCGCGCTGCGCGACTCCTCCGCCGCGAACGCCCGCTTCCTCGGGCACGGCGAGGGCTACCGAAACCCGCACGGGTCCCCCGACGGCGTCCTCGCGGAGTCCCTCCTCCCCGACGAGCTGGCCGGCACCCGCTTCTTTGCGGCATCCTCTCGGGGCCCCGAAGCCGAGCTCGCCGCACGCCTCAGGCGCCTGCGCGGAGAGTCGGATCCCGGGGAGGACGCGGACGACGCGCGTCCGTTCTGAGCGTCCGGAGCTGGCGGCGGGTGACGGATGGAGCCCTTCGACACAGAGCACCTCCTCGTCCTCGGATGCACCGTCGTGGCCGCCTTCGCGCTCGGGTGGGCGGTGCGCTCCAGCCCGAGCGCACGGGTGTGGCGAGCGGTCGAGATCGCCATGGCGCTCGTGCTGTTCGCGACCATCGCCTACGACCCGATCCGGGGCCTCCTCGACGGCAGCTTCTCCTCCCGGATCGACCTCCCCCTCCACGCGTCGGAGGTGACGGCACTGCTTGCGGGCGTCGCGCTGCTGACGCGCCGCCAGCTCACGTTCGAGCTGGCGTGGTTCTGGGGGCTGAGCGGGGGCCTGGCCGCACTGCTCACGCCCGATCTCGGCACGCCGTTCCCGGAGGACGGGTGGTGGGTCTTCGTGCTCGCGCACTCGCTGGCCATCGTCGCCGCGGTCGAGCTGGCGCTCGGGCGCCGAATGGTGCCGCGCCCGCTGTCGTCGCTGTGGGCCGCCGGAGCGGCCATCGCCCTGTTCACCGTCGCCGGCACCGCGAGCGTGCTGACCGGCGGCAACTACATGTACACGCGAGAGCCACCCGGCGCCGGCACCCCGCTCGACGCGATGGGCAGCTGGCCGTGGTATCTCATCGGAGGAGCGCTGATCGCGCTCGCGGCATTTGCCCTGCTCGAGGCGCCGTTCCGTGCCCGAGAGGCACGGCGGCGGACGGGTACACTCGCGAGCCGTCACTGACGGAGGTTGGGATGAGCGAGCTCTCGGATCGGCTCGAGGCGGACATGAAGACGGCGCTTCGCGCGGGCGAGAAGACCACGCTTGCGGCGATTCGCCGGGCGCGGGCGGCCCTGCTGGACGCGATGAAGGCGCCGGACGCCCCGCCCGAGCTCGACGAGGCCACCGAGACCGCGGTGCTCCAGCGGCTCGTCAAGCAGCACCGCGAGTCCATCGAGCAGTTCGAGCAGGGTGGGCGCGACGAGCTGGCCGAGAAGGAGCGCGCCGAGATGACGGTCATCGAGTCGTATCTGCCGGCCGAGCTCGACGACTCGCAGATCGAGTCGGTCGTCCGCGAGATCATCGCGGCCGAGGGCCTGACCGAGCAGCGCGACATCGGGAAGGTCATGAAGCCGGCGATGGCCCGCCTGCGCGGCCAGGCGGACGGTGGACGCGTGCGCGAGATCGCCGCCCGGCTGCTCGAGGAGGGCTCGGGGTGAGCACCGGCGGGGCGCCGGCGCGCGGCACCTTCGAGGAGCCACCGGCCGAGCTGACGCCGCACACCGCCTGGGGGTTCAGCACGACCTCGGCGGACTACGACCGCTCGGTGACCGCCAACCAGCGCGGCGCCCACCGGCTCGTGGCGTCGCTGCCCACCGAGGCCTACGAGCGCATCCTCGACGTCGGGTGCGGCACCGGGCTGGCGACCACGGAGGTGCTCGGTCGATTTCCCGGCGTGCGCAAGGTCATCGGCGTCGACCCGGCCGAGGGCATGCTGGCCGAGCTTCGCGACAAGCTCGCGACCCGAGACGACCTCGAGGTCGAGCTCCAGAACGTGCCCGCCGAGGAGATGCGCCTCGAGCCCGCCGGCGTCGATCTCGCCATCTCGACGATGGCGTTCCACTGGCTCCCGGACCGCCGGGCCGTCGCCACGTCGATGGCCGCGGCGCTGCGACCGGGTGGCGTCTTCGCCGTGCTCGCCCCCTCGGCGGGCGCCGACCTGGAGTTCTTCCAGCTCGTTCGTGAGCTCGATCCCCCTGCGCCCAGCGAGTGGCTCGACGCCGAGCGCCGCTACATCCTCGACCCGGCCGAGCTCGAGCGGGTCGTGGAGGACGTCGGGCTCGAGATCGAGGACATGTGGGTGGAGGAGCGCGTGCGCCGCGTCACGCCCGACGAGTTCATCGACCGGATGAAGGCCGTCGCCACCCACGTCTTCCTGCGCACCCCCGGCTACGAGCCAGCCGTGCTGGAGGACGCGTGGAGCCGAACCGAGGACGGGATTCGCGCCCGCGCCGCCGACCGTGGCGCCTTCGAGTACCGCTTCAACAAGGTCTTCGTCGTCGCGCGACGCCCGGGCTGAGGCCCGTGGCCGCCGACCGGACAGCCGACGCTCCCGGCGCGGTCGCGACATACGACCTCGCGGCGGAGACCTACGCCTCGGCGCTGGCGGTGAACGCCGCCGCGGCCAGGCGGCTCGTCGCCTCGCTCCCCGCCGGTCCGACCGACACGGTGCTCGACCTGGGCTGCGGGACCGGATTCGCCTCGCTGGCGGCGATCGACCTGCTGTCGCCCCACGAGGTGGTGGGAGTCGACGCCTCGCGCGAGATGCTGGATCGGTATCGCGATGCCACGCGTTCGAGCGCCACCCGGGTGCGCGCGATCGAGGCACCCATCACCGCGGTGCCGCTCCCCGACGCCCAGGCCGATGTCGCGGTGGCGACGATGGTCCTGCAGTGGGTCGACGACCGCCCGTCGGCGGTCCGCGAGGCGGCGCGTCTGCTCGCACCGGGAGGCCGGCTCGGCTTGGTCGTGCCCGCGGTCGGTGCCGATCGGGAGTTCCACGAGGTCGTGCGGGCGCTCGACCCGCCGGCGCCCGAGCAATGGCGAGCCGTGGAATCGGCTCGCACGATCGAGCCCGACGCGCTCCTGGGAATGCTCGGCGACTCGGGGCTCGAGGCGCGGGACTGGTGGATCGAGGAGCGGCGCCGGGTCGTGACGTCGGAGCGGCTCGTGGAGCGGATGCGGCTCGTCGGCGACCACGTCTTCCCCGAGCCGCCCGACGATCCGGACGTCTGGGCCCGCATCCGGGATGCCCTCGTCGCGGCCGCCAAGCGGGACGGATTCGCCTACACGTTCAGGAAGCTGTTCGTGATCGCGACGCGCGCCTGAGTCGCCGCCCTACGTGAACGCCGTGAAGTCCACGACCGGGCGGATCTCGACGCCACCTTCGGGCAGCGGCACCTTCTTCGCGATCGCGACGGCCTCGTCGAGACTCCCCGCCTCGATGAGGTAGAAGCCGCCCAGCTTCTCCTTGGTCTCCGCGTAGGGACCATCGGTGACCATCCGCTCGCCACCGTCGCCGACCCGCACGGTCGTGGCGTGGTTGGACGACTCGAGCGCCTCACCTGCGACGTAGGCGCCTGACGCCTTGATCTCCTCCTCGAACGCCATCCAGTGGGGCATGATCTCGGCCATCTGCTCCGGCGTGAAGTCGTCGCTGTCGTAGTCGGGGCCGATCAGGGCCAGCAGGTACTTCATGGGGTCCTCCTCACGAGTTCGGGCTCACTCCAGGTCACGAGTACGACGCGCGGCACCGTCGCAAATCGACCGGCCTCGCGAGACGGCGTCGACCCCCCTCGCGCGGGCCCGTCGGCCCGATCACACTGACACCGTGGGACCGACGCGCGCAACGACATGAGCCGGCGCCGGCGGATCGAGCCCGAGCCGGGACAGGAGTCGGTCTGGGACTACCCCCGACCGCCGCGACTGGAGCGCAGCCCGCGCCGAGTCCGGATCGTGCTGGGGGGCGAGACGATCGTCGACACGACCCGCTCGGCCCGCGTGCTCGAGACCAGCCACCCACCGGTGCACTACATCCCGCCCGAGGAGTTCCGGCCGGGCGCGCTGACCCCGACCTCCGGAGCGAGCCACTGCGAGTGGAAGGGCCGCGCGGCGTACTTCGACGTCACCGGAGGGGACCGACGAGTCGAGCGGGGCGCGTGGGCGTATCCCCGGCCGACCCGCGCGTTCGAGGAGATCACGGGGTGGGTCGCCGTCTACCCGGCGCTCATGGATGCGTGCTTCCTCGACGACGACCGGGTCGACGCCCAGGACGGCGACTTCTACGGGGGCTGGATCACGCCGGAGATCGTGGGCCCGTTCAAGGGCGGACCAGGGACGTGGGGCTGGTAGCGACGGCCACCGGCGCGGGTAGCATCCGAACCGTCTGACAGCTGTCGGGGGCACGGTCCACCGACGAGACGAACGGGGGCACCCTGCACGAGACGAGCCCAACGGTCTTCCTGATCGCGCGCCCCACCGTGGACGTGCCGGGGATGGCCGCGTATCTCGACGATGTCGGCGGCCGGTCCTGGCTCGACCGCCAGCTCGAGGACGGCGGCTGCCCGCCCGCCGCCGAGCTGCTGGTCGAGTTCGCCGGGAGGGCCTGCTACCGCAGCTGGGAGCCGGGGCTCAACCCGAACGTCAGCCGGATCCGGACGGACTCGACCGAGTACTTCGCCAACCTGCTCGCGAGCGGGCACGGCAGCGTCCTCGAGCACGCCAACTTCTCGTTCGCGTTCCGCAACGTCAGCCGGGTCGCGACCCACGAGATCGTGCGCCACCGGGCAGGCGCGGCATACAGCCAGGAGAGCCTCCGGTACGTCCGCCTGACCGACATCGGCTTTCGGGTGCCCCCGGCGCTCGAGCCGCTCCGCAACCAGTGCATCGAGATGGTCGAGCGGCTCGAGGAGTTCCAGGTGAGCGCGGCCACCGAGCTCGGCATCGACGACGACGGGGTGCCCTTCTCGGTGAAGAAGGAGGTGACCTCGGCGCTGCGGCGCCTGGCGCCGATCGGGCTCAGCACCGACATCATCGTGACGATGAACGTGCGCACGCTTCGCCACGTGATCGCGATGCGGACCGCGCCGGAGGCCGAGGAGGAGCTGCGGCTGATCTTCGATCAGGTCGCCGAGCTGGCGGTCGCCGAGGCGCCGGACCTCTTCCAGGATCTCTCCCGTCGCGACGACGGCACCTGGGTGCCCGAGCACGAGAAGGTCTGATGGAGGACGTCCTGCAGCTGGCCAGGAACTCGGCGATCGGCCGGCCGCTCGACCCGAACGTGCCGTCGAACAAGGCGGTGCTCGTCGGATCGGCGGCGGCGGGCGCGATCACGCTGGCCGCGCATCTGGCGACCCGCCGACCGAAGCCGATCCGAGCGGCCGTCGCGAGCGCCGAGGCGTGCTTCATGGCCTGGGCGATCGGACGCGAGCTCGATCCCGACGAGCAGTCGAGCGCCATCCTGGCGATGCCGCTCGCGCTCGCCGGACGGGCGTTCGGGCGCCCTGGGCTCGGCGCCAGCTTCCCGGCGCTGCTCGCGGCCCGGCTCGCGGCGGGAACGGTGGGCGCGCCGCTGCAACCGGCCGATGCCGCGCAGGTCGCCGGCGCGGGACTCCTCGCGGGAGGACGCCCCGCCTCGTGGCCGTTCGCCGTTGCGCTCGGCGTCGGTCTCGAGCAGGACCGCAGCCTCGGCGACCGCACGAACATCGCGACCGGGGCGACGCTGCTCGCCGCGGCGGTCGGTGCCGTCGTCTCGCGCACCGTGCCGCGTCCGCGGCCGCCCGGCCTGGCCGGCGGCGCCTGGCTGGCCGCGGTCGCCGGCGCCGGCCTCGTCGGGGCCCGCGCGGGCGTGCTGCGCTCGCGCACCGACGTCGGTGATCGTCCGCTCCAGGCGTCCCGGGTCTCGCTGGCCCGGGGGCTGACCGTCGGCGGCGTGCTGCTGGGCGCCGCGATCGACGGTCGCCGCGCGCTCGTCAGCACGGTGCCGGTGGCCGCGGCGGTGCTGGCGACCGCCGCGACGCGGCTCGCCGCGCGCCTCGATGACCCCTCCGAGCAGGCAACCGCGCATGCGCCCGACCAGGCAGGTGTCAGCTCATGAGCCCGAATCGGCCACGACGCGACGGCGAGCCGAGGCTCGGGGGGATGGCCCTCTCCAACGGGCTCCTGGTTCACGATCACGATCGGTGGGCTGCGGCCGTGCGCGATCGCGAGGGAACCCTCCAGGTGGCGAGCGGGCGCGCCCCCAAGCTGGAGCTCGGTCGCTTCGGCCGACTCCCCCTCGTGCGCGGCGTCGTCCGCCTCGCCGAGGCGCTCGCGATCCTTCCCGCCATGCGCCGACGCCTGCCACAGGCGCGGCTGGCGATGGAGGACCGCCGCGGTCTGATCATCCTGCTCCTCGGCGCCCTGGTCGCCGCTATCGCCCGGCGCAAGGTCCCGTCGGTCATGGCGCAGGAGGCGGTTGGGTCGGCGGTCGGCGTCCTCCCGGCCCTGATCCTCCTTCGCGGCTCGCAGGTCGCCGTGTGGCACGGCGTCGAGCACAAGTGCATCGCGGCCTACGAAGCCGGCGGCATCGACGCCGTCGACGCGGCGGAGGACCACGCCAAGGAGCACGATCGCTGTGGCTCGAACCTGGTCGTGCCGATGATCCTGTCCGGCGCGCTGGTGAACGCCGGCGTGAGGTCGGTCGTGAGAAAGCCGGGGCCGATCACGCGGACGCTGGCGGCTGCCGCCGCGGTCGGGGTCGCGGTCGAGGCCTTCGCGTTCGCCACGAAGCGCCCAAACAGCACCCCCGCACGCGCGATCCACGGAATGGGTCGGCAGATCCAGCGCCGGTTCGTCACGAAGGAGCCATCGCCGGGCGACCTGGTGGTGGGCCAGGCGGCGCTCGAGACCCTGCTCCGACCCAGGTTGCGAGCCGACCAGGAATGAGCGCCCGGGCGTCGGTGATCGTGGCGACCGATCCTCGGCAGCCGGGATCCGGCGCGCTCGCCCCGAGCCGGACGGGAACGGCCGCGGGGTGACGATCGAGGTCCATGCCGGGGGACCACCTGCCTTCTCGCGCCGGCTGGCCGTGACCGAGCGGGCGTAGGCCCTACTGTTCGTCGAGATGCGCAACAGGCTGGCAGCGACCTCTCGGTGATCCGACCGCTCGTCGCCATGCTCGCGTTCGCCGGCACGCTCCTCGCCGTGGCGCCGGCCGCAGCACACATCGACGTCCTCCCCCGCGAGGTGGTCGCCGAAGAGCCGGTCGAGTTCACGGTGCGCGTCCCCACCGAGCGGGAGGTCGCCACAACCGGAGTCAGCGTCGACTTCCCCGACGAGGTGACGGTCTTCAGCTTCAAGGACCCTCCGCCCGGCTGGTCCGTCGAGCCCGTCCGCTCGGACGACGGTCGCATCGTCGGGGTCGAGTATCGCGGCGGCCGCATCGGGGTCGAGCGATTCGAGGACTTCTCGTTCCTCGGGACGCCCTTCGAGACCGGCACCACCGTCTGGCCATCGCGCCAGCTGTACGCGGACGGCCAGGTCAAGCCGTGGACCGGACCTCCGGAGGACCCCGATGCCGTCCCGGTCGAGACCGGCCCGACCGACCCCGGGCCCGCCGCGAGCGTGGAGGTGGTGGCACCGGGAGACGAGGGCTCCTCGGCGGCGGTCTCCTCGTCGGGTGACGACTCGAGCGGCGCCGCGATCTGGCTGGGGGTGATCGCCATCGTGATCGCCGCGCTGGCGGCGCTCGGAGTCGGCCTGCTGTGGTCGTCCCGCCCCGCCCGACTCCCCGAGGACTCCGAGTGACGAGGCGAACTCCCGTGACGCGCGGGCTATTGTCGGCGCCGTGAGCGCGACGACGGGCCGGCGGGCTCGGCTGCCCGCCCAGACATTCCAGCTCCCCGTTCAGAAGATGCGCGAGGGCTACTACAGCGACGCCTACTTCACGCTGACGCGCGAGGTCCTGCTCGCCGCCGAGTACCGGCCCCGTGTCGTCCTGCAGGTCTTCCAGCGCGAGGAGTCCGTTCTGGGCGGCATCGACGAGGCCATCGCGGTCCTTCGGCTCTGCAGCGGCGCCCCCGGCCCCGACGGAGAATGGGTCGACGGCTGGCCCGAGCTCGAGGTGCGGGCCCTCCACGACGGTGACGAGATCGATCCATGGGAGACCGTGCTGACGATCGAGGGCGACTACGCGCTGTTCGCCCACCTCGAGACGATCTACCTCGGCGCGCTCGGGCGGCGCACGCTCATCAGCCGGAACGTCCGAGACGTCGTCGCGGCCGCCGGCGGCAAGCCGATCCTCTACTTCCCGGCCCGGTTCGATCACTGGCAGGTCCAGACCGGCGACGGGTGGGCCGCCCACGTCGCCGGCGCGATCGGCGTGTCGACCGACGCGCAGGCGTCCTGGTGGGGCGGCAAGGGCATGGGCACGGTGCCGCACGGCCTGATCGCCGCCTACGGAGGCGACACGGTCAAAGCCGCCGAGGCGTTCGCCGACCGCTTTGCGGGAGAGGTCAACGTCACCGTGCTGGTCGACTTCGAGAACGACTCGGTTCGGACCGCGCTCGAGGTCGCGGACCGGCTCGGCCCGGCCCTCTGGGGGATTCGCCTCGACACGAGCGCGACGATGGTCGACCGCTCGCTCTGGCACGAGCTCGGCCGGTTCCACCCGATCGGGGTCGTCCCGGAGCTCGTGTGGAAGGTGCGCCGAGCGCTGGACGAGGCCGGGCATCGGCGGGTCCGAATCGTCGTCTCGGGAGGGTTCGACTCCGAGCGGATCGCGCGCTTCGAGCGAGATGGCGTCCCGGTCGACGCGTACGGCGTGGGCAGCTCGCTGCTGCGCGGCTCGAACGACTTCACCGCGGACGTCGTGCGCGTGGACGGCGCGCCCTGCGCCAAGGTCGGCCGTGACGAGCGCCCGAACCCCCGGCTCGAGCTCGTCACGTGAGCACGCCGGACCCGGGGTGGCGTCTGCACCACGTCGCCCACGTCGTGGACGACCTCGACGCGGCGATCGACGAGCTCGCCCCGCTGTGGGGACTCGAGCTCGAGATCCGCGAGACCCTCGATGCCCAGCGGGTCGAGGCGGCCATGCTGCGACGCGGCGACGTCCGCGTCGAGCTGATCGCGCCCACGGATCCGGAGTCCGGCGTGGCGCGTTTCCTCGAGAGCCGGGGCCCCGGCTTCCATCACGTCGCCTACTCGGTCGCCGATGTCGCGGAGACGCTCAGCGAGCTCAGCGAGCGCGGTGCCGAGCTGATCGACGAGCGGCCGCGTCCCGGCCTGGGTGGTCACCTGGTCGCGTTCGTCCACCCGCGCTCGGGCGGCGGCGTCCTCACGGAGCTCGTCGAGGACTGACGGCCAGAGAGCGGCGTGGGCCAGCGTCGCCGCTGGCCCACGCCACCCGAGCGTGAGAGTGCTACGGAAGTGGCACGCTCTCCTCGCTGCTGATCGACGGGACCGCGCTCCGATCGCATGCCTCGGCAGGCGGCGTTCTGTCCCGGCTGATCATGCACTCGGGCAGGATCGGAACAGGGATGCGCGCCCCGTGGGGCCACGGCCCGGCAGTGCTCACGCGAAGGCTGGCACCCTCGGCGCCCGCCGGTGCGACGGGGAGTGCCAGGGGGTTGGTCAGGGCATATCCGTTGGCTGGGTCCCACCCCTCGGGTGCCGCGAGACTCAGGCGAAAGCCCTCCGAGTTCGGCCCTGGAAGCCCAATCGCCGCATTGCCCGGAAGCGGTCCGCCGAGCTTCGCGTCGATCGTTTCCGTGACCCCCGCGTTCACGAGGGCCAAGGCCAGCAGCGCCTCTCCGTAGGTCGTGCCGGTCGGGAAGACGAGACTTCCGAGCTCCGGCTGCACCTTGGGCGAGCTCGCGCTCGAGCGCGCCGCGAACGCGCGCTCGATACCTGCGATGGCCCGATCGCTCTGGGTTGTGGCCTGCGAGTGCTCAGCTGCGGCCGCACCTCGGGCGGCGACATCGCCGGGACCGGCCAGCCCGGCCCAGGCCCCGAAGCCGGCCAGCGACGCTGTGCCGATGCCGGCGAGCGTGAGGCCGATGCGTCTGTGTGTCGTTCGCATGGTGTCCCCTCCTCGCCTCGGCGCTGAGACTCTGGCAGGTCGAGGACCCGTTCCCATCACGACCGGTGCGCTGTTACTTCCCGTCACGCAACCGGTTGGGTGGAATATCGGCTGCGTGGGATGTCGCGATCTCGTTCACACGACACCGCAACCACGGGAGGGTCACGATGAAGACACGAGGTGCCGCCGTGCTGGCGCTCGCGGCCGTGGCGGGGATCGGTATCCCCTTCGCGGTTGCCCAGACGCAGTCGGCAGATGGCGAGCGCGTCGTCGCCAGCCCAGACTTCGTTCCGCCGGAGCTCGTCGAGACCGAGACACGTGATGGAACACGCCAGCTGCCCGACCTCTCGGACACCGTTCAGATGGCAAAGCTGGAGTTCCTTGGCGCGGCCGAGGGGATGCAGTTCCTTCGGGGGCCCTCGATTCCCGGTCTCGTCAAGCCCGGCAAGGGCGTGTCGCAGTGCTTCGTGCTCGTCCACAGCAACAACGAGGCCCAGGTGGGCTGCGCCAACCCGGGAGAAGAACTCGTGGGACCGAGCTACATGAACTCGGAGCTACCCGGCGGCCGTGTTGAGGGCGCGATCTTCACGACCGCCGGCACGACGGAGCTCCTGATCGACGGCCGGTCGGTGCCCATGACCGACGGCGGGGTTGCTCCGGTCGTGTCGAGCGCGGAACTTCCGGCAGCAGCGGAGATCACCGAGGTTCGCTCCGATGGCTCCCGCGAGACCGTCCGCGGCTGACGCTCTCTTGGCACCGCGCCTGTTCGAGGAGTCCGAACGCAGCCCATCGGGATCCCGCTCGTCCGCCGCCCCGGGCTATCATCGCCCGGGTCGAGCGCGGGCTCGACGGAGCGGATCGAGACGGGGGTAGGCATGGCGGGACGGCGACTCGAGTTCGGGTTCGAAGGTGGAACGGCATTGCGCCTGACGGTGCCCGACTCGGACGTCGAGCGGCTGGCCGAGGCGGCCGAGGCCGGTGACGGCTGGTTCACCGCCGCGAGCGACGAGGGCGAGTACCGCATGAACGCCGCCAAGCTCATCTACGTACGGCTCTCCCCCGGCGAGGCTCCCGGCGCCGTCGGCTTCGGCGACGCCTGAGCCGCACGGCGGATGCAGCTCGGTCTGGTCGGCCTTGCCAACTCGGGCAAGACGGCGCTCTTCAACCTGCTGACCGGCGCCGACGGCGAGGTCGCCCCATACGCGTACACGACCCGCGAGCCGCTGCGCGGCGCGGCGAACGTTCCGGATCCCCGGCTCGACGCGATCGCCGACGCCCAGGACATACCGAGGCGCGTGCCGGCGCAGGTCCAGATGGTCGATATCGCCGGCCTCGCGGCCGGAGCCGGACGTGGTGAGGGCATCGGCGGCGCCGCGCTCGGCCAGCTGCGCGAGACCGACGCGCTCGTGCACGTCCTGCGCGCGTTCGACAACGCCGAGGTGCCGCATCCGCTCGAGCGACTCGATCCGCTCGGTGACGCCGAGGCCGTCGAGCTGGAGCTGATCGCGGCGGACGCCGCTCAGCTCGAGCGCCGGGCCGAGCGGGTCGCCAAGTCGGCCAAGAGCGGGGACGCCGAGGCGTTGTCCGAGGCGGCGGACCTCGAGGTGATCTCGGCCACGCTCGAGGACGGCCGCCCTGCACGGCTGGCCGAGACCGAGTCGGCGCGGGCGCGGGCCTCCGAGATGTGGCTCCTGAGCGCCAAGCCGATGCTGTACGTCGCAAACGTGGACGAGCCGGGCCCGGTGCCCTCCGGAATCGAGGAGCACGCCGCCGCGTCCGAGGCGCAGGCCTTCAGCCTTCCCGTCGGGATCGAGCTGGAGCTGGCCGGCCTCGATCCGCAGGAGGCGAGCGAGCTCGCCGCCGAGCTCGAGCTCGGCGACACCCGCGGCGCGCCGGCGCTGGTGGAGGCCTGCTACCGCCTGCTCGATCTGCTCACGTTCTTCACGGGCTCCGCGCCGCCGGAAGCCCGCGCCTGGCCGATCACGCGCGGCACGACCGCCGACAGGGCGGCGGGGAAGATCCACACGGACATGGAGCGGGGCTTCATCCGCGCGGAGGTCGTCCCCTGGGACCAGCTCGTCGAGGCCGGATCCTTCGCGAAGGCGCGCGAGGTCGCGGCGGTGCGCATGGAGGGCAAGGACTACGTCGTCCAAGAGGGCGACGTCATGCAGATCCGCTTCAACGTGTAGCGACGGCCGTGCCCGTCGTCGCGGTTGACGGATGACGGCGACTCCGTTGCGCGACGAAACACGCCTTGCCGACCACGGCCGGACAGGGCGATATCGTGGCTTTCTGTGAGTCTTGCGCCCCTCGCAGCGCCTGCGTCACCCCTCGTCCGCCGCCTCGGGATCGCGGGCGTCTTCGCAAGCGCGCTCCTGGTCGGCGCAACGCTCCCGGCGGTCGCCTCGACGGCGGACGTCAACCCCACCAAGCGCGGCGTGGTCGTGCGGACCACACTCGAGCAGCCGGCCGTCGTGCAGCTCGAGGTCAAGAACGCCCGCGGGACCGTCATCGCGCTGACCCCGCCCAAGGCGCTCGGCGCGGGGGCCCGCGGGCTCCGCTGGAACGGTCGTCGCGGACCATCGTCGGCCGGGGCCCGAGTCCCCGATGGCGTCTACCGGATGCGGCTGCTCCCCGAGGAGGGGTCCCCGATCTCGGTCGACCCCATCGTGATCCGGGTGGACTCGCGCAAGCCGAAGGTGACCGCGCGCGTCGCCACCCGCAACCTGACGCTGCCGCCCTCCACCCCGAAGCTGTCGGCCACGGTTCGCGACGCGACGAAGGCGGCCCAGGTCAGGGTCCTCGCGACGCCGGTCCGAGGACGCGCCCTGCGCGGCGCCTGGTCGCGCTCGGTCTCGACACCCCGGCTGCCCAAGGCGATGGCCTCCGGGCGGCGCACCGGGGTCTTCGTCGTACGCGTCGAGGCTCGCGACGCCGCCGGCAACATCGGCACGAGCCGACCCGTCACGCTGAGGGTCCCGCCGCCGCCCGGCCCGGCGCGGGTCGTGCGGAGGGCGTCCACGAGAAAGCCCTGGGTCACGCTCGCCTTCGACGACGGGCTCCACCCGTCGGCCATGTCGAGCATCATCTCCACGCTTCGCAACTACGACATGGGCGCGACCTTCTGCCTGAACGGCGTCTACTCGGGACGCTGGGGCTCGGCCCTGCGCGCGCAGATGGCTCTGGCCGTCGCCGACGGGGTCATCGACCTGTGCAGCCACGGGTACAGCCACCGCACGGGCACGGGCACCGGCCTGTCCGAGGCCCGATCCGATCTGGGGCGCAACGTGATCGTCGACCGGGCGGTCGGGACGAGCAGCACACCGTTCTACCGGCCCCCGTTCGGGCGGCTGAGCCCGGGGCTCCAGACGGCGGCCGGCGAGCTCGGGTACCGAACGATCCTGATGTGGGACATCGACCCCAGCGACTACCTCGCGTCCTCGTCGGGCGCGGTCACGTCCCACGTCGTCTCCCGCGCGCGGCGCGGGTCGATCGTAGTGCTCCACGCCCAGCCGCTGACCGCGGCGGCGCTGCCCGGGATGCTTCGGGGACTTCGCGCCAAGGGCTTGCGGGCGGTGCCGGCCGGGCAGCTCCTCGGAACCTGAGCCTCCCCGAGGTCGGCTGGACCGCCGAGTGATGCGGCCGCGGTGTGGGGGCTGCACCTGGCAGCCCCCACACCCCGACACCTAGTCGGCCGTCACCGCTCGCAGGACGTCGAGCTTGGCGGCCCGACGCGCCGGCCACACGGCCGCCAGCACCCCCGCCAGGGCAGCGATGGCGGCAAAGAGCCCCAGCTGCGCCCACGGAATCTGGACGACCTCGATGATCGGCGTCTCGTTCGAGATCACGACACCCAGGACCGTCCCGAGCGCGAGACCCAGCAGCGCGCCGATGAGCGAGATCAGGACCGACTCGGCCCGGATCATCCGCTTCGCCTGACGGCCGGTGAGCCCGACCGCCCGCAGGAGGCCGATCTCCCTGGTGCGCTCGAGCACCGAGAGCGACAGGGTGTTGATGATCCCGATCACCGCGATCAGGCCCGTGAGGGCGAGCAGCGCGTAGATCAGGTTCAGCACCTGGTCGACCTCGGCCCGCAGGTCCGCGACGAACTCGTCCCGGTCCTGCACCAGCACCCCCGGGAAGTCCCCGACGTCGGCCTCGAGCGTCTCGGCCAGGACCGCCGGGTCGGTCCCCTCCGGGCCCGCGGCGACCATGAACACCGGCACCGCGTCAGGATCGAGCCGGGGCAGATCGGCGGTGTGGATGACCGCGTTTCCGAGGATCTGGTCGTCGATCAGCGCATCGACCCGAGCCTGCAGCTGCCCGCCCGGCGTGGTCATCGGCAGCGTGTCACCGACCTCGAGACCGAGATCGTCGGCGAGACCCTCGTCGAGCAGGACCCCGCCCGGCGCCAGGTCCGTCACCGCTCCGTCCGCGACCGGCGCGTCGTACACCTCGGCGAACGCGACCGGGTCGATGGAGACCAGATCACGCGTCTTCTCGCCGTCGCTCCACTGCGAGAAGCTGGCGACGCCGACGGCGGTCACGTCCGGGTTCGCGGCGATGCGCTGGTCCACGCCCGCCGGGAGTCCCTCGAACCCGTCCTCGTCCGGCGAGATGATGACGTCGCCGAGCAGACGGCTGTCCACCTGGTTCGTCAGCGTCTCCTTGGCCGACGCCGCGAACACGGCCGCGACCGAGACGACCGCGAGGCCGATCATGAGCGCGGCGGCTGTCGCAGCCGTCCGCCTCGGCTCCCGGGCGGTGTTGTCCCGACCAAGCTGGCCCGGCACGCCGAGGAACCGCAGCGGCGCGCCGAGCACCCGGGAGGCCACGGGCACGAGGGTCGGAGCCAGGAACGCCGCCGCACCGACGATCGCGAGCGAGCCCGCGCCGATCAGGATGAGCGACGTGCGTGCGCCCGGCACCGGGCCGGCGGCGTACAGCGCCCCGGCACCGAGGGCCGCGAGCACCAGCCCGACAACCGTCCCGCGCCAGCCGGATCGCCGGGGCGAGCCCGCGTCGTCCCGGAGCGCCGCGACCGGTGCCACCTTGCTGACCCGCCGCGCCGGAAGGGTGGCGGCGGCGAGCGTGACACCCATCCCGACGACGACCGCCACGATGATGGTTCGCATCGAGAGCACAGTCTCGGAGGTCGGAATCTCATCACCGAAGAGCCCGATCAGCTCCTCCAGCCCGACCGCGAGACCCAAGCCGGCGACGACGCCCACCACCGAGGCGACGAGCCCGACCAGCATGGCCTCACCGATGAGCATCCGTCGGATCTGACCAGCGCGCGCGCCCACGGCCCGAAGCAGCGCGAGCTGACGCCGGCGCTGGGCGAAAGTGATCGAGAACGTGTTGAAGACGATGAAGGACCCGACGAGGACGGCGACGACCGCGAACGCGAGCAGGGCGTTTCCGAGCACGTTCACCGTGTCCTGGACCTGCTCACGATCGGCGGCGATCGCGGCCTGGCCATCGACGACCTCGAGCCCGGCCGGCAGCTCGGCCGACAGGGCTTCGGTGGCGGCATCCGGATCGACGCCGGCCTCGAGGGCGACCCCGATCTCGTACACGCCGTCGACATCCAGCGTCGACTGCGCCTCGGGCAGGGTCATGAAGGCGTACGGCAGCAGGTCGTCGGCGTCCGAGGAGAAGGTCGAGAGTCCGACCACCTCGTAGTCGCGGACGGGCCCGTCGCCGCGCAGGGCAACGGCGTCGCCGACCTCGAGACCCTCGTCACCGGCGAGCGTCTTGGTCAGGACAACCTCGTCGGCGTCCGTCGGACCGCGCCCCTCGCTCAGCGAGAACGACGACAGCGCCTCATTGTCGACCCAGTTCGAGATCCCGATGCCGGTCGCGTCCCCGTCGACCAGGAGCGCACCGGCGCCCTCGAGCCTCGGAGCCGCGTCGCTCACACCGTCGACAGCCTGGACCTCGGCCACGGTGTCGAGCGCGAATATCGGTCGATCCCCGGTCGGACCCTCGACGGATCGGACCACGAGATCGTTCGCACCAGCTGCATCGTCGAAGATCTTGTCCACGGACGCGCGCAGCGAGTCCGCCAGGACGAACGAGCCGGTCACGAACGCGACCCCCAGCACGATCGAGAGCGCGGTGAGGGCAAAGCGCAGCTTCGTCGCTGCGAGGTTGCGAAGCGCGACCCGCATCATGCCGGGCCGCCGATCGTCTTCATGCGATCGAGGACCGCCTCGGCGGTCGGCCCGACGATCTCTCCGTCGATGCGCCCGTCGCCGAGGAACACGACGCGGTCCGCGTACGACGCCGCGTTCGGGTCGTGGGTGACCATCACGACGGTCTGCTCCATCTCGCGCACCGCGCGGCGGAGGAAGTCGAGCAGCGCGGCGCCCGAACGAGAATCGAGCGCCCCGGTCGGCTCGTCGGCGAAGATCGCCTCGGGCCGCGTGGCGAGGGCGCGCGCGACCGCGACGCGCTGCTGCTGGCCCCCGGAGAGCTCGGTGGGGCGATGGCTCATGCGATCCGCCAAACCGAGCGCGCCGACCACCTCGCGAGTCCATTGCTTGTCGGGCCGGCGCCGGGCGATCCGGGACGGCAGCTCCACGTTCTCGCGGGCGGTGAGCGTCGGGATCAGGTTGAACGCCTGAAAGACGAACCCGACCCGGTCACGGCGGACCTTGGTCCGCTCGCGCTCGGACAGCCCCGTCAGCTCGATGTCGCCGAGCCAGGCCTCGCCCTCGGTGAGGACGTCGAGGCCGGCGAGGCAGTGCATCAGCGTGGACTTGCCCGAGCCGGAGGGGCCCATGATGGCCGTGAAGCGCCCGGCCTCGAAGTCGACGTCGACTCCGTCGAGCGCCCGCACCTCACCGGCTCCCCCGCCGTAGATCTTCGTTGCGCCCCGAGCGCGCGCCGCGACTCGCGTCGCTCGCTCGGCCTCGGGTGCTTCCAGCGTGCTCATCGACATCCCCTTCCGTGGACGTGGTGACGTCACGGAATCTCGCCCGGGGAGCGGTGATTCG
Organism: Thermoleophilia bacterium; assembly: GCA_028285405.1. Lineage (GTDB taxonomy): Bacteria > Actinomycetota > Thermoleophilia > Miltoncostaeales > Miltoncostaeaceae > JANQPH01. The sequence goes on from JANQPH010000048.1 coordinate 28,465, forward strand.
CGTCGGTCGAGCCGACGATCCCGCCTCGGGCGAGCGGATGAACCTCGCCGTCGAGGCGTCCTACTCGGGTGGGACCTCGGATCCGGGCGCGACGACTCCGCGCTCGTACGCGAAGACGACGGCCTGCACCCGATCCCGCAGGTCCAGCTTCCTCAGCACTCGCGAGACATGCGTCTTGACCGTCGTCTCGCCGACGACCAGCTCCGCGGCGATCTCGGCGTTCGACAGACCGCGTGCGACGAGCCTCAGGATCTCGGTCTCACGCTCGGTCAGCTCCTCGAGCTGCGGGGCGGCCGCCGGCTCCTCCGGACGCCTGCGCGCGGCGAACTCCGACAGCAGCCGGCGCGTCACCGAGGGCGCGAGCAGCGCCTCGCCGCCGGCGACGACCCGAATGGCCTCGACGAAGTCGTCCAGGTTCGTGTCCTTGAGCAGGAACCCGCTCGCGCCGGCGCGCAGCGCCTCGTAGATGTACTCGTCGATCTCGTAGGTCGTGAGCACGAGCACCTTGGGTGGATCGGTCTCGAGGCTGAGCGCGCGCGTCGCCTCGACGCCGTCCATCTCGGGCATCCGGATGTCCATCACGACCACGTCGGGCCTCAGCGAGGCCGCGGCCTCGAGCGCCTCGCGTCCGTTCGCCGCGTGGCCGACGACGCTGATGTCCTCCTGGGCGTCCAGCACCATCGAGAAGCCGGCGCGCACGAGCTCCTGGTCGTCGACGAGGAGGACTCGGATCGGGTTCACGGCACGTTCTCCTCGGTCGGGATCACCGCCTGCGTCGAGTAGCCACCACCGAGCCTCGGCCCCGAGCTGAGCTGCCCGCCAAGCGTCGCCGCACGCTCTCGCATGCCGATGATGCCGTGACCGGCATCATCGCCCACCGAGCCGTCGCCGTTGGCGGCCGCGCCCCGGCCGTCGTCCTCGACCGCGACCTCGACACGATCACTCCAGTAGCTGAGCCGCACGGTCGCGCTGGCACCGGGCCCGGCGTGCTTTCGCACGTTGGTCAGCGCCTCCTGGACGATCCGAAAGAGCGCGAGGTCGACCCCCCCGGGGAGCTCTCTGGGCTCGCCGATGACCTCGAGGGTGGTCGGCACGCCGGCGCTCTCGGAATCCTGCACCAGCTCGCCGAGCTCCTCGGTGCCGGGCTGCGGAGCCCGCTCGTCGTCGGTGCCCCGCAGGCCGCCGAGGACCTGGCGCACCTCCCCGAGCGCGCGCCGACTCGTGCGCTCGATCGCCTCGAGGGCGTCCCGCGCCGGGGTGTCGCTCGGATCCATCACCCGCTGCGCGGCACCCGCCTGGACGACGATGACGCTGAGGCTGTGCGCGACGATGTCGTGCAGGTCGCGGGCGATCCGCAGCCGCTCCTCGACGACCTGGTTCTGTGCCGTCAGCTCCCGCTCGCGCTCGGCCCGCTCGGCGCGCTGCTCGAACTCGGTCGCGCGGAGGCGGTTCTCGCGCAGGGCCTGCCCGAGCAGGAGCGCGATCAGGCCGAGCGACGCGTTCACGAGGTAGTCGGCCGGCTGGTCCGCCGCGCGCTCCGCCCAGACCCCGAGCATGAAGAACGCCACGACGATCAGCATCGCGATCGTCGACACCTTGCGGGCGCAGTGCGCGCCGACCGTGAACAGCGCTACCAGCACGGCGATGGACACGACTTCCCCACCGAAGCCGACCGAGTAGTAGATCAGCACGGCGGTCGACACGACCACCAGGACGGCCAGCGGGTAGCGGCGCCGCACGGCCAAGGGGAGGGTCGCGAACGCCGTCAGAAAGCCGGATCCCGCGTTCGGGTTGATGAAGTCGTCGTTGTCGGTGATCGACGGCCCGAACTGCAGGGTCAGGGCGATCGCGCACATGAAGAGCGCGAGCGCGATGTCGAGCACCGTCTGGCTCATGACGAAGCGGCCGATCCTGCTCACGAAGCCGAACGTACTTCACGGCTCGGGCGAGTGCGTCATCCACGCGGACGAGGGGGTCCTCCTCCCGAATGACCCCGGGCATCGAGTGCGCGCCGGGACGGCCCCGACGGCCCGGTCGATCTCGGCTAGCCCGCCGGGCCGGACGGCGCGCCGGCGCTCGCTCGGCAGAGATCGGCCAGCGACCTCCGCAGCTCGCCCAGACGGTTGCTCTCGGCGTCGAACGCGCCGACGCCGACGACCTCCGAGACGGCCACCGACTCGGCCACCGTCGAGAAGCACGCCATCGCCTCGGCACCGACCAGCCCCTCGGGCGTGCACTCACGCTCGACGACCCCTTCGGCGACCTCGCGCACGAGCCGGCGCGTGATCGAGTCCAGCACACCCGACGCCAGCGGCGGAAAGACGATCGCGTCTCCCTCGATCCAGCCGATCGAGAAGGTCGGCCCCTCGAGCACGACGCGGTCGTCGGCGCGGATCAGCATGGCGTGGTCCGCGCCCGCCTCCTGGGCCAGCCGCTCGGCCTGCATGTTGGGCGCATAGGAGAGGGTCTTCGCCTCGTGGAGCAGTGGTGTGACGCGATGCTCGACCGGAGCCAGCCGCCACGGCGTCGAGGTGTCGGGGAGCGGCTCCTCGCGGATGACGCGCTGCCCGCCGCGCGTGACGATCACCCGCACGGCCGCGTTCGGCTCGACGGTCAGCGCGCTGAACTCGCGCAGCTCGCGGCTCACCAGCTCCCGATCGACGTCGAGCCGCACCTGCGCGGCGGAGCGCATGAGCCGGTCGAGATGCGCCTCGAGAGTGCGCAGGCCGCGGTCGTACTGGCGCAGCCCCTCGAAGACCCCGTCGCCGCGGACCAGTCCGTCGTCGAGCACGAGCGTTCGGTCGGCCGGGTCGACGAGGGCGCCGTCGACCATCAGTGAGCGCGTCCCGTTCATCGGTCGAAGATAGCGCCGCCGCAGGCGATCGCCAGGCGGTCGCGAAACACGACGACAACCGAGAACGCGAGAGGACACCATGCGCACACAGGCCCGACTCGGCGCCGCCGCCGTCTCCGCAATCGCCATCGGCGCGCTCGCCGCCACCGCCACCAGCGTGTCGAGTGGGGCATCGCAGGGGGTGCCCGGCCGCCTCACGATCCGGGTGCAGAGCTTCCCGACGGGCGGCTAACCCGCGGCGGTTCCCGCTCCCTCGAGGCGGGACTTCACGCCCGACTCGAGGCTGTTGATCCGCCACAGGGCCAACGCCTCGGCGCTGGCCTGGCCGGGTCCCTGCCCCGGCGGTGGCCCGTGGTGCCAGCCGATCGCGTGGAGCAACGCGAGCGTGCGCTCGCCGTCGAGGCGTGCCTTGGCGGCGGCCGCCCCCACGATCTCCGCCCCGATCGCCAGGTGGCCGAGCATGCGGCCCTCAGGGGTCTCCTCGAAGGTCGCGCCGAGCCGGAACGCCCGGGTCAGGCCGATGTCGTGCAGCAGGGCAGCCACGAGCAGCAGGTCGGGATCGAGTCGCGGATGCCACTGGCAGAGCGTCTGCGCGAGCGAGGCGACGCCGACCGTGTGCTCGACGAGCCCGCCCATGTACGCGTGATGCCCGGTCTGCGTGCAGGGCATCGTCCTCCACGCGCTGGCGACCTCGTCGTCGCCGGTGAGGGTGTCGACCGTCCGGCGCAGGCCCGGATCGGACACCTCATCCGCGAGATGCAGAACGAAGCCGAACAGCTCCTCCGGGTCGCGGTGACTCCGGGGGAGAAGCGCGGCCGCCTCGACCTCCTCGCCCGCGCTTCGGATGTGGTTGATCAGCAGCTCGCGCCGGCCGGACCGCTCCGACACGCGACCGGTCACCCGGATGCGGTCGCCCTCGTCGAAGCGCTCGGCGAAGAAGTCCGGCTGCTCGAAGACCAGCGCGCGCATCGCACCCGTCTGGTCGGCGAGCGTCAGGGACAGGTAGGGGCTGCCGGCGCGCGACAGCCTGCGCTCCTTGCGCCGGACTGCGAAGACACCCTCCACCGGGGTTCCCTCGTCCATCCCCGCGACCTCGGAGACGGTCATCGTTCCTGAGCCGGACACATCCCGGCGAAGTCGCACGACCGGCACGCCCAGCCCGGCGTCGGCTCGAAGTCACCGCGCGCGATCCCGTCGGCGATCCGCCCGGACTCGGTGAGCGCCTCCTCGACCTCCTGCGTGTCGGGGTTGACCGGAGTCGTGCGCCCGTCGAAGACGTACTCGAGGGTGGCCCCGCGCGCGTAGATCCCCCACGCGTCGCGCGCCCCGGCCAGGTACAGGCGCAGGACCAAGTTGTCGGCCTCGCGCTGGCTCTCTGCCGGTGGCTTTCCCGTCTTGTAGTCGACGAGCTGGATCCCGCCCGCCGGATGCTCGTCGACCCGGTCGATCCGGCCGCGCACCCGGTGGCTTCCGATCGGAAGCGTGAAGGCCCGCTCGACCGCCACCGGCCGGACCTGGGTTCGCACGACCCGGTCGTGGTACTTGGGCAGCCACTCGCGGGCCCGCTCGAGCGCCTGCTGGGCGCGGGCGGCGTCGACGCCGGCCCGCGCGGCCGCCGGGAGCCGCTGCTCGAACCGGCCGACCAACGCGGCACCGTCCCCACCGGTCCCTCCCGGCCGGTAGTGCGCCTCGAGCGCAGAGTGCGCGGCGACGCCGATCGCCCGATCTGCCGAGGGTGGCGCCGGGATGCGATCGATCCGCGAGTAGCGGTATGCCAGCGGACACGTGCGGTACAGCTCGATGTCCGTCGGGCTGAGCGTGACCCCGTGCACGCCACGAGCGGGAGCCGGCTCGGGGAGTGCCGGCGGCGCCTCCTTCGCGCCCGCCAGCGCCGCCCCACGGGCGACCGCGAGCGCCTGCGCGGCCTCGGCGACCGCCGCCTGCTCGGCGCCGGCCTCGTCGCCTCCGGCGATCGCGCGGGCCGCCGCGGCGCTTGCCGCCTCGTGCCGAGCCCGAGCCTCGCCGACCGCCTCGAGCAGGCTCACCGCAGCCGAGCGACCCACCCGGCGCACCTCGGGGTCCCCGGCGACGGTCCGCGCCTCGTCGTAGTACGCCGACGGCCGGTTGGGCGCACCGCTCGGCGCCCGCTCGGGGTAGCTCATGATCAGCGTGTGCCGGGCGCGCGTCATCGCCACGTAGGCCAGCCGGCGGGCCTCGGCCTGGTGCGCCTCCCGACCCCGTGGCAGGGCCTCGGGCAGGAGCTGGTCGGGGATGTCGGGTGTGCCGCGGTCCGAGCCGGGCCAGCTCGCCGCCGTGAGGCCGACGACGTAGACGGCGTCGAACTCGAGGCCCTTGGCCTGATGCACGGTCATGACCTGCAGGCCGGTGGCCTCGGCCGGTGAGCCGGCCTCGCCGCGAAAGCCGGCATCGGCGAGGCCCTGGAGGACGTCGACCAGGCCGGCCGCGTCGATCCCGGGGCGCCGGTGGCAGATGTCGCGCGACAGCTTCTCGAACGCCGCCAGCCCGGCGAGGCGCGCCGCCCCCTCGGCGCCCCCCGCCGCGACGGCGGCAGCGCGGAGTCCACCGACGTCCAGGACCGCCCGGACGAGCCCCACCGGGTCGAGCTGCTGCGCGGCCCGGCCCAGCTCGTCGAGCAGCTCGGGAAGAGTCTCGTCGCCGTGCGCCTGCGCGACGTCGCGGAGCGCCCTCGTGGCGCCGCCGCCCGCGCTGGCCTCGGACACGGCCTGCGCCGCCTCGACCCACGGAACCTCTGGCGCGTCGGCGGCGAGCCGCAGGTGCGCCTGCGCGTCGTCGAGCCGGGTGAGCGCACGCAACCACGCGAGCGCCGCCCGCACCTCGCGTCGCTCGAAGAGGCTGGTTCCGCCCCGCACCTGATGCGGGATGCCGGCGCGCTCCAGCACGTCGACGATCGGCCGCGACTCGGTCCGCACGGCGCGCATCAGCACCGCCTGCTGCTCGAGCGGGGTTCCGGCCTCGGCCAGTCGGCGCGCCCTGCCGGCGACGGCCCGGGCCTGGGCCTCGACGTCCTGCGCGACCCAGAACTCCGGCCACGGACCCGCCGCGTCCGGGCCGACCGCGACCAGGTTCTTCGGCGCCCGGTCGGGCACGGGCGCCACGACCGCGGCCGCGCAGTCGAGGATCGCCTGGCTCGAGCGATAGTTGGCCTCGAGGCGGATCTCGCCGGCGTTCGGGAAGCGCCGCCGGAAGTCGACGACGTTCTTCGTCGAGGCCCCGCGGAACCGGTAGATCCCCTGGTCGTCGTCGCCGACCGCGACGATGCTGTCGGCCCGCGCACCGAGGAGCCCCAGCAGCTCAGCCTGCGCGTGGTTCGTGTCCTGGAACTCGTCGATCAGGATGTGACGCGCCGCCGCCGAGGCCGCCTCGAGCCGATCCGGGTGCTCCCGAAGCAGCTCCAGCGCACGGACGATGGCGGCCCCGAAGTCCTCGAGGCCCTCCTCGGCCAGCCAGCGGTCGTGGGCCACGAACACGCGCGCGAACTCGACGTCCTTCTCGCGCTGGACCTGCTGGCTGCGCGAGTCGGATGTCGCCTTGGCCTCCTCGGCCCATGCCAGGAACTCGTCGGGGCCGACCAGCTCGTCCCTGCAGCGGTCGATCCGCCGCACGAACCGGTCGATGAGGCCGGTCAGATCGCCGCGCAGGTCCCAGGCCCGCAGGTCCAGCTGGTCGAGGCGCTCGAGCAGGAGGAGCTTTCGCTCCTCCTCCCCGACGAGCTCGCGGGCGGGCGCGAGCCCCTGCTCGATCCCCTGCACCCGAAGCAGCTCGCGGGCGTACGCGTGGAACGTGCTCACGCGCAGGGACTCGTGCGCGACCTGGATCAGCTCCTCGGCCCGCTCGCGCAGCTCCTCCGCCGCCTTCGCGGTGAACGTGAGGGCGACCAGCTCGGCCGGCGGGGTCCCCTGGTCGACGAGCCACGCGAGCCGGCGGCAGAGCACCCTGGTCTTGCCGGCCCCGGCGCCGGCGATCACGAGCAGCTGACCGCGCTCGTGCGTGACCGCCGCACGCTGCTCGGCCGTCAGGTCGGCGAGGAGGTGATCGTCCTTCACGGGACAGCTCATGGTACGCCGGAAAGCGGACGGCGGAGGCCCACTCCAGGCGCACGACACGAGGACGCGGGGCTACGGTTGACGCCTCGTGCTCGCCCTCCACCACGACCGTTTCACCTATCCGCTCCCCGAAGGTCATCGGTTCCCGCTCGGCCGGTACCGGATGCTGCGCGATCGGCTCGGAGCCGACGGCACCGTCGAGCTTCGCGAGGCGAGGGCCGCGAGCGACGACGAGCTGCGGCTCGCGCACGAGCGTGAGTACCTGCGCCGCGTCGTCGCCGGGGAGCTCGGCGACCGGGAGATCGCGGCGCTCGGGCTGCCCTGGTCGGTGGAGCTCGTCGAGCGCGCCCGACGATCGGTCGGCGCGACCCTCGACGCCACAGACGAGGCCCTCGATCGGGGGGTCGCGGCGAACCTCGGCGGTGGCACCCACCACGCGTTTCCGTCGTCGGGCCGGGGGTTCTGCCTGTTCAACGACGTCGTCTGCGCGATCCGTCGCGCCCGCGAGCGTGGAGTGGTCGAGCGGGCGCTGGTCGTCGACCTCGACGTCCATCAGGGCGACGGTACGCACGCCGCGCTCGCCGAGGACGGCGCGGCGACCACGATGGCGGTGAACGGGGGCGGCAACTATCCGTTCCGCCGGGTGCCTGGCGACGTCGAGGTCGACCTGCCGAACGGGAGCGCGGACGAGGTCTACCTGGCCGCCGTGGAGCGGCTGCTGCCGGCGGCGATCGTGCGCGCGCGGGCCGAGATCTGCTTCTACCTCGCCGGAGCCGATCCGTACGAGGGCGACCGGCTGGGCCGGCTCGCGGTCACGGCGCAGGGGCTGGCCGAGCGGGATCGGCTCGTCCGGGACGCCCTTCGGG
>JANQPH010000051.1 GCA_028285405.1 Thermoleophilia bacterium
GGGATCTTCGGAAAGAGCGCAACCGCGCGCACCCCGGCGGCCTCGGCGCGCTCGAGCGTCCGCAGGAGCCCGTCCTGGCCGAGCCGGACCTGGCCCGGCATCGCGCCGATCGGCTCGTCTTCTGCGCCGTCGTGAACGAACAGCGGCTGGATCAGCTCGTCGGCCCGAAGCGTCGTCTCGCGCGCAAGCGCGCGCAGGGCCGCCGAGCGGCGGTTCCGCCGCGGGCGCGCGGTCAGATCGAGGGCTGCCGGGTCGCTCACGCCACCGATCTTCTCATCACGGGCGCGGTCTCGCCGGCTGTCGCAATACCATCGGGCGATGGCGGGCTCAGCACCGGGGCGCGGTCTGGCGGGTGGCGACCTGCGCGCGAACCCCCACGTCCTCGCGCTGGTGGCGATGGTCTTCTGGGGATTCGCGTACGTCCCCTCGGCCTGGCTGACCGAGACGTGGCCGCCGCTGCTGGCGGCCGGGGCGCGCCTCGGGCTGGCCGGGATCCTCCTGCTGGCGGTCCTGGCCGTCACCGGCCAGGGTGTGCGGCCCGGGATGCGACCGCTCGAGATCGCTTTTCTCGGCCTGATGCAGACGACGCTGTTCTATGGCGCCACGTTCATCGGGATCGCCGAGGAGGGCGCCGGGATCGCGGCGGTGCTCTCGAACACCGACCCGCTCTTCGTTGCCCTGCTCGGTGCGCTGCTGCTCCGCGAGCACCTCGTCCCCGCGCAGTGGATCGGGCTTGTTGCGGGACTCATCGGGGTCGGAGTGATCGTGTGGGACGGCGCCATCTGGCCGCCCGAGGTGTCGATGATCTCGCTGCTGATCGTCGGAGGCGCGGTCGCGTGGTCGATCGGGACCATCACGGCCGCCCGCTCGGTGCGCGCCAGCGGGTCGCCGATCGCCATCGCCGGCTGGCAGATGCTCTTCGGCGCCGTCCTGCTCGTGATCTGGAGCGGCGTCTACGAGCAGGACGCCCCCGAGATCGGCGGCGGTCAGATCGCCCTCGTGATCGGGCTAGCCGCGCTGGGATCGGCGGCTCCGCTGGGACTCTTCTATCTGTCGCTGCGCGGCGGCCGGGTCGGCGAGGTGTCGGCCTGGTTCTTCCTGATCCCCGTCATCGGGGTGCTCACGGCCTGGCCGCTCCTCGGCGAGACGCCCGGCATTCGGCTGGTGGTCGGGCTGGTCGCGGTCTGCGCGGGCCTCCTGCTCGTGCTGGCGCCGCGGGCGGCCATCGGCGCCGGCCGCCGGATGTTCGGGGGCGGCGCCCGCCCCACCGCCGAGGGCTAGCCGCCGGCGCTCGTCCCGCGCAGGGCCGCCGGTCCGCTGATCACGCCTGTGGCGACGGTCGTCGCGGCGCCGGTCAGCTCGACCCGTCCGTTCGGCGCCAGCGCGACCTCGAGCGTGCCGCCGCGCCGCGAGGCTTGGCGCGCCTGCAGGCGGGTGCGCCCGAGCAGCTCGCACCACATCGGCCCGAGGGCGCAGTGCACCGAGCCCGTGACCGGGTCCTCGGGCACGCCGGCGGCCGGGGCGAAGAACCGCGAGGTGATGTCCGCCCCCCGACCGCCACGGGCCGTGATCGCCACCCCGCGCGGAGCGAGCTGCTCGATGGCGTCGAGCCGGGGCGCCGCCCGCTCCACCGCCTCCGGGCTCTCGAGGACGCAGACCAGGTCCTCGCCGGTCCGCCCGAGCCACGTTGGCTCCTGGCCGAGCGCGTCCGTGACCCGCCGGTCGGGAGCCACCTCGTCGAGGTTGAGTCGCGGGAAGTCCAGCGTGATCCGGCCGTCCCCGCGCCGCGTCGCCGACAGCTCGCCCGAGCGCGTGGCGAACCGAATGCGCTCCCCCGGTCGGGCGAGCAGATGGGCGGCGGCGAGCGTCGCGTGGCCGCACAGGTCGACCTCGACCTCCGGCGTGAACCACCGCAGGAGCCACCGGTCGCCCTCGCGCAGCACGAAGGCTGTCTCGGAGGCACCCACCTCGGCGGCGACGCGGCCCATCCAGTCCTCGTCCACCGGCACGTCCACGAGGCAGACCCCGGCCGGGTTGCCGGTGAACGGACCCTCCGCGAACGCGTCCACGATCGACAGCGGGATCGGGTCTTGGATCCCGGGGGAGAGGGTTTCGGCGCCTTTCATGAGATGCAGGTGATGGCCACGTGGAACCGGCGGGTGTGGTTGTTGGCGCCGGCCGGAGGAGACGCTAGCTTCCCCGGCCGTTCGCGTAGTGGTGCCCCCGACACGCGAGTGGAGCCCCCGTGCTGAGAACTCTGGCTGCGACGACGGCGCTGTTGGTGACGATCCCGGTCGCCGCGCAGGCGCGTACCACGATCGTCTACGACGGGCACAGCACGGCCCGACAGCTCGCCACCGACTCGGGGTCGCGGTACTGCACCGCCGATGTCCTTCGCGTCAACCGCGAGGAGCGATCCGCGGATCGTCAGACCTGCTCCCGGTTCGTCCCTCGCGTGAACGCCTACCAGCTGCTCGCGCGCGACGCGGCCGGTATGGCGGCCCTCCTCAAGTCGGCGATCGACCGTCGGCCGGCGGGCGGCGGCCGGCCCGTGCACGCGGTGGCGGTCGACGAGATCGGGAACGAGTTTCGCGACCCGCGGCCACGGGTCCGTCTGAAGACGGTCCGGATCGGCGGCCGCTCGTTCCGCATCGCCGCCCAACACCGGGTGCAGCGCCTACCCAAGGGCGGGTGGAGGATCGTGCGGCGGCCCGCGCCAGCGAGCGCGAGGCCAGGGCCCGCCCACCCCGGCTCGCGGCTGGCCCGCGCGATGAAGATCCTCGCCGACACGCCGGCGCCCTGGGGCGGCAGCTATGCGAGCCGAGTCCACTTCTTCGCCGCGCCCGCCTTCACCACGGCGATCGCCGCGGGCAACGGCCCCCACTTCACGCTCAACAAGTCCGGGACCCGACACGTCCGAGCGGGGTGGCGCGGAGTCATGCCCGCCCTGGCGCGGGCGGGTGGCGTCTGGCTGGCGATGTACCACGGCGACGGGGCCCCGCTGAACGCGCGGACGTGGCGGCTGGGCCCGTCGCGCGTTGCGGACTACCTGCGGCGCAGTGGTGGTGATGCGGGTCGGCTCCACTTCGTGATCGGCGGGCTCGCGAGCGCGCCGGCCGGGAGCGTCGGCTGCTCGACGGCGATGGCCTGCCACTGGGCGCTCGCGCGGGAGCGACAGAACGCCGCGATCCTCGCCAACGGGGTCGGCGCGTGGCGCCTCGGATCCCGCACCGGGGAGGTCGCCCGGGAGCACGCGGCCACCTTCGGCTGACACGCGGCCGCATTGGCGGCCGCGGCTCCACTGGACAGCCGCGCCGGACGCGCAATGATTGGCGCGTGGCGCGACGGACCAGCCGAACCCCGGGCTTCCTGGCGCGCCGTCGCGACCGCTTGGCCCGGGAGCGCACGCGCGGGCAGCTGGAACGCCAGCGCGATCTCGAGGCGCAGGCCGCCGAGCAGTCGGCGGGCGACCTGGGGCCGGCCGGCCGTCCCGTGAGCGCCAGCCAGGCGGCGGTGTGGAGGCGGGACCAGGTCGCTGCGTATCTCGCTCTGCCGCCGTGGCGACGGGCGTGGCTCACCTGGAAGCAGTGGGGGCACCTGCGGCGCCTTGCGATCGCGATCGCCATCGTCCCGCTCTGGCCGGTCCTCGTGCTGCCGCTACGCATGACCGGACTGGCGACGGTCGAGGTCTCGCGGACGGGCGTCATCGTCCTCCTCGCGCTCGTGCCGGTCGCCGTCCTCACGCCGCCGGGCAGGCGGGATCGGTTCTCGCACGACCTGGGGCGGGCGCGCCCGCCCTGGGGGGGATCGCGGGTCGCGGCTCGCTACCGGCGTGCGCTGGTGGCGGGTGGGGCGGTGCTCGCGCTCGGTGTCGGCGTGGCCGCCTGGCTCGGCCCGGGGCCCGAGGACCTCGGCGCCGGCGAGCGCTCGACGGCGGCGGCGCGGGCCGATCGGATCGTGGTCGAGAACACCCTGGCCGAGCGCTGCGACCAGCCGGTCATCCGATCCCAGCGCGTCGGTGGGGAGCGCTACCGGGCCACGCTCGCGAACGGCGAGATGGCCGAGGTGGAGATCGACTGGCCGGGCCGAGCGCCGCGCGGGACCGGTGCCGGGCACGGTCGGATCGTCGGGCCCGCGCCCGGCTGCGACTGAGGCTGTCGGGATGAGCACGGGATCCGTCGGCCGTCGCTGGCACGTCGCCGATTGGGGCGCACTCGGCTGGACCGAGACGGCGCTGAAGCTCGCCGCGGCCGTGATCGGTGTCGTGGCGCTCGTCGTCGCGCTCGGCGATCCGATCGACTGGGCGGGGCCGGCCCGCGGCGCTCAGGTGGGGATCCTGGCGGCGCTGTCGCTCGGCCTGACGTTTGCGATCTTCGATCGCGTGATCGAGCGGGAGCTGATCTCGCTCGGGTTCGTCGTCGCCATGGTCGTGGGTCACTGGTGCATGGTGGTCGCGCTCGAGATCAACGGGGGCGTCGAGCCGCTGCTCGGAGCCTTCGCCGGGCTGATGCTCGCCGGCGAGCTCGTGAAGCTCGCGTTCCTCGCCACGTCGGACTTCACGGTCCGGGACTTCCCGCGCGGGTTCCTGTTCGCGCTGACCGGGATCTACGTGGTCGGCTACGCGTTCCTGCTCGTCCTGATCCCGTTCTAGCGGCCCGCCGGTTCGGGACCGACGACCCCTGTCTGATGCGGCGACCGCGCCGCTACCGTGAGAGGCGTGTTCCGGATCCTGGCCCCCGTTGCCCTCCCGTTCCTGCTGCTGGCCGTGCTCCTGCCGGCCGTGGCGCTCGGGCACACGGACGTGACGGGCACCACGCCCGCCGACGGCGCGACGGTCGAGCGGACCCCGAGCGCGGTGGTGGTCGAGTGGTCGGCCCCACCGGCCCGGCTCGACGCCGCATCGGTGACCGTCGCCGGCACCGACGTCTCGGGCTCGGCCCGCATCGACCCCGAGGATGCCCGCCGCCTCGTCATCCCGATCCAGGGCTCCGCCCCCGGTTCGTACGAGGCGGAGTGGCAGGTGACCGCCGCCGACGGACACCGGATGGTGGGCTCGATGTCGTTCACGGTCTCGGGCGGCTCGCCGATGGAGCAGGTCGCCGAGCTCGGAGCGCTGCTGGTCGCGGTCGGCGCCGAGCTCGGTGAGATGAGTGCCGGGCGGGCCTGACGACGTCCGGCTGATGCGGCTGGCCCTGGAGGCCGGCCGGGAGGCGACGACACACGACGACGTGCCGGTCGGCTGCGTCGTGAGCAAGGCGGGACGCGTGATCGCGACCGCCCGGAACGAGCGCGAGCTGAGATCCGATCCGACCGCGCACGCCGAGGTGCTGGCCGTCCGCGCGGCGGCGCTCGCGCTCGGCGGCTGGCGGCTCCCGGGTTGTGAGGTCCACGTCACGCTCGAGCCGTGTCCGATGTGCGCCGGAGCGCTCCTGGCGGCGCGGGTCGAGCGGGTGGTCTTCGGGGCCGCCGACCCGAAGCTGGGCGCGGCCGGATCCGTCACCCAGGTGCTGCGCGACCCACGGGCGCCGGTGCGGATCGACGTGACCGGGGGAGTGCTCGCCGAGGAATGCTCCAAGGAGCTCGGAGACTTCTTCGCCGCGCGCCGCTGACCGGCGTCCGTGCCCAGGCCTACCTTCGAGAGACGCCGAGCGTTCGGCGAGAGGACGGGGCGTACACGGAATGCAACCCTCGCGTTTACGAAGTTCTCACCGCGGGGCCGTCATGAATCCGGCGGGCCGCCGTTGTCCAGGCATGAGCAAGAACCCCATCGCGTCGCGGACAGCGGGCTGGCAGCGTGTTTCTGGCCGCAGACGCACGGACCGACCAACGAACTGGACGACACGGCGGGCCTCGGACTATCGTCCTCGCCGGTCGCGAGCGGAGGAGACGAGCTGATGAGTGTGAGCACTCGGAGTCTGATCGGGGCGAGGACCGCGGGGCGCGGAGTCGCCGTCGCCGTCGCGCTCGGCGGAGTGGCGGCCGCCGGCCTGGTCGCTGCCCCCGGCAACGCCGACGCCCGTCCTGTCGCGGCCATCGAGGACGACCGGTTCGTCTCGGCGCCCGTCGGCGACCTGCCGGGTCGCATCGCTCGGATGAAGCAGACCCGGACGAAGTACACGCATGTGGACATCTTCTGGAACGAGGTCGTGCCCAACCGGCCGACCGCGCCCGGCTCGCGCCGGTACAACCGCTCGGTGGCGAGGAACCACAACTCGGCGGCCTACGACTGGACTCGGATCGACACGATCATGACCGAGCTCCGCAAGCGGAACATCAAGGCGATCCTCCAGGTCTACTCCTACCCGACGTGGACGAACGGGGGCCGGCAGGCCCCGATCAATCCGCTCGGCAACTTCCGCACGCAGTACATCCCCTGGGCGCCCAACGCCCGGCACTACGCGGACTTCATCTTCGCGCTGATGCAGCGGTACAACGGGCGCCAGACCGTCGAGTTGAACGGCCGCAACGTCCGCCTGCCGCGAGCCCGGCACATCGAGCACGGGAACGAGGTCAACCTCAAGTCGTTCTTCCGCAAGGGCAGGGGGACGAACGTCGGGGCCTACGTGCAGATGTTCGTCGCCGGCGCCAAGGCGGCCGACCAGGCGCAGCGGGGGATCCGCCCGAAGGTGATGAACATCGGCGGCACCTTCGGTCCGCGGTCGAGCGGCGGCAACGGCAACCAGGGCGCCCTCCCCTTCACCAAGCGCCTGTATCGGAGCAAGGCGTTTCGGGCGAACGCCGACGCCGTCGCCGGGCACGTCTACCCGGCCGCCGCGCCGCTCAAGCAGGTCAGAGGCAACGTCTTCCCGACCTGGAGCAACATGAACCTGTGGATCCAGGAGAAGGCCAAGTACGGGAACCTCAGGAACAAGCCGATCTTCATCACCGAGGCCGGTTACACGACCGCCTCGACACCGTTCCGCAAGACCAAGGTCACCAACGCGCAGCAGGCCCGCTACTACCGGCAGATCATCAACACGGTGATCCCGCGCGAGGAGCGCCAGGCCAAGCAGAACATGCGCCAGCGCGGAATCAACATCAGGCAGACGCAGTTCGCGATGGTGATCTTCTTCAACATGCAGAACAACAGCGCTTGGCCCGGCGGCCTCTGGACCGAGAGCTTCAGGGCGAAGCCCTCGCTCAGGGTCTTCCGTAGCCTCGCCAACCGGCCGACCAAGCCGAGCCTGCGCGGCGTCCTCCGCACCTGACCCGATTGCGGCGTCCATCGCGCCCGGCCCGCTTCCGCGGTGCCGGGCGTGATGTGTTCCTGGGCGGGCCCGGGGCCTCGTCTCACATCGTGAGACTCGGCCGACCGGGGACCGGCGGGTGCCTGGAGCGACGAAAGCCACGCCGATCCTGTGCCGGGCCGCACACGCAAGCCGATCTCGCCGAGTAGGTGCCGGCACCACCCGCTGCAACCTCGGTGTTCTGCCACGCCATCCCGCAGCCGTTCGGGCTTCCGCCGCCATGGGGTGCCGAGTAGAGTCGTCGGGCCGCGTCGCCCGGCGCGTGCCCTTTCGGACCACCGAGGTCCGGCGGCTGAGCAGGACCAGGAGCGCGGCTGCGTGCGGCGCTGACGGCCGATGAGGGTGGCGATCGGGACGCGGTAGGCGGGACCTCCGCCGGGTGGCCGGCGGCTGGAGGAACGCATTCGATGAAAGGACCGACCTCGATGGACGACACGCCGATCCGTGATCTGGAACCGATGTCGTCCCTGTCCAGATCGAGCCTGCCGGTTGCGTTGCCGCCCGCGGAGCGATTCGAGCAGGACGTGGAGTGGTGTGTGGCCCGGGTCGACGGGGAGTGGCAGGAGGTTCGCTTCCACGACTACGGACGGCTGTACGAGGTCGAGGGCCTCTACGAGCGGATCTTCTACGACATCCTGCAGTGCAACTCGCCGGCGACGGTGTGCGGCCTGCTCGCCCGTGAGCTCGAGGAGGCGGGGGTCGGCACGAGCGGTCTGCGCGTTCTCGACCTCGGCGCCGGGAACGGGATGGTCGCCGCCGAGCTGATGGCGCTCGGTGCGTCGGAGGTCTACGGCGTCGACATCATCCCCGAGGCCGCCGAGGCGGCGGAGCGGGACCGGCCGAACGTCTACGCCGACTACCTGGTCACCGACATGACCGAGCTCGACCCGGACGAGCGGGCGCTTCTGGCCGACGCGGACCTGAACGGCCTGCTGTGCGTCGCCGCCCTCGGGTTCGGCGACATTCCGCCCGCGGCGTTCGCCAACGCCTACAACCTGGTCCAGGACGGCGGCTGGGTCGCGTTCAACATCAAGGAAGACTTCTTGTCGGGCGAGGACCGCTCCGGCTTCCAGGAGCTGATCGCCACGGTGATCGAGGACGGCACCATGCGGGTGCACGTCCAGACGCGCTACCGGCACCGCAACGCGACCAACGGCGAGCCGATCTACTACGTGGCGCTCGTGGGTCGCAAGGATCGGGACATTCCCGATCACCTCTACGACTGACCGGCGCTGTGCGGCGGCGGACGCCGCCGCCCGCTAGTCGTCGTCGCCCGTCTGGGCCTGGCGCGCTTCCCACTCGTCGTACGCGGCCGCCTTCTCCTCCCACCTGCTGAGGAGGTCGGCCGGGACCGGGCCGTCGGGAGTGTCCGCCTCCTGTGGACGACGGCGCCGCACGGGCGATTCCTCCTGCGCCGGCTCACCAGCGTCAGTTGGCGGGTGGGCCTCCGCCACGGGCGCGTCGCGATCCGGGGCCGCCTCGGCCTCCGCCTCCGCGGTGGCTGAGTCGGGCGTGACCGGGACCGGCTCGGGCGTGGTCGCCTCCGTCTGTGCCGGCTCGTCCTCACCGCCGCCGCCGTCGGCGTCGAGGAGGTCGTCGAGCGTGGCCGGTCCATCGGCGCGCACCGGGCGTCCGCGCTGCGCCCACGGGTCGGTGACCGGGGAGCCGTCCTCGCCGTCGACGAAGAACTGCTCGCCCGCGTGCTCGACGACGATCGTGTAATCGGGACCAAGCGGGGCGTGCCCCTCACGCAGGCGGGCGAGCGCCTCGAGGGCGGCGATGCGCGCGCTCTCCTGACTGCGGTGTGTCGAGAGCTCGCTGCGGTGGCCGGTGGCCAGGCCGCGCAAGCCGAGCATGACGACGATCCAGCGACGCTTCATGTCACCCCCCGGTGCCGGGATGAGGGGGAGGAACGCTACCCGACCTGATCGCGCGGCGTCGCCTCGTTGGTCACCGCGGCCCGACGCGGATCGCCACCTTGCCCCTGACGTCTCCGCGCTGCAGGTGGCGAATCCCCGCGATCGCCTCCTCGAGCGAGAACGTGCGCTCGAGCGCCGGCGTGACGGCACCCGCCTCGATCAGCCCGACGAGGTCCTCGAGCCCCTGATCCTCCTTGGAGACGAGTGATGTCAGCCGCTGGCCGACGAAGGGGGACAGGGCGAGCGCGCGCAGCTGGCGGTCGACCCCTCCGATCAGGCGGCCTCCGTTCTCGCCACCGACGATCACGAGCGTTCCCGTGGGCGTCAGCGCGCGCCGCAGCCGGCGGAGCCGCGAGTTGCCCCCGGTGTCGACGATCAGGTCGTAGCTGGCGGAGCCGTCGGCGAAGTCCTCGGTCGCGTAGTCGATCGCGCGATCGGCTCCGAGCCGGTGCACGAGGTCGAGCTTCTGGGCGCTCGCGACGCCGGTCACCGACGCCCCCAGCGCCCGCGCGACCTGGACCGCGAAGGTCCCGACACCGCCCGAGGCCCCGACGACCAGCACGCGCTGGCCCGGCTCGACGCGCCCGACGTCGCGCACCGCCTGGAGTGCTGTGAGGCCCGAGACGGCGACCACGGACGCGGCCTCGGGGCCGAGGTGGGCCGGCCGCCGGGCGAGCTTGCGCGCAGGCGCCGACGCGTACTCGGCGAGCGTTCCGCTCCCGATGCCGAGCACCTGGTCGCCGACGCCGAACCGCGTCACGTCACCGCCGACCTCCACGACCGTGCCGGCGAGGTCCAGGCCGGGGACCGGTTGCCTCGGTCCGCGGAACCCGAACCCCATGAGGCGCATGACGTAGGGCTCGCCGGTCATGAGATGGACGGTTCCCCGGTCGATCCCGGCGCTCTCGACCCGGACGAGTACCTCCTCGGGTCCGGGGCTCGGGAGCGGCACCTCGTCGACTCGGAGGCGGTCGGTACCGCCGTATCCGCGTTGGACGACCGCCCGCATGGTGGCGGGGAGCCGGTCCGCGCCGTGCGAGCTCTCGGGTGTGTTCGCCACCGTTGCCATCCTCAGTCTCCTTACACTGTAAGTCCAGTCCGTCGGAGGGTAGACTTACGACGTAAGGTCGTCAAGGAGTGAGCGCGTGCCCGATTCCAAAGCTGCGCCGCAGGTCGCGCTGACGCGCGAGCGCATCGTCGAGGCGGCGGTCTCGCTGGCCGACGATCGCGGCATCGGCGCGCTCTCGATGCGCGCGGTGGCGAAGGAGGTCGGGGTGGAGGCCATGTCGCTCTACCACCACCTCGCCAACAAGGAGGCCCTGCTCGACGAGATGGTCGACGCGGTCTTCGGCGAGATCGAGCTCCCGGCGGCCGGAGATGCGTGGCCCGGCGCCATGCGGACCCGAGCCCGGTCGGCGCGGGCGGCCCTGCGACGCCACCCGTGGGCGATCGGGCTGATGGACTCCCGGCGCTCGCCGGGGCGGGCCACGCTGCGCCACCACGACGCCGTCCTCGGCTGCCTGATCGAGGGAGGGCTCTCACTCGAGACGGCCGGGCACGCCGTCGCGATGATCGACGCCTACGTGTACGGGTTCGTCCTCCAGGAGCTCGCGCTGCCGTTCGAGACGTCCGAGGAGCTGGAGGAGCTGGCGGAGGAGATCATCGGCTCGCTCCCCGAGGACGAGTACCCCTACCTCGTCGGGTTCGTTCGGGGGCGGGTGCTCCGGCCCGGCTATGCGTTCGGCGACGAGTTCGCCGTCGGCCTCGACCTGGTCCTCGACGGGCTCGAGCGGGCCGCGGGGACGGCGCCGGCCGACGCCTGAGCCTGAACCGGCCGCTCTTGGCGCGTACGCACCGGATGTAGGGTCAGCTCGTGACCAAGCGGCTCGGCCCTGCCGGCCGCTTCAGTGAGGACCCCGCCCACGCGCTGACCGAGCGCCCGTGCCACCGAGAGGAGTCGCGTCGGTGAGGGATCGGCACCCGCTGATCATCCGCGTGGCCGGACCGTTGCTCGGGCTCTTCGTCGTGGCCAGCGACGCCACCGCGGTGAACGTCGCGCTGCCCAACATCCAGGCCGATCTGGACACCTCGCTCGGGACGCTCCAGTGGACCCTGTCCGCCTACTTCCTGGCCATCGCGGTGACGGTGATCACGGTCGCCCGCATGGGCGATCTGTTCGGGCGCCGCCGGGTCTTCCTCCTGGGTCTCGTCGTGTTCGGGCTGGGATCCGCGCTCTGTGCGGTCTCGGTCGACGACGTGATGCTGATCCTCAGCCGGGTCGTGCAGGGTGTGGGCGGCGCGGCGCTCTACTCGCTGTCGCTCGCGCTGACGAGCGCCGCGGTCCCCCGCGACCAGATCGGCAGGGGCGTCGCGGCGTGGGCCGCGACCGGCGGATTCGCGATGGCGATCTCGCCGGTGCTGGCCGGGGGGCTCATCGAGGTCTTCGACTGGCGCGCCGTCTTCGTCCTGAACATCCCGATCGTCGCGTTCTCGGCGTTCATGACGCTGCGCCTGCTCGAGGAGTCCGTCGACCCCGAGGCGGAGCGGCGCATCGACACCGCCGGCATCGCGTTGCTGACGACCGGGCTGCTCGTCCTGATGCTGGGACTCATCCAGGCCGACTCGTGGGGCTGGGGGTCACCGCTCACGATCGGCCTCATCATCGGATCGATCGTCCCGCTCGCGGCGTTCCTGGTCGTCGAGTCCCGCGTGTCGGCTCCGCTGATCGAGCTCGGGATATTCCTGCGCAACCTCCCGTTCCTGGGCGCCAACGTCCTCGCGCTGGCGGCCTACTACGCGGTCTACGTATTCCTGTTCATCGCCGCGCTCTACCTCCAGAACATCCACGGCGACTCCGCGCTCGGGGCCGGCATCCGTCTGCTCCCGTTCGCCATCGTCTTCGCGGCCCTCGCGCCCAAGGTCGGCGGGATCGTGAACCGCATCGGGCCGGTCATCCCGATGGTGATCGGCGGCTCCCTGCTGGCGGGCTCCCTGCTGGCCCTGTCGTTCGCAGACGCCGACAGCCCGGAGCTCTTCCTGTTCATCTGCTTCGCGGTCTTCGGCGCGGGCATGGCCGTCGGCCTGGTCTCGATCAGCGCGGCCGCGCTCGGGGCGGTGCCGACGGCGAAGATCGGCGCCGCGTCGGGCATCCGATCGACGATGGCTTACGTCGGGGGCGCCCTCGGCGTCGCGGTGGCCGGCGCCGTGCTCCTGCTGCGAGAGCGGAGCCGGCTCTCCGAGATCACGGCCGCCCAGGGCCGTGAGCTGTCGCCGACCGAGCAGCGTGACATCGACGCGCTCCTGTCCGGCTCACCCGAGGCGCGCGCTCAGATCGACCTCCTCACCCCGCTCGAGGCGAACGAGGTGATCGCCGCGGCCGGTGAGGCCTTCACGGCGGGGATGGCCACCACGCTCCGCCTCACCGCCGGGCTCCTGGTGGTCTGTACCGTCGCGATGCTGGTGCTGACCCGCTGGCGCACATCCCACCGGGATCCGGCGCCCCACGGCCACGCGATGCTGCCGCCACCCGAGGAGGCTCACACGCGGGCGCGAGAGAGCCGGTGATCGTCCGGGCGTGGCCCTCGCGGGATCGAGGTTGCGCGGGCGAGCGACCCTCACTGCCGCAGCGGCTGGAGGCGCAGGTACGTCCACGACCGCAGAACCCACTCGAACGGACCGAAGCGCGCCCAGGCCATCCAGGCCATGGCGAAGAGCGACAGCCCCAACCAGATGGCGATGCTCAGCCCGATGCCTCCCCACGGCGCGACCTCGCCGAACAGCCCGAACCCGTAGCCGTAGGCGAGCGTCGTCACCACGACCGACTCGAGCAGGTAGACGCTCAGCGACATGCGGCCGCCGGACTCCAGGATCCGCGACCAGCGTGGCGGGCGCGAGCCGAGGCCGAGCGCGAGCGCCGCGACCATCGCCGCCGAGAGCGCCGGCGCGAACCCGTACTGGAGCGCGAAGGATAGGACGCCGAGCGTCGACTCCTCCGAGTTGGCGACCTGGAGGCTGGCGGCGAGGGCGCTGCCCGCCAGTCCGATCGGCCCCCAGATCATCAGCACCCGCCGCAGCGACCGGGTGTGGTTCTCGGGTCGCGAGAGCAGGTCGCCCCGTCCCACGACCACGCCCACGATGAACAGCGCGAAGGCGGCCGGCCCCTGGGTCGCCGCGAGCACCACGAGCGTCCCGGGCCAGTCGGCCGCGTGCTGCTGGACGACGTCGAGGAAGCTCCCGGAGGTGAACGCCGTGATCTGCTCCGGCGACGCCATGGTTGTTCCCGGGTCACCCTCGAGCGCGGTCAGGCCGGCCAGGGCCAGCCACACCACGGTCGCCGCCGCGTACACCCCGACGGCCCACTGCAGCAGCCGCCGGTCCGACCACCGACGCATCGAGAACGCGATTGCCCCGACCACGCCGTAGATGAAGAGGATGTCGCCCGGGAAGAACAGGATCCCGTGGAGGACTCCGAGGATCAGCAGGCCGACCATCCGCCGGAAGTAGCGCGGTCGCAGGTTGCCCCCGCGCTCGGCCGCCCTGCGCAGCTGGACCGACAGGCCGTAGCCGAACAGGAACGAGAACAGCAGGTAGAACTTCAGCTGGGCGATCGTCGCGATCAGCCAGCGGCCTGCGATGTCGGCGCCGCTCGTGAAGTCGGCCCACCCGGTGTCGGGCGACTGCACGATGAACCCGATGTTCACGACGAGGATGCCCCAAAGCGCGACGCCACGGAGCGCGTCGACCAGCCGATGGCGCTCGGAAGACGTGGCCGGTCCGGCGGTTTGTCGAGTCGCCACGGGGTCGCCGCTCAGCTCTCTTCGCTCGTGCTCGGCCACGCGAAGAACGCGGCCACGGCAACGGCGATCGTCTCGGGAGTGTCGCTCACTGTCGGCAGCATACGGATCGTACTGCCATAATGAGAGTAACTATCACTACTCGTTGTCGAGCGGGAGGGGCTCCATGCCGGATCGCACGTCGTCGCTGCGGCGACGCAACCGAATCCGAGCGATGCGCGACGTCCAGGCGGCGGCGATCGACCTCTTCGAGGGACAGGGGTTCGACGCGACGACCATCGAGTCGATCGCGCGGGCGTCCGGAGTGTCGGCGTCGACGATCTACCGACACTTCGGAACCAAGGAGCAGATCGTGTTGTGGGACGAGCGGGAGCACCTCATCGACGAGGAGCTCGGTCGCCGGCTCGGCACGGCCACTCCGCTCGAGGCACTGCGCGATGCATCCATCGTCGCCCTCGCCGAGCGTGACGACGAGGACGACTTCCTCCGCTGCGTGCGGCTGTCCTACGCCGAGCCGGCGATCTGGGCCGCGGGCGCGCGGAAGAACCCCGTCCACCGTCGCCAGCTCGCCGCGGGCATCGCGAGGTCGCGCGGCCGATCGGCAGCCGACCTGGCCGACGAGTGCGCCGCCGCCGTCTGTCTCGCCGCCCTCGACGTTGCACTCGACAGCTGGCAGCGGTCCGACGGGGCGTCCGACCTGCGCGACGTACTCGTCGAGGCGTTCGGCGTCGCGGGAGCCGTTGGGTAGGTACCGGGTGCGCCACGGCGTGAGCGAGGCTCAAGGCCGTTCGAGGCCCCTGGCTCTATGGTGGGCCGGTGCGCCCCTTCCTCGTCGGAGTGCTCGCCGTCGCGCTCGCACTCGTTCTCGTCGCGTGCGGGTCGAGCGAACCCGGTCCGCCGGCCGATCCACGAGGGGCGGAGGTCTTGGAGGTCGCCGTCCCGAGCGCGGGGGTCGAGGGGGACCGGGTCGCGACCGTGGTCGTTCCGCCCGGTGCCGAGCCCCGGCCCGTCGTGCTCTTCCTGCACGGACGCGGCGCGGACGCCGACGACTATCTGACTGACTCCTTCTTCACCGCCATTGAGGCATTGGGCGCCGAGGCACCCGCCGTCGTGTTCCCCGACGGCGGTGACGCGTCCTACTGGCACGATCGCGAGGACGGCTCGTGGGGCACCTACGCCCGCGAGGACGTGCTCCGTGCCGTCGCCGGCACCGCACCAGAGGCGGTCGACCCGAGCCGCGTCGCCGTGGGCGGGATCTCGATGGGCGGCTTCGGGGCCCTGCTCCAGCTGCGCGACGCGCCGGCTCGGTGGTGTGGCGTCGGCGCGCACTCGCCGGCGATCTTCTTTGCGGCTGAGGACACGGCACCCGGCGCGTTCGACGACGCCGAGGATTTTGCGGCCAACGACCTGATCGCCTCAGCGGGTGAGCCGGGCGCCTTCGGCACCGCGCCGATCCGCATCGACATCGGCGCCGACGACCCGTTCGAGCCCGCGACGCAGGCATTCGTCGACACCGCCACCTCGGCGGGGACGGAGGTCGCGCTCAGCGTCGAGGATGGCGGGCACGAGGGCAGCTACTGGGACGCCCGCTGGAGCGACTACCTCGGCTACTACGCGGACGTGCTCGCGGACTGTTGAGCTGCGGCGCCCTGGTGACAGCGCGTGATGAGCGGAGGGGGAGGGATTTGAACCCTCGTCGGACCCAAAGGCCCGAAACGGTTTTCGAGACCGCCGCATTCGACCGCTCTGCCACCCCTCCGGGCGGAGCACGCTAGCACGGGCTCCCGGGCCGACTAGCATGCGTGATTCCGCGAGGGAGAGGTGTCCGAGCGGCCGAAGGAGCGCGACTGGAAATCGCGTAGACGGGGCAACCCGTCTCGAGGGTTCAAATCCCTCCCTCTCCGTCTGGAATGCCCGGTGGCGGCGCACGACGTGCGCGCCGCCGGGCGTCGTGCTCGTGCCGCGCCGGCAGGTCAGGCGGTGGCCGCCTCCTGGCGCTCAGGTGGCTCTGACCCCGGCGGGTCGTCGGGTGGCTCGGCCTCGCTGAACCCGATCTTGTCGTGCAGCCGGCGCAGCGGTCTCGGCGCCCACCAGTTCCACTCGCCGAGCAGCTTCATCAGCGAGGGGACCAGGAACGCCCGGATGATCGTCGCATCGATCAGCACCGCCGCGGCTGTCCCGATCCCGAGCTGCTTGATCAGCGTGATCTCGGACGTCGCGAACGCGCCGATCGCGATTGCGAACAGCAGGGCCGCTGCGGTCACGACGCGCCCCGTCCGCTGCAGACCGATCGCGACCGCTTCGTCGTTGGAGTGCCCCTGGTCGTAGGCCTCTTTGATCCGGCTGAGCAGGAACACGGCGTAGTCGGTCGAGAGGCCGAACGCCATCGCGCCCATCAGGATGGGCATGGTGAGGTCGATCGCCCCGACGCTCTCGTAGTTCAGGAGCCCCTCGAGGCGGCCGTCCTGGAAGATGAACACCAGCAGGCCGAGCGTCGCGCCGAGCGTCAGCACGTTCATGATCACGGCCTTGATCGGCAGCAGCACCGAGCCGGTCATGACGAACAGGGCGATGATCGTGACGCCCACGATGATGGTGATCGCAAGCGGCAGGTGGGACGCGATGCTGCTCCGCTCGTCCACGAAGGCGGCGGTGATTCCGCCGGCGAGCACGTCGAGCTCTGTCGGCGTGGACCGGATCTCGTCGAGCAGGTCCTGCGATGCGTCCGAGAGCCCGGAGCTCGCCGGGATCACGTCCACTCGCCAGGTCACGTCGTCCAGCTGCACCGGTGGGACCACGGTCGTGATGTCGGGAAGGCCCGCCAGCTCCTCCGAGTAGGTCGCGACCTCGGCCGCGCCGGTGGGTCCGGTGGGCGCGTCGATGGCGAGGATGATCGGCTCGGAGAAGTCGGCGACGAAGTCCTCGTCCAGTGCGTCGCCCACCTGCTCGGCGCTCGCCGAGTCGGGAAGCACCTGAGCGTCGACGGTCGTGAAGTTGATCCGGAACGTCGGCAGGGAGATCACGACCAGGACCAGGATCGTCGCGGTCGCGACGATGCCCGGTCGGCGCATCACGAACTGGGACAGCCGGTACCAGAAGCCGTCGGTCAGCTCGTCGGCCGACTCGTTCTTGCGCTTCCAGCCCGGCAGGCCGAGCGCGTTCACCCTGCTGCCGAGGACCGCGAGCACCGCCGGAAGCACGACGAGCGACGCGAACGCGGCCAGCGCGGCGACCAGGACCCCGCCGATTCCCATCGAGAAGAGAAAGCTCTGCGGGAAGATCATGAGGCCCGCAAGCGCCGCGGCGACCGTGATCGCCGAGAAGAGCACGCTGCGCCCCGCCGTCTGCAGGGTGCGCGTGATCGCGGCGAGCCCGGGCCCCCGCCGCGCCAGCTCCTCGCGATAGCGATTGACGATCAGCAGGCTGTAGTCGATCGACAGCCCCAGGCTCAGCCCGATGACGAGGTTCAGCGAGAAGACCGAGATCTCGAACGCCTCGTTCAGGATCCCGAGGCCGAGGAAGCCGAGGAAGATCACGAGCCCGCCCATCAGCAGCGGCAGCACGGCCGCGACGAGCCCGCGGAAGACGAACAGCGCGACGAGGAAGAGGATCGGGAACGCCAACAGCTCGGCCCGCTGGAGGTCCTCCTCGATGATGGTGCCCACCTGGTCGCCGACCACCGCCGAGCCCCCGACGAGCACGTCGTCGCGGTCGGCCAGCTCCTCCTCCGCCGCCGCCGCGACCTCGGTCGCCTCGTCGTCCGAGATCGGGGCGAGGGAGCCGAGCACGAAGGCCTTGTCGCCGTCCTCGGCGATGAACGCCTCGTTCCCCCCGTCGAACGGTGTCTGGACCAGCGCAACCCGGTCGATGGCGGCGAGGGTGGCCGCGGCGCTCGACACCTGCTCCTGCCCGGCGGGTGTGGTGATGTCGCCGTCCTCGGCCTCGACCACGAGGATGATCGCCGGCAGCGGGTTGACGCCACTCGCCGCTTGGAGGCGCTCCTCGGCGAGCACGAACTCGGAGTCGGGGTCCTCGAAGCCGCCGTCCGAGAGGTTCTGGGTCAGCGATCCCCCGACGACCCCGCCCAACCCGAGCAGGATCAGCGCAAGGGCGATCAACCACCAGGGGCGGCGGGTGACGAGGCGGGCCAGTGGGGTCATGCTGGGACCTCCGTGGTTCCCCCTGCAAGGTGGAACCCGGACGATTCGAATGGTGCCGACGGGCGAGACACCGTGTCACTCGAGACAGGCGGGCACGTCGAGCGGGTGTGACCGGCCGATGATGTCACTGACGGAGCTGGTCTGACGCGCGGGTTTCCCTGGTCGTCCGTCGAGATTCCCGAGCCTCGCGCGACTCCAGGGGCACGGTGGTAGCGTTGATCGCCGTCGGGCAGTTAGCTCAGCGGGAGAGCGCTCGCCTCACACGCGAGAGGTCGCTGGTTCGAACCCAGCACTGCCCATCGAGCGAGACCGTTGGCCAGCGGGAACCGGTACCCGTGCTCCGAGACGGATGGCGCGGACTTGGCGCTCCTGCTGCCGACGTCTCGTCTAGATCTCGGGAAGCGCGATTGCGCCGACCACGATCAGGACGACTGCCAGGACTCCGAGCGCGACCAACACGAGCACGAGGATGCCGCACGAGCCCGCGAGGGCTCGTTCCTTCTCCGCCTGAAGCTCTTCTCGATGCTCATCTTCTGCCCGAGGGCCGGGCCCATGCCGTGTTCCCGGCATGTCTCACGCCGAATCTGGTCGCACGTTGGTCGACACCACCTGGGCCGGGGCTCGCATCGCTGCTGAGGCCGCTACGCGTGTGCCAGCTCGCTCCGCTGTCGGGACAGCTTGACCGGTGAGCTGTCGACGCGCCTGGTCTGCCGAGCGACGGCACCCGATTCGTTGATCTGCGTCGCAGCGAGTCTCGTAGGGTGCCTGGAGATCGAGTGTCACATCCATCTGGAAGGGTCGACCGTCGGGGCGAGTCGTTGGCGCCCGATCCCGTCCAGGACCGAGAGCGCAGGCGGGCGGTCGTGGCGAGCGTTCTCGTGGTTTGCGGCGCGATCTTGCTCGTGTGCGTCGCGCTCCTCGTCTGGGCCGGGATGATCATCAAGCGTGCGGGGAGCGTCTCGGCCGGTCCGGTCCCGCGCCGGTTGGGTCAGACGTCGATCCGACATTTGGCAGGATCGCCGCCGTGAATCGTGACGAGGGCAACGGCTCGCCGGGTTCGCCCCACGAGGGCAGCGCGCAGCTCGACGAGGACACCCCGCACCCGATCGTCCCGATCGACGAGGGCGTGCCCGCCGAGCCGACCGGCTGGGTCGTCGCCCGCACCTGCACGGTCATCGCCAACGCGCTGTGGTTCCAGTGGGCCGTCGTCGGGGCGATCATCGCCAACGCCATCGTCCTCGCGCTCGAGACCTACCCCCGGGTCGACGATCGCTTCGGCGACACACTCACCACGCTCGACAACGCGTTCCTCTATCTCTTCTCGGTCGAGATCGTGATCCGGGTGCTGGCCTACGGCCGCAGGCCGTGGCTGTTCCTGCGCGAGCCGTGGAACATCTTCGACCTCGTGGTCGTCGGGGCCGGCTACATCCCGGGCATCGGCGCCGGCTCGACCGCGCTGCGTGTCGTCCGCATCCTGCGCGTGGCGCGCATCGTCAGCGTCGTCCCGGACCTTCGCATCGTCATCAGGGGCCTCATGCGAAGCATCGCGCCGATCGGGGCGGTGACGTTGCTGGCGTTCATGCTCTTCTACCTCTACGGCATGGTGGGCTGGCTGCTCTTCCACGAGCAGAACCCCGAGGAGTGGGGGGACATCGGCCGCTCGATGCTGACCCTGTTCGAGGTCCTGACGCTCGAGGACTGGGTCGACGTGATGGACCGCGGCATCTCGATCCACCCGTGGTCGTGGCTGTATTTCCTGAGCTTCGTCCTGGTCACCGTCTTCATCGTCCTGAACATCGTCATCGCGGTGGTGATCAACAGCGTGGAGTCCGCCCGGGACGAGGTCACCGGCCACGGGTCGGACGACGAGGACGGCGACGCGGACGGTGGGGAGTCGCGGATCGATCCGGAGCTGGCCGCGAAGATCGCCGCGGCCCGCGCCGCGTTGGACGAGGTCGAGCGAGCCGCGGGCGCCGGGCCAGCCGCGCCGCCCAAGCGGCGGCGCATCCCTCGGGGTCCGCAAACGCCCTGAGCCCTCGCCGTCGGGCAGACTGCGGCAGATCTCCTCCGTTGACGCCACGGCGTATCTGGCGCCATACCCCCGACGCAACGTGCGTCGACCGATCCTGCTGCGCCAGACGGTCGCCACGTATCCGGTCGAGCCGGTGGCCGACGACGCCTGGCTGGCGATCGCGTTCCGTGCGTTTGCGCGACTCGCCGAGCGCGGTCGCGTGCGGGACGTCCTGATCCTCGGCACCGGCAACGGGCTGGATGCGCTCGCGGCGCTCGAGATCTTCGATCCCGACGCGCTGACGGTGACGGACCTCTTCGAGGAGTGCCTTTCGGTCGCGCGCGAGAACGTCCTGGCCCATCTGGAGGACGGCGCCACGACCGAGATCGACTTCGTCGCGGGCGATCTGCTCACGGCTGTGCCGCCGACGACCCGGGTCGACCTCGTCTACGAGAACCTCCCGAACATCCCGACCACGCCGGAGGTCGAGCTCGAGCGCGGCGTCAACACGGGGCGGTTCTTCGATGCGACGGGGCTCGACGTGCCGGAGCGCTTCGACGCACACCGCCTCGCGCTCCACTGGCGGTGCCTGCGTGACGCATGGGCGCACGTCCGGCCCGGTGGCGGTGTGCTGACGGCGCTCGGGGGCCGGGTGCCGGTGGAGGTCGCGCTCGAGCTCCACCGCGAGCGCGGCTACGACCCCGAGCTCGTCGCCTTCGACGTGAAGCTCCAGTCGGAGCCGGCGCTGGTGCTGCCGGGCTACGGGGTTGCCGAGGAGGCCACGGGGATCGAGTTCACCTTCTACGCGTCGGAGGCGGTGGAGATCGTCGCCGCGGCGCGGGCGTCCGGGCTCGACGGGGAGGACCTGCGCGGCGCCGTCTCGCCCGAGCTCGCGCGACTCGCAATCTCGGCGCGCGAGGCCGAGCGGCGGCTCGAGTCCGGGCAGGACGTCGCGCACTCGGTGCTCCTGATCCACGGCAGGAAGCCCGGCTGACGCCCGACTCGGCGGTCATCCCGCGCTTCGATGCACCGTTGACGGCCCGGGTGGCCGCGGTTATAGAGACATCCTCCGGCTCGACGGGGAACGTTGTGTCTCGTGCTTGGCCCCTCGAGTACGGGGGCTGCGTGAGCCGCAGCAGCGCCCGCGACCATCTCAGGTCGCCCGCACCGATTCCGACAGAAGAGGTTCGTGAATGCGCATCCCCAACGAGAACGTCGGGTCACTTCCCCGGCCGATGACACTGCAAGACGCCACCCAGGCCTACGACGAGGGCTCCATCAGCCACGCCGATCTGGAGGCCGAGCAGGACGCCGCCTGCAGGGACTCGATCGAGCGAATGGAAGCCACCGGGTCGCCGATCGTCTCCGACGGCGAGCAGCGGGCCTCGAGCTTTGCGACATACCCGCTCGCCGACACGCTCGCCGGCACCGGCCTCGCGGACCATCTCGCCCCGGAAGGGCAGTTCTTCGCGATCTTCGAGGACGGCCACCACCGGCAGCTGCCAAAGCTCACGGGCGGCCCGTTTCACTACCGCACCTTCGCCTCGGACTATCTGAAGAAGTCGATGCCGATGGCGACGAAACCGATGAAGCAGGCGGTCATCGCGCCGTCGATGCTCTGGCTGCTCTACCCGCTCGACGGCGAGATCGAGGGGTACTCGCGCGAGCAGTTCCTCGACGACATCTGCGACGAGTGCGAGAAGGACATCCGCCAGGCGTTCGAGGCCGGTGCCGTGCGCGTCTCGATCGACTTCACCGAGGGTCGGCTGGCCAACAAGAACGACCCCCGAAACCCGTGGACCGGGCGGGGCTTGCTCCAGGAGTTCATCGACCTCAACAACCGGGTCATCAACCGGTTCACGCCCGAGGAGCGCGTCAACATCGGCATCCACACGTGCCCGGGGGGCGACTGCGACTCGGTGCACAGCAAGGACGTCGACTACGCGCTCCTGCTCGAGCGGATGTTCGAGATGAACGCGGGCTACTTCCTGATCCAGTGCGCGTCCGAGGACGACCGGGAGTACGTCTACGAGCTCTGCGGCAAGTACAGCCGCGAGGATGCCGAAGGTGTCGCGCAGGTGTGCTTCATGGGCGTGATCGACCCGCTCAACCCGGAGGTCGAGACGCCCGAGTACGTGCGCGACGAGCTGCTTGCCGCCGCCAAGCACATCCCCAAGGAGCGACTCGGCGCCACCGACGATTGCGGGTTCTCGCCCTTCAGCATCGACGTGAAGCCCAAGCACGGGTCTCCCGACTTCGCTCGCGACATCGCGTTCCAGAAGATCGAGTCCCGCATCAAGGGTGCCGAGATGGCCTCGCGGGAGCTCAGCTGACCGAACGTCCGTGGCCTCGGGCACGCCTCGGCATGTCCGGCCGCGAGCCGTGACGAACGAGGTCCAAGACCAGCCGATGCATCGGGTCGGCTGGTCGCGGCCTCGCGGTGGGTCGATCCCGCTCGACACGCCCGGCGCCGCCCGGGCGATCAGGGGCCGCGCCGTCTGCCCTCGCGCGACTGGGAGCCGAAATCGCTCGGGGAGATCCCGGGCACCGAGCGGGTACGCCGTGGGACGTCGACCCTCGGGGCCTCGGCGACGAGCGGCGCGACCATCGCGTCGACGTGGAGGCGGGACTCGTTGATCGCCTCGAGCTGACGCGCTCGCCGCGAGATCTCCTCGACCGGGTTCCGCTCGTATCCCTCCGTCAGCGCCTCGAGCGCGAGCTCGGCCGCCGCCTCGGCCAGCCTGGCGCAGCCCTGTGCGGCCGGCGAGCAGTGTGGGTTGCGCTCGGCGATCACCTCGGAGAGCCGGATGAGCTCACATCCGAGGAGCGCGATCTCCGGAAGGTCGCTGGCGGTCTCGTCGATCTGCTCGACCTCGTCCGACAGCTTGGCGATGGCCTCCCGGAGTGGGGTCGCCCTGGCGCCGGTCCCGAGGGTGTGTCCCGCCTCGCGCAGGAGCGCGGCCGCACCGTCGATCGCCCGCAGCGCTGCGAGCATCAGCGCGTTGCTCGGGTGGCTCCGGCGATCGTCGAGCAGCGGCGGGGACATCGCTACCGGGTGAGACCGATCTGTCTCGCCATATGCTCTACTACCAACGGGACCACGCCGCGTCAATGGTTCACCCCCCGTGCGCGCTTGCGCGCCGGGCTTGGAAGACCGCCGTCGCGATGGCCGTGGAGCGGTTCACGCCGCTGACATAGGGTCTGGCGACGATGGCGAGGAACTACGGCAGCGTCGAGCGCACCGAACGGCTCGCCCCCAACCTGGTTCGCGTCGTGATGGGCGGGGACGGGCTCGAGCGGTTCACGCCGACCGAGTTCACGGACCAGTACGTCAACGCGCTGTTCATCCCGGACGGCGCGCCGTATTCGGTGCCGTTCGACGTCGAGGCGGCCAGGGCGCTCGGGTTCGCGCAGAGCCCGAAGGGGCGCCGGCTCACGGTGCGATCCTGGGATGCCGCGGCGCGACGGTTGACGCTCGACGTCGTGACCCACGGCGAGGCCGGGTACGCCGGTGCCTGGGCCGGTCGGGCGCGGCCGGGCGATCTGCTGCAGATGCTCGGGCCGAGCGGCGACTACCGACCCGACCCGGACGCCGACTGGCACCTCTGGGCCGGAGACGAGAGCGCGCTCGCGGCCATCGCGGCGTCGCTCGAGGCAGTGCCGGCGGGCAAGTCCGGCGTGGCGCTGATCGTCGTCGACGGTGAGGACCACGAGATCCCGCTGGCGAGCCCGGGCGACGTCGAGGTGCGGTGGCTGCATCGCGACTCCGTCGAGACGCCGGCGAGCCTGCTGCCCGATGCGATCGCCGGGCTCGACTGGCCGGCCGGACGCGCCGACGTCTTCGTGCACGGAGAGGCGGGGGAGGTGCGGGCGGTCCGGCGGCACCTGCTCGCCGAGCGCGCAGTCGATCCGAATCGCGTGTCGATCTCGCCCTACTGGCGGCGCCACCACACCGACGAGAAGTGGCGAGAGATCAAGAAGGAGTGGCTGGCCGAGCAGGCGCAGGACGTCGCGCCAGACCAGGCGGCCGGCCGGCCCTGAGGGTTCAGGGCGGCGGCTCCCGCCGTCGATAGGGGAATGCCGCCTTGGGGCGGGCTCCGAGGCTCGGCGCCAACCCACGAGAGGGATTCCGGATGGGCCGCGTACGTCGCTCCACCACGACACGGATGATCGCGGCCGTGAGCGCCGTCGGGGCCGGGCTGGCGCTGGCGTCCGGTGCCGCAGCGGCCACCGTCGCGGGGACCCAGGGCAACGATCGGCTCGCCGGCACCCCCACGGGCGACGTGATCAGGGGCTCGGCCGGAGACGACCGGCTTCGTGGTCGCGAGGGGAACGACCGGCTCGCCGGTGGCATCGGCGACGACCGGCTCGACGGTGGGCGGGGGCAGGACAACCTCGTCGGTGGAGTCGGCGCCGACCGGCTGCGGGGCGGTCCCGACCTCGACTCGTTCGACGCCGGCCCCGGCGACGATGTCGTCGACGCGGCCGACGGCATCGGCGAGCAGGTCGCCTGTGGCCCCGGCGACGACACCGCCCGCGTCGACGTCCTCGACACCGTCGACGAGAGCTGCGAGACCGCGGCGGTCAGGAGCGTTCGGGGAATCGGCGCGGAACTCTTCTGGAGCGGGCTCTATCCGCGCCGGATCGGCGCCGCGCGAACCGACGGCAGCCGGGTCGACCGCAACCTCGTCCGCGCGTTCGGCATCAGCGTCTTCGGCGGCGTTGCCAGCGACAGCCGCCACGTCTACTGGGTCGACTTCACGACCGGCCGTCTCATGCGCGCTCGTCACGACGGGACCCGGGTCCGCACGCTCGTCCGGAACCTCGGCTTCGCGTCGATCCACGACGTGGCGGTCGACGACAGGTACATCTACTGGACGAACGCCGAGCGCTCGCTGATCGGCCGCGCCAGGCTGAACGGCAGACGGGTGGACAGGCGGTTCATCGTCCTCCCGCGGAGCGTCGAGCCCTCGGGGCTCGCGGTCTCCCGAGCGCTCAACGCCATCTACTGGACCGATCGCTCGGGCCCCCTCGGCTTTCGCGGCAGCCGCATCGGCCGGGCGAACCTCGACGGCTCGGGGGTCGATGTCGGCTTCTTGCCACTCCTGATCCGGGGCGCCCTCGCGACGGACGTTGCCGTCGGCCAGCGGGGCCTGTTCTGGACCGATCACCTCGGCAAGCGCGTCGGTCGCGCGAACGCCGACGGCTCCAACGTCGACACCAGCTTCGTGCCGGCGTCCCGTGCCCGGACGACGCTTCCAGGTGGGATCGCGGTCGATGGGGCGCACGTCTACTGGAGCGACCTGATCGGACGGATCCTGTCGCCCGGAGACTCGATCTCGCGCGTGAGCCTCGATGGCACCGGGGTCGAGCGACGGTTCATCCGCGGCGCCAATCGTCCGTGGGGTGTTGCGGTCGAGCGGGCCCCACTGATCTCCGCCAAGCCGGGTCGGATCGACTTCGGGGACATGCCCGTCGGCAGCGGCCCGACCGCGTCACGCGCGACGACCGTCGAGAACGTCGGCAACTGGCCGCTCCAGGTCGTCGCGACGGGCCTTCGCGGAGCGGACGGGGCCCAGTTCACCATCACGCGCGATGCGTGCTCGGGCCAGACGCTTCCTCCCGGGGCCACATGTGCCGTCGAGTCTGCGTTCGACCCGACGGCACCGGGGGGCAAGCAGGCGAACCTGGTGATCCAGAGCGACTCCGCGACGCGCTCCAACACGCGTGTTCGTCTGCGCGGGGTCGGAACCCAGGCGCGGGTGGCCGTGTCGCCGACGAGCGAGGACTACGGCAGCCGAGCGGTCGGCGCGGGACCGTCGGCACCGGTGGGCTTCACGGTGTCCAACGGCGGCGACGCGCCGCTCGTGGTCGGGGCCGTGGCGCTTGCGGGGAACGACCCCAACCAGTTCTCGATCACCTCGGACCGCTGCACAGGGACGCGGGTCGCACCCGGCGCCAGCTGTGAGATCGGCGTGGTGTTCGATCCGTCGACCGCGGGCGACCTGCAGGCCAGTCTGCGGGTGCCGACGAGCGATCCGAACGTACCGGTCGCAACTGCTGGGCTCGAGGGTCGGGGCGTGACGGCGGCCGCGGCGATCGCGCCGCGTGCCGCCGACTTCGGCACCGTCGACGTCGACGAGCGGTCCGGTCCCAGGACCTTCACGGTAACGAGCGTCGGCGGGGCCCCGCTCGACGTCACCCGGGTCCAGCTGACCGGTGCCGACTCGAGTCAGTTCTCGCTGACGGGGACGACGTGCAACGGGGCCACGCTGCCGCCGGGTGGCACCTGCGACGCGACGGTGGTGTTCGCCCCATCCGCGGGCGGAGCGTTCCGCGCCGATCTCGAGGTGACCGCCGACGATCCTGGCATCGGCAACCCCGCCGCGATCGCCGTGATCGCAGGCAACGGTCGCAGCCCCGGGCCCCCGAACCCACCGCCGAACCCGCCGTTCCCGCCGAACCCACCCTTCGACCCGGCCGACGACTGCGGCGTTCCCGAGATCACCAGCACCGCGGCGAGCGGCGGGACGACTCGCCGGATCGCCGGCGTCGAGCAGCGGTTCCTGACCCGCGACTACAACGCGCCATGGGCGGCGCGCGGGACGACCCGGTGCGCGTCCGGCATGGTCATCAACTTGTACGGCCCGCTGCTCAACCGCCGGTCCGCCGTCCGCCTTGCCGAGCGCGGCGACTCGCTGCCGGTCCAGAAGGTCGCTCAGGCAACGATCGATCAGAACGGCGGCTTCAGCCTGCCGGCCCAGGCGCGCCCTGCCGGTCAGTACTTCGTCGCCCTCGGCGACTCCGACCCGCTGTCCGGAACGCCGATCTGGGTGCGCCTGAGGCCGACGGGAACCGCGGTGCCGAAGGGCCCCACCACCGTGCGTGCGTTCGTCGGTCCGCCTCAGGCGACGGAGGGCGAGCCGGTCGTCCTGCAGCGCCTGGTCGGTGGCGAGTGGAGGAACTTCTCGCGCGGGACCGTGAGCCGGCAGGCCCGCGTCGACCTCGCCGCACCGCCGACGGGCAGGGTTCGCGCCGTCGTCGAGCCGCCGGACGAGATTCTGATCACGCGTCGCGTCTTCGACGTCGACCGCTGATCGGGCCCCGCCTGGCGCGCGCGGGGCCACCACGAGCAAGTGCTCGCAGCGGCCCCGGTGCTCACCTGGGGAGCGCTACCTGATCGGCGCGCAGGCGATCCCCGGGTTGGAGCCGTGGCCCCCGTGCGAGTGGCCCGGCATCGCGGCGTGGCTCTCGCCCGACGCCGCCGCCTTGTGCCCGTGCATCTCCGGGTAGGCGTGCACCATCCAGAACGTCCCGGGCCTGATCACTCGCTCGTCGACCTTCGCGGTGAAGGCCGCATAGGCCACACCGGCAGAGTTCGCGGTGATGTTGGGGAAGTCGTGGATGTGGCGCTTGGAGTGGCCACCCGGCGCGAAACACCCCTTCGGCCGAGCGCCCGGCGCCTCGCCGTGGATGTGGTTGGCGTGTGAGCTTCCCGGCTCGAGCCCGGCAACCGAGATCTTCGCGGTCAGCTTCTGGCCGCGCTGGCGAACCATCGCCATGCCGAGCACCTCGCCGGTGGACCGGTCGCGCACCGTGACGGTGCGCTGCGCCGAGTAGTTCGCGAGGCCCTTGGCGGCACTCGAGGACTTGCCCTTGGCCGAGTGATCCTTGGCCGAGTGGTCCTTGGTCCCGTCGTGCCCGATCGCGGCGCCGACCCCGAGGGCCAGTACGCCGGCAGTCGCCAGCCCGGCCGCGAGCACGCGGCGGTTTCGATTCTCCATCGTTGGAGCTCCTGTCTGTTCGCAGTGGATCTCGCACGCGGACGCGTGCGAGGAGGGTGCGAGTCAGACGGGGGGAGCTCGAGGGGCTGCGGGATTGGCGAGTGACGCCTCGGCCGAGGCGGTGGTGACGGCGAGGACCGCGTACCGTGGTGAGCCCTGGGCCCCCGGCTCGGGGGGCGTGATGAGCCTGCGCAGGAACGCGATCGCCTCGAGCGCGGCGGCCAGCAGCCGGTCGACGCCGAGGCACAGGAGCGCGAGCACCAGCGCGGCGATCAGGTGGGCCACGAACGCCGACTCGTCGATCACGACACCGCCCTGATGGGGTGGCAGCCCGAACGCCCACGGCGCCCAACCCATCGCGGCGTGCAGGACTCCCTGCAGCACGAGCTGGGCGATGAGGAGGGCCGCCACCCCGCGCTCGCGAAACACGCGGCGCGGGCGGACGGCGACGCTCAGCGCGGCCAGCATCGACAGGGCCGCGACAAGGCCGATCGATCGCACCGTGACCACGCCGTGGCCCATCGCCGAGCCGTGGGCGACGAGCGTCACGAGGCCGCCGGTCGCGACCAGCACGGCCCGTCGGATCGCTCGTGCGGCTTTCGACGTCACGAGGCGACGATAGAGGCGACCGAGCGCGCCAGGCCGAGGACGGATGCCCCGGATTGGCGCGGTCGACGGCTCAGCTGCTCAGGCCGCTCCCGATGTTCTGAGCGTTGCTCCGGAGCAGGCCGACGTAGGTGCCGGCGTCGGAGCCCTCCTCACCGAGGGCGCCGGTCGCGAGTTCGGGCCCGACGGTGACGCCGGCCTCGCTGGCGATGGTCTCGAGCAGATCGGGGTTCGCGACGTTCTCGGGGAAGATCATCGGAACGCCCGATTCCTCGATCTCCTTCACGACCGCCGCGACCTCCCCGGCCGATGGGTCCGCGCCTTCGGTCGTGACCGAGCTCAGCGCCGAGCCGAGCACCTCGAAGTCGTGCTCCTGCGCGAAGTAGCCGAATGCGTCGTGGTTCGTGAACAGGACCCTGCTCGCCGGCGGGACGGCCGCGAGCGCCGCCACGATCTCGTCCTGCGCCGCCTCGAGCTCTGCGGAGAAGGCCGCCGCACGCTCCTCGTAGGCGTCGGCGTTGTCGGGATCGGCCTCGGCGAGGGCGGTCGCGACCACCTCGGTCATCGCGATCCCGTTGGCCGCCGTCATCCAGACGTGGGGATCGTCCTCACCCTCGGCATGGTCGTGGCCTTCGTGGCCATCCTCACCCTCGGAGTGCGCCTCGTCGTCCTCGGAGTGAGCATCGTCCTTCTCCTCCTCCGAGTGCTCGTGGCCGTCCTCGTCCTCGGAGTGGTCGTGCCCGTCCTCCTCGTCGGAGTGCGCGTCGTCCTTCTCCTCCTCCGAGTGGTCGTGGCCGTCCTCGTCCTCGGAGTGGTCGTGCCCGTCCTCCTCGTCGGAGTGCGCCTCACCCTCCTCGTCGGAGTGCGAGTGCTCTCCCTCGAACGCGATCGGCTCGATCGCCTCCGACAGCGTGACCACCGTCGCGTCACTCCCCGACGCGTCGATCGCGGCCTCCAGCCACTCCTCGAAGCCCAGTCCGATCTCGAAGACGAGCGACGCATCGGTGATCGCCTCGACATCGGCGGGTTCCGGCTCGAACGTGTGCGCGTCGGAGTTCCTGCCGACGAGCGTCGTCACGGAGACGTCGTCTCCTCCGACGTTCTCGACGATGTCAGCGACGATGCTGGTCGTGGCGACGACCGGGAGCGCGTCCCCGTCCGCACCGGAGGTGTCGTCGCCTCCACACGCGGCGGCGACGGCGATCGCGGCGATGGCGGGGGCTGCGAGAAGAGCTGTACGAGTCTTTGGCATGGGCGGGGATGATAATGAGACTCAATCTCATATGCCAGCGCCCCCGTGGCGGCCCCGTGACACCGGCCCGGGGCGGTCCCCGATAGCCTGAGCCGGCACAGCGGCGCCCGGAGGGGCGCGTCAACTGAACACCTCGGAACGGAGGACGATTGAGCGATCTCATCGTCATTGGATACCCAGACGAGGAGACGGGCGAGAAGGCCTACGAGGAGGCCCAGCAGCTGCAGAGCGACCTGATCCTCGAGCTCTCGGCCTTGGGTCTGGTCGTGCGCCGCGCCGACGGCAAGGCGAAGGTCGAGACGCCGCAGGGCAACACGGCGGTCGGAGTCGGCGCCCTGTGGGGCGCGGTCTTCGGGATGCTCTTCGGGTTCCTGCTGTTCGTGCCGTTTTTTGGCGCCATCATCGGCGGCGCGCTCGGCGCGCTCTTCGGCGGGCTCGACAAGTCGGGCATCGATGCGTCGTTTCGCGACCGCGTTCGCGACATGATCCAGCCCGGGACCTCGGCGGTGGTGATGGTCGCCGAGAAGGTCACGCCCGACAAGGCCATCGAGGCGCTCGCTCCGTATGGGGGCGAGGTGCTGCAGACCTCGCTGAGCGAGGACGCCGAGAAGCACCTGCAGGAGGCCCTGCACGGCCACTCCGGCGAGGAGCAGAGCAAGTAGCGAGCGGTCGCGTCGGGCCGGGGTCCTTCCGGCCCGACCCACCGTTCGAGCGTCGCTCGCCGCTCAGGCGGACGAGGGCGGCGAGTGCCCCTCCGGGGGTCCGTCGGGAGCACCGCCTTCGTGGTCGGCGAGGATGTCCTCGTCGAGCTCCCTGACCGAGCGCTCGAAGAACGGGTCTCCCGACTTCGCGTAGACGTAGCGCACGATCTGCTGCGAGCCCACGACGACCTCGTTGCCGTCCACGAGAACGGGCACCCGGGGCTGTCCGCTCAGCTCGATGACCTCGGTGCGCTCCTCTCTCGGGTAGGGAACCTCGACGAGCTCGACATCGAGGCCCGAGTTCTCGATGCCCTGCCGCGCCGCGGCGCACCAGGGACACTTCCAGCGGTGGTAGAGGCGCACCCGCTAAGTGTGGCAGGGGTGGCGCGCTCCGATCGGCCGATCCTGCTCAAGCCTTCCGATCCGTGCGACGACCTCGCGGGTGCACGCCCATTTCCGGGCACGAACCTACGAGGAGCGATCGAATGCACCCGCGCCGTCCGTCTCACCGCAACCCCGCCCGCGGCTCCCGCGGCCGGCTGATTCGCCTGGCCGTCGCGAGTGCCGCCGTCGCGGCGGGAGCGGCGGTGGCGGCGCCTGCCGCCGTTGCTGGCGAGGCGCGGCTGCTCCTCGGCCTCGAGCGGCCGGGCGGAACCGGGCTGGCGCTTGAGCGGGTCGCCGATCCGTCGTCGCCGGACCACCGCGACTATCTGACGCTGCCCGAGCTGCGCCAGCGCTACGGCGCGAGCCCGGCCACGGTGCGTCGGGTTCAGGGCTACCTGCGCAGTCGCGGCATCGACAGCTCTGTCGATCCCACCCGGACCTTCGTCGCGGCGACGATGACCGAGGACCAGGCGGCGGCGGCGTTCGGCGAAGGGATCATTCGGATCGCCGAGGCGCAGGGTGTCGTCGGCAACGACCGAAGCGCGCTGCCGCGTCCGCTGCGTGGGCTGGTGCGCGAGGTCGCGGGCCTGGGGCAGTTCGAGGCCGATGCGCAAACCAGCCGTCGGCGTGAGTCGGACGCTCACCGGGGCCGGATCGGCACGGTCAAGCTGCCACCACGGACCGGGCGCGCCGAGGGCTGCGTCGATGGTCGCGAGGTCGGTCTCGGCGGCGAGGCCAGCCGTATCTTTCCCGGTACCAAGCCGTTCACGCCGAACCAGATCCAGACCGCGTTCGGCTTTGACCCGCTGCACCGCGCGGGCGTCCAGGGGCGCGGCCAGAGCATCGCGCTCGTCGAGTTCGGTGCTGGCTTCAAGGCCAAGGACATGTCGGTCTTCGCCAAGTGCTTCGGTCTGCCGGAGCCGAAGGTACGGGCGCACACCGTGGGCATCGCGCGGCCGCCCGTGCCGTTCGAGTCCGGCGCGACCGGGGAGGCGACGCTCGACATCCAGACCCTGATGCTGGCGGCACCGAGGGCGCGAATCGAGGTTCTCCTGGGCGGCCCGCGGACCCCCTTCGCGGAGCCGCTCGCCGCAGCGCTCGACGCGAAGCGGCTCGGGCGCCTGCCCAGCGTCGTGTCGATCAGCTACGGCCTGTGCGAGCCGCTCGCCGCCGCGTCGGGGGCGGGAACCGCCGACCGGCGGCTGTTCGAGCGCGTGGCCCAGGCGGCCGGGCTCCTCGGTACCTCGATCGTGGTCTCCTCGGGGGACTCTGGTTCCTCGGCCTGCGCGCACCAGGTCGGCGGGCTGCTGCTCAGTGAGGTTGCGGGCACCGTCATCACCGGCAGCCCCTCGGTCGCGTGGCCAGCCAGCTCGCCTTCGGTGACCGCCGTCGGCGGCACCTCGATGCGCCTCGACCGCGCCAACCGGATCGTCCGGCAGCGGCCGTGGAACAACACGCAGGTCGGCATCCCCGCTGCAGAGATCGTCGAGGTCGCCGGGCGGGACTTCGTGACCTTCCCGGCAGGCGGCGGGACTGGCGGCGCGAGCCGGTTCCACCGCCAGCCCGGCTATCAGGCCGATGCTGGCCTCGGTGCCGCGCAGCGTCTGGTTCCGGACGTCTCGATGTACGCCTCCAACGTGCCCGGGATCGTCACGTACTGCAGCGCCTTCAGCGTGGCGGCCGGATTCGGCGAGTGCCCGCCGAGCCCGGAGAACGGCTTCTGGTCAGCCATCGGTGGGACGAGCTTCTCGGCACCGCTGCTCGCAGGCGGCCTCGCGCTCGCCAACGAGCAGGCCGCGAGGGCCGGCGCGCCGCCGCTCGGGTTCGTCAACCCGCTCATCTACGAGCGCCAGACCCGCCGCGCCGCGCTGCGGGACGTCACGACGGGCAGCAACGCGCTCTTCCCGGTGGGCTGCTGCCAGGCCCGAGTCGGGTACGACCAGGCGACCGGGTGGGGCACGGTCGACGTCTCCAAGCTCAGCCAGGTCGCGCGCCAGCGCTGGCAGGCCAGGGCCGACGTGCTCGGGAGTTGATCCGACGAGGACCACGGCCTCGTCGGTTCGCGAGGCCGTGGTCCGTCGACTATCCTCGTTCGGTGACCGTGCTAGGCGGGGAGCTAGCGGTGCCCTGTACCCGCAATCCGCTACAGCGGGGCCAAATCCCTGTCCGAGGAGTCGGTTCGAGGCGGCGGGTGCCAGCAATGCGGTGTCGATGACGAGGTCCCATTCGGTGGGCGACCGCGAACCAGGTCAGGTCCGGAAGGAAGCAGCCTTAAGCGACTCCGTCTACGCGCAGTGGGGTTCCCTCGTTGGAGCTGGCGGCTGGCGCTACGACCTCATTTCCGTCTTCGACGACAGGTGCACGGTCACATTCATCTGATGCCCGGCCACTTCGGGTCGTGGTGAGCGGCGAGGAGGGCGGGAGCCTCTACAACCGGCACCGCCCCGGTGGCTTCGATGATCTGGTCGGCCAGGACCACGTCGCGCGGGCGCTGACGAACGCGCTGCGCTCGGGCAGCCCGGCGCGGGCGTACCTGTTCTCCGGGCCGCGCGGCACGGGGAAGACGACGACGGCTCGAATTCTCGCCCGGTGCCTCAACTGCCTGAGCGCCACCGGGCCGACGCCCGAGCCGTGCGGGACGTGCGAGTCGTGTCTTCGCACCGGCCACGACGACTGGCTCGACGTGGTCGAGGTCGACGCCGCGTCGAGCGCGCGTCGGATCGACGAGATGCGGGACTGGCTCGAGAGCGTGCGCTACCCGCCGGCCGTGTGCCGGTACCGGGTCACGATCATGGACGAGGCGCACCAGATCCAGAAGGACGCGGCGAGTGCGCTGCTGAAGACACTCGAGGAGCCTCCGCCGCACCTGGTGGTCATCCTCTGCACGACCCACCCGTGGGACATCCTCCCCACGATCAGGTCGCGCCTGCAGCACTACGTGCTGCGCCGGCCGACCGTGCCCGACCTGACGAAGGTGCTCGAGCGGGTGTCGCTGGCGGAGGGCATCGAGACCTCCGAGCAGGCGCTCGACATCGTGGCCCGCGCGGCCGACGGCTCGTACCGGGACGCGCTCGGGCTCCTCGAGCAGGTCGCCACGTATGCCGGTGGCCGGGTGGAGGTCGCCGACGCCCTCGAGCTGATCGGGGCGGTCTCGCGCGAGACGACCTTCGAGCTGCTCGAACTCGTCGCCGGCGGTCAGGCCGCCCAGGCCCTCGGGCTGCTCGAGTCGACGCTCGACTCGGGAACCGACCCCGAGCAGCTGATGCGGGGCCTGGTGACCCATCTGCGCTTCGTCGGGCTCCTGCAGCTCGGGGCCGAGCCACGCGATGCCTGGGGGCTTGCCCCCGACGAGATCGGTCGGCTCGAGGCCGAGGCCAACCAGCTTCGCCCCGAGGCGGTGGTGCGAGCGCTCGACCTGCTGGTCGAGGCCCAGGTTCGGATCAAGCACGGCACGGCCGATCCGAGGCTGCAGCTCGAGCTGGTGGCGGCCAAGATGGGGCGGCCGGCGCTCGACCCGACCGTCGAGGGGCTGGCCGCCCGGATCGCCGCGCTGGAGCAGGCGGGGCCGGCGGCGCCCGCTGCGCCGCGCGCGTCGGTGGAGCCGGTGGGGCCGGTGGAGCCGCCGCCCGCTCCGGTCGATGACGCGCCGCCACCCGAGGCGCCGGACGAGCCGACGGCCGAGGCTGCCGAGGTCGCCGAGTGGCCGGCGCCGTCTCCGGGGGGCGCCGGCGGGGACCCGCCCGACCTCGACCACCTCGAGCGCCTCTGGCCTCGGGTACTCGCCCAGCTCGAGGAGCAGGCGCCCCCGACGTACGGCTTCCTCGACGACTCGCGTCCGCTGGCGGCCGACGGCAGCGAGATCCGGGTCGGGGTCCCAAGCGCGATGCGCGCCGACATGCTGGCGATGCGCGAGCACCGGGAGCGGATCGAGGTCGCGCTCGAGCAGGTGACCGGCGCCCGGCTGACGCTCGACTTCGCCGTCGTCGAGAGCGGCGAGGAGAAGGACGACGACGAGGCGCCCGCATCTGCCGACGAGCACGAGCAGCAGCTCCGGGAGCGGATGCGGCAGCTCTTCGAGATCGAGGGCGAGGAGTCGGCGTGACGATGTGCGGCACGGCCCGCGCCGTCGCCGGCTGGGGAACCCGATACGGTCACATGACGATCTGGAACACGGGAGGAGCGCGGTGCCGCAAGGTGGGATGAACCCCAACAAGATGATGAAGCAGATGCAGAAGATGCAGGAGGAGATGGCGCTCGCCCAGGAGCAGCTCGCCCAGGAGCGCATCTCCGCATCTGCCGGAGGTGGGGCGGTGACGGCAACCGTGTCGGGCGGTCTCGAGCTGCTCGAGATCGAGATCGACCCCGCCGTGGTCGACCCCGAGGACGTCGAGATCCTTCAGGACGCCGTCGTCGCCGCGGTCAACGAGGCGATGCGGCAAGCCCAGCAACTCGTCCAGGAGCGCCTCGGTGCCGTCGCCG
Source organism: Thermoleophilia bacterium (assembly GCA_028285405.1). Taxonomy (GTDB): domain Bacteria; phylum Actinomycetota; class Thermoleophilia; order Miltoncostaeales; family Miltoncostaeaceae; genus JANQPH01. The sequence goes on from JANQPH010000051.1 coordinate 35,337, forward strand.
GGCCACTCGGCAACCTCGGCATCCCCGGGCTCTAGCCCCGGGCCCCCCGGGCTCGCCGTGGTCGCGGGACACGCCCGCGTCCTCACCCCGGCGATCGAGGCGCTCGTCGCCGAGCTCTCGCGCCTGCCCGGGATCGGCCCGCGCAGCGCGCAGCGGCTGGCGTTCCACCTGCTTCGCTCGCCGAGCGAGCGCCCCGCCGCGCTCGCCGCCGCGCTGTCGGTCGTCTCGGAGCGGGTCGGGCTCTGCAACGAGTGCTTCTCGTTCGCCGAGGACGGGGAGTGCCCGATCTGCACCGATCCCCGGCGTGATCGCTCGATCATCTGCGTGGTCGAGGAGCCGTCGTCGATCCTGCCGATCGAGCGCACCCAGGAGTATCGAGGCCTCTACCACGTGCTGGGCGGGGCGCTCTCGCCGATCGACGGGATCGCCCCCGAGGATCTGAAGATCACCGAGCTCGTCGGCCGAGCCGAGCGTGACGAGGTCACCGAGCTCGTGATGGCGACCAACCCGACGATGGCCGGTGAGGCGACGGCGCTCTACCTGGCAGACGCCCTGCGCGGCGTCGTGCGGGTGACGCGCCTGGCCAGCGGCCTGCCGGTCGGCGCCGATCTCGAGCACGCCGACGAGCTGACGCTCGGGCGTGCCCTGGCGGGCCGCCAGGAGCTCTAGGAGGCCCGCCCGGAACCGGCGGGCTGCGCCACGAGGGCGCGGAGCGCCGCGCGGAAGGGCTCGAGCGGGGCGGCCGCGACCCCGGCGCCGATCTGTCCGCCCTCGACCCGGTGGAGGATGCCGGTGTTGATGAGCGGGGTCTGGCCGAGGTCGAGCACCGCCCGCGCGTCGACGCCGAGCGGTGTGCCCTCGCCGTCGAGGGTCGGGATGCGGAACGTCTCGCTCTGGGCGAGGGTGATGTCGTCCATGTACCTGGTCCGCTCGACGGCATCCGCCAACGTGCCGCCCAGGAACGCCGCGACGCTCGGGCTGGCGGCGCTCGCGGCGGCCCCGAGGCCGCAGCACTCGATCAGGGCCGAGTCGCCGATGTCGGGGGCCGCGTCCGCGTCGCCGACGCCGGGCCGGTAGAGCGCGTCGCCGACCATCTCGGCCGGCGCCGAGAACCACTGTCCGGGCAGGCCCGCCAGCTCGATCGCCGCGTCGACCCCGTTGCGGCTGACGAACGTGACCATGCTCGAGCCCTCGGTGCCGCGCATTCGCTCGAGCGCCACCCGGCAGGCCGCGATCGTGACCGTGAGCGCGAAGTGGCCGTTGTCGGCGAGCAGCCGGCCGACGTCCGCGACCGCGCCGGGGGCGTGCGCCCCCATCGAGCCGAGCGTCCGCCGGAGCAGCAGCATCGTCGCGGCTTGGTGGCGCATGTGGCAGTCGTCGCCCATCGCGACGGCCTCCGCGAGGAGCGGGAACACCTCGAGCGGACCGTCGGCGGACAGCGCGGCGTCGAACGCGGGCGCGACGACGTCCGCGAGGAGTCGCTGCCGGGCGATCGCCTCGTCAGAGCCCACCCCGAGCCAGAAGGCGTCCCCCGGGCCGTCGCAGAGCGGCGAGAACGACGCGGTGCCCGACTCCTCGTCGCGCGTCTCCCAGACGGCCATCGACGGCGAGATGATCCCGGTCATCGCCCCCGCGGCGCCCAGGGAGTGGGTCGGCGCCAGGGCCACCTCACCGCGGGTGAGGAGCTCCACGGCGGCCGCGGTGTCGGGCGCCCACCCCTCGAACACGCAGGCTGCCGCCGCGGCGATCCGCTGGGGCGCGCACATGTCGGCGGCGTCGATCTTCGGGCCCGCGTGCAGGATCAGGCGCTCGCCCGCGACACCGGGGATGCGATCGGCGGCCGGACCGGCTCCGACCAGCACGGGCCGTGCGTCCGCCAGCATGGACAGCGCGGCGGCGTTGGCGCGCTCGATGCGCTGGTCGCCGTAGGCGCCGCCGAGCAGCGCGATGTCGTCGGCGCGCCCGCTGGCCGGGGGCTTCCAGTCGATCGCGATCGGATCGAGGCCCTGAGCGCGGAGCGCGTCCTCCATCAGCTCCAGCCCGGCGGTTGCCACCCGTAGGCTCATCGCATGAACCTTCTCGCACTCGCGGACGCGTGCGCCCGGCACCCCGGGCTCCAAGCCAAGCGCGACCTGGGCGCGGTCGCCGACGTGATCGGTGGCGACGGCGACGATGCGGCGTTCCTTCCCGCGCCGGGTGGCGGGGAGACCGTCGCGGCCGCCGAGGCAATCGCGCCGGCGTTCGTTCGGGGCGCGCCCGAGGTGGCCGGCACCGCCGGCGTCGTGGCGGCGCTGAACGACATCGCCGCCAGCGGCGGCCGCCCGACGGCGTTGCTCGACACCGTCGTCGCTCCGAGCAGGGAGATTCTCGAGGCGATCCTGCGGGGCGTGGCCCGCGGCTCGGATCTCGCCGGCGTGCCGGTGCGGGGAGGCCACGTGACCGTCGCGGCCGGCTCCGAGCCGGCGCTCTCGACCGCGGCCATCGGCCACACCGGTGCTCCACTCAGCTCGTCCGCGGCCAGGCCGGGCGACGAGGTCTCGCTCGCCGTCTGTCTGGACGGCGTGGCCGGCGATGCCGGCGGCATCGGGTTCTTCTCGCACCTGCGCGGGTCACGGCGGGGGCGCTGGCCCGACGACCTGGCCCTGCTCGCCGAGGTCGCCGAGGCGGGCGAGGCATGGGCCGCCCGCGACGTCTCGATGCCCGGGATCGTCGGCTCGCTCGTCCAGATGGCCGACGCGGCTGGCGGGCTCGGGGCGGAGCTCGAGCTCGACCGGATTCCGATCCCCGACGGTCTCCCGGTCGATCGCTGGCTCACCCTGTTCCCCTCGTACGCGTTCCTGCTGGTCGGTGAGGCGTCGCCGCTCGAGGGGCGCTTTGCGGCCGCCGGGCTCGCGTGCGCCAGGATCGGTCGTCTCGATGCGTCCGGCGTCGTTCGGCTCGTCGCCGGCGACCAAGTGGCGCCGGTCTGGGACCTGTCGCGCGAGCCGTTGACCGGACTCACCGGCCGCTGAGCGCGGCGCCGCTCTCCCACACGTCGGCGAGGCGTCCTCCGCGCGCGAGGCCGATCGACATGCGCTGGTGCGGCACGCCGCGGTACTCGAACGGGTGGCCCATCGGCTCCCAGCCGAGCCGCTCGAAGAACCGGACGTTCGGGGTCTGGACCTGCGCGAGCATCAGCCCGCCGCCGAGGGCGGCCGCGGTCGCGACGGCGAAGCGGACCAGCTCGCGGGCGGTCGTCGTCCGCCGAGCCTCGGGGAGGACAGCCAGCCGGTCGCCCTTCCACAGCCCGGCCTCGTCGAGCGCGTAGAGCCGAACCGCCCCGATCACTTCACCGTCGCGAAGCGCGACGGCGTGGAGGGCCGACTCGTCCCACGGATCACGGTCGCTTCCGTCGAACAGCCGCTGCTCCTCGACGAAGACCCGGGTCCGCACGGCCATGTGGGCGTCGAGCTCCACGGTGCTCGACGCGATCCGGACCGTCGCCGGCACCCCTCAGTCGGCGGTGGGCGGCTCTATGCCGCTGCGGCCACCGCCGTGCAACCGCTCGAAGGTCGACAGCGCGGAGCAGGCCTGGCAGCGGACGCAGCCGGCGCGCGCGTTCTGGCTCAGCATGTCGGCGTCCGCAATCAGCGGGGCGACCGCGTCGTAGACGGCCTGGACCCGCTCCGGATCGGGTGGAGCCTCGCCCGAGAGGATGCTCCCGGGGCCCGGGCGCAGCGGGACGACGAACGGGTAGACGCCCCGGTCGATCGCGGCCTTGCAGCCGGCGACGATCGACTCCACGCTCTCGCCGAGGCCGATGATCAGGTAGGTCGAGACCTGGCCGTGGCCGAACACCTCGACGGCCGCATCCCACGCCGCCAGGTAGTGATCGACACCTTGGGCGTGCTTTCCGGGCGCGATCCGGGCCAGGATCTCCTCGTCGAAGGTCTCGAGGTGGAGCCCGAGCGCCTCGACCCCGGACTCGGCCAAGTGCTCGAACCAGCTGAACTCGTCCGGCGGCTCGATCTGGACCTGAACCGGCAGGCCGCTCCGGTTCCGGATCGCCGCCGCGCACTTGGCCATGTAGGCCGCCCCGCGATCGGTGCGGTTCGGTGTGCCCGTCGTCAGCGTCACGTCCTTCGCGCCGTCGAGTCGCGCCGCCGCCTCGGCCACCTCGGCGAGCATCTCGGGTGTCTTGGTGGGGACCGTGCGGCCCGCCTGGAGGCTGGTTCCGATCGCGCAGAAGTGGCACTGCTCGTGGGTGCCCCAGTACACGCAGCGCTGCATCACCGTCGAGGCGAGGCTGTCCATGTGCATCAGCGCGATCTTCCAGTACGGCACGCCGTCGGCCGTCTCGAGCTCGTAGATCTTCGGCCGCGGCGGCATCGTCACCCGGCCGACCTCCTCGCCGTCGCGATAGAGGGTGCCGCGGCGGGCGTGCCCGTTGCTTCCGAGGACGAGCTCGTACGGGCTGCTCGAGACGTAGTCGCCGTGAACCGGCACGGTCAGGGGGGTGCCCTCGATCCAGATGAAGCCGGCATCCGAAGGACCGGCGCCACCCGCTCGGAGCTCCTCGCGGGGTGGGCGCGATTCCGCCCGCGTCCGCACACCGAGCGATTGCAGCTCGACCGCGAGGGTGCGGACGTCGATGGGTGCGGAGGTGCTCACCAGCGCTCGCCGTGCAGCGTCTCGAAGTTCTCGTAGAGGACCATGCGCTTCAGTTCCTCCGAGACCGGCGCCCCCTCGATCTTCCAGTACTCGCCCATGAAGTCCGACCAGGGCTCGTCCGAGCCGAAGATCACGCGGTCGGCGCCGATCCCCTGCTTCTCGATCTCGACGAGCAGCCAGCGGGCGCCGAAGCCGACGGCCCACGACGTGTCGGTGTAGACCTTGTAGCCGTCGCGGATCCAGTCCATGAACTTCGGCACGAGCTTGATGTGTCCGCTCACGCCGCCGCCGAAGTGGACGAGGTGGATCTTCACCCGCTTGCCATACTCCTCGACCAGCGGGATGAAGTTGTTGATGTCGCTCGCCCCGCCCGGCGAGGTGTGGAAGTGGAACACGTAGTCGTGCTCCTCGGCCACCTTCATGCACTTGTCGGCGATCTCGCGCGTCTCGTCGTCCCACTCAGCCGGGTTCGGGTTCCCGCCCAAGAGGAACGTCGTCTTCAGCCCGAGGATCCCCGCCTCGCCCGCGTGCCGCAGCGCCTCCTCGGTGTGCTCCCGATCGCGGGGCAGGAACGAGACCCACAGGAGCCCGCGGATCCGGTCCGTCGAGCTCGCGGCCTCCATGACGACCGGGTTGAGGCCGAACGGCTGCTCGGGCTTCGGGATCCCGTAGTTCGACATGACCAGGCTGCGCTCGATCCCGTGCTGGTCCATGAACTTGAGGAAGTCCTTGGTCTTCGGGAAGTCGTAGACGATCGGCTTGACCGGATAGTCGATGCCATAGAAGGGCCAGGACTCGATCTCGCCGATGTGGCTGTGGCCGTCGATGACCTCACGCTTCATTCCGTCTGGCAGCGGCACGGGGATCTCCTTTACGTGATCAGGCGGGCATTACGTGGTCAGGCGAGCAGTCGTCGTTCCAGCTCCTGCGCGGCGGCGCGCCATTCGCCGGGGTCGGTGAACTCGCGCGCCTCGGTGAGCGCGGGCTCGTTGGTTGCCTCTCCGGTCTCGGGGTCGAGCGCCACCGCCTCGAGCGTAAAGACGGGGGTCAGCGTGTCGGGGTCGAGCCGAGTCGACACCGCCACCGCATATCCCGTTCGTAGCGACATGCGCACCCGCCGAAACGGTGGCCACATCTCGTTCTCGCCCTCGACCCAGATCGTCGCGACCGAGTCTCCCCGGTTGCCTGCGCGGCGGATCTCGTCGCGGGTCCGATACACCGCCTCTCGCTGCGCGACCGAACGCTCGTACATCTGGTACGCCGCATCGCGCACCATGTCGAGCTCGACCTCGGGGGGGATGCCCGCAAGGTCGACGCCGGCGTCGCGTAGGTCCTGCTCGGCCGTCGAGTTCAGGTAATGCGTGATCAGCGCATCGACGTCCGGGATGCGATCGAGATGCTCGACGAGCGAGCGGACCAGGCCAACGCACACCTCGTAGAGGTCCGGGCGTACGCTCGCGACCGGGTAGAGCCGCTCCTCGGCGGTTCTCCACGCTCGCTTGGCCTCGTCCCGCTCGCTCACCCGGCCTGAGCCGGCCTCAGACAGTCCAGGTGTTGAGCTGGAATGCCTTGTTCCGGAATGCCGTCAGCGCCGAGTCGAGCACATCCAGCGGGTTGAACGCCTGGACGCCGGGGATGAGGTCGTCCTCGCGGAAGCCGTAGAGCGCTCCCATCGCGAACCGGCAGGCGTAGATGTTCGCGCCCTCGTCGAGCAGCGTCTTCAGCTGCTTGTTGATGGCCATGTGGCCGGGGAAGGCCTCCTGGCCGACCGCCGGGTATCCGCGGGTCGCCGAGGCCATCAGCACGCCCGGCCCGTAGAGGACCAGGTTCACCTGGAAGCCCTTGCGTCCGAGGCGGGTTGCCGTCAGCAGGTTGACGAGCCCGACCGAGCCCTCGTAGGGCACCGTGTGCATAAAGATGTAGGCCTCTTCACCCGGCTCAGCCTTGATGTCGTCGAAGAGCTTCTCCTCGACGTCGTAGAGCTCCTGGCCCTCTTCGGGCTTCATTCCCTCGATCTTCGCCATCGCCAGCTCCTTCGGTCGCAGGGTCCGCCACTCGCCGCGGTGAGCGAGTGGCCGCGCACCGCGAGCCGAAGCGACAACCATTCTCGATACGCTCGGCCACGTCAAGTCGGGGAGCACCCTGTGTCAGGCACGATCGTGCTCGCTGTCGGCGGGAACGCTCTCGCCCCGGCGGGCTTGGGTAGCAACGACGAGCAGGAGGCGCTCGCGCGCCGGGTCGCGGACATCGCCGTCGGCATGCTCGACGGCGATCGGCGCCTGCTCGTCGTCCACGGAAACGGCCCGCAGGTCGGCGCCCTGGCCCTGGCTCAGGAGGCCGTCTCCCGCGAGCTGCCGCCGCAGCCACTGTTCGTGCTCGGGGCGATGACCCAGGGCCAGATCGGGTTCGTGCTGGGCAAGGCGCTCGGCGACGCGCTGGCCGAGGCCGAGCGGCCACATGGCGTCTCGGCGCTGGTGACCCAGGTCGTCGTCCGGGAGGACGACCCCGCGTTCGCGACCCCGTCGAAGCCGATCGGCCCGTTCTTCCCCGAGGGCCGGGCCCGTCGCTTGGCCGACGCGCGCGGCTGGGACGTCGCCGAGGACGCGGGTCGGGGGTGGCGACGCGTGGTCGCCTCGCCCAGGCCGGTCGAGATCGTGGAGGCACCCGAGGTCGAGCGGCTGCTCGCCGCCCACGAGGTGGTGATCGCGGCCGGTGGCGGCGGCGTCCCGGTCGTGCGGGGGGAGGGCGGGCTGAGCGGGGTCGAGGCGGTGATCGACAAGGACCACTCCGCCGCGCTCCTGGGCCAGCTGGTGGGCGCGAGCGAGCTGATCCTCCTGACCGGGGTCGAGCGGGTCGCCCTGGACTTCGGCACACCCGCAGAGCGCGACATCGACGAGATGACCGTGGCCGAGGCGAGGTCCCATCTCGCCGACGGTCAGTTCCCCGCCGGGAGCATGGGCCCGAAGATCCAGGCGGCCGTCGACTTCGTCGAGGCGACCGACGGGACGGCGATCGTCACGAGCCTCGAGGCCGCCACCGAGGCGCTGGCCGGGCGCAGCGGGACGCGGGTGCGGCCGTGAGCGACGCTCCGCGATCGGTCCTGACCTGGCGGCCCGACGCCGCGGGTCTCGGCTGGGAGGTGTCCGAGCGAGCCCGCGCGGTGCTCCAGGACCCGCAGGGCTTCGGCAACTACATGACCTACCGTGACGCGTACCGCATCCTGGGCTGGGATCCGGCCGAGATCTATCGCGACGGCGGGGTCGTCCTCGACCGGGATGAGTGGGCGGACCTGGGGTGGCTCGCGAACCACATGGGCCCCTCGCCGCGGGTCGTCGATGCCGTTCAGGCGGCCGTTGGGCCCGACACGCTCGGTCCGTACTCGCCCGATCTGACCGAGCCGCTGCGGGACCTCCTGGCCAGCCGCCTGCTCGGACGCGAGCGCGACGGGTCGTTCGCGGTTATCGGAACCGAAGGCGCCCAGGCGGGCGTCGGCTACGCGGCGCTCGCGTGTCTCGATCCCGGTGACGAGGTGATCGTGACCGATCCCGGCTACTTCCACTTCGCTCCGGCGCTGCGGCTGGCCGGGGCGGTCCCGCGGTACCTGCGGCTCGGCGCGCACAACGGCTACCGGCTCGACCCCGACGAGGTTGCGGCGGCGGTCGGCGAGCGGACGAAGATGGTCGTCGTCTGCGACCCGGTCAACCCGTTCGGGACCGTCCAGCGCCGCGAGGAGCTCGAGGCGCTACTGGCGCTGTCGGCCGAGCGGCGGCTGATCCTTCTGTCCGACACCACCCACGCCCATCACCGGATCGACCCGAGCGCGCAGCACCACTCCCTGGCCGCGCTGGCGGCCGAGGAGCCCGAGGCGACCGTGCTCGCGGCGAGCGGCCTCGCCGGGCTCGGTCTGGCGTCGATTCGCCTGGGCGCGCTCGGCGGCCCGCCGCGGGTCGTGCGCGCGGCCCTCCAGGTCAAGATCGCCGCGGTCCGGCTCAACACGAACCGGCTCGCCCAGTTCGCCGCGGTCGCCGCGCTGGCCGACACCGAGTGGGCGGCGCGCGGCGAGCAGGTGATCCGTCGCAACCTCGCCGCGGCCGCCGAGATCGTGCCGCTGGTCGTCGCCCCCGAATACGGCATCTCGTGTGTCGTCGACTGCGCCGGCCTCGGCGCCAGCGCCCAGGAGATCATGGTGGCGCTGTGCCGGCGCAAGGTGGCCGTCTACCCGGGTGACGGCCTCGGCGAGGTCGGGGCGACGACGACGATCCGGCTGAACCTCTCCGATCCGAGCCCGGTCGCGATCCAGCGCCTTGCCGAGGCGTGGCCCGAGGCGGTCGCCGAGGCGGCGACCCGCGTCTACCGGGAGCCGGTCGTCGAGTTCTTTCGCTCCCTTCCGACCGATCGCGGCGCCCGGCTGGCGGCACTCGTCGCTGACGCCGAACCGGGGTGCCGGTAGTAGGGTCAACGAATGCGTCTCGCCTGGTATTGCCCATCCGAGGGCGATGGTCGCTATCTGGGGACCCGGCTGCCCGAGCGGGCGCCGAGCTTCGACTACCTGCGCTCGGTGGTCGTCGCCGCCGAGCGGGCCGGCGCGGACGAGATCCTGATCCCGACCGGGGACCTGAACGACTCGTTCGATCCCGCCGCGCCGTTCGCCGAGAGCTGGACGACCGCCTCGGCCCTCGCCGCGACCACCGAGCGGATCCGGCTCCTGGTCGCGGTCAACCCGGCGGCGATCGAGCCGGACCTGGTCGGCCATCAGGCCGAGACGCTGTGGCAGATCGCGCCGGGACGGATCGCGATCAACCTGGTCGCTGGCGGGAGCCCGGCGGGTGCGCACGGCGCGCCCGAGCGCGCGCACGACGAGCGGTATGCCCGGCTTGGGGCGATGGTGGCCGTGCTCGAGCGCAGGTTCCCCGGGCCGCTCTACCTGGGCGGGGCGAGCCCGGCGGCGGTGGAGCTCGCCGCCCGCGTCGCCGACACCTACCTCATGTGGGGGGAGCCGCCCGACGCCATCGCCGCCAGGGTGCGCGGGATGCGCGAGCGGACCGACCGGCCGATCGGATTCGGGCTGCGGGTGCACGTCATCGCCCGCGACACCGATCGCGACGCGTCCGATGCGGCAACCGCCCTGGTCAGCCGCGCCGAGGTCACCGGTGAGCGAGCGAGCGAGTACGAGGGCTTCGACAGCGTCGGGCAGTCGCGGATGAACTCGATCGCGGCCGACGATGCGGGCTGGATCGAGCCCGGGCTGTGGGCCGGCATTCGGGCCGTTCGCGGCGGTGCGGGAACGGCCCTGGTCGGCTCCTACGAGCGTGTCGCCGGATTGCTGGCTCGGTACGCGGATGCGGGGATCGGGCTCGTGATCGCCTCCGGCTATCCGCACCTGGAGGAGGTCGAGCGGGTCGGCTCGCGCGTGTGGCCACTGCTCGGAGCACGCGCCGGCGCTCCCGAGGTCGCCTCGACATGACGGTCGTGCCGCCCGCCAACGCCGAGCGCCTCGCGGAGCGGTTCGGCACCCCCCTCTACGTCTTCGACGGGGCCGCGGCCGCCCGCGCCGCCAAGGGCTTCCAGGCCGCGTGGGGCCCGAACGACACGATCGCCTACTCGCTGAAGTGCAACCCGCTCGTGGGGCTTGTGGCCCGGCTCGCCGGTGCGGGCTGCGCGACCGAGGTGGCGTCGGGGTTCGAGTACCGGATCGCGCGGCGAGCCGGCGTGCCCGGCTCCCGAATCATCTTCAACGGACCGCTGAAGCGTCCGGACGAGCTCGTGCGGGCGCTGCGCGAGGGCGCGACGATCATCCTCGACGGCGCCGACCAGGTGCGGGCCGCGGCGGCGGTGGCCGCGGAGGCCGCACCACAGGCGAGGATCGGGCTGCGCGTCACGCCACCGTGGCGGGAGCGAACGGATCGCTTCGGGGTTCCCTCGCGAATGGTCGCTCCCGCCGCGCGGATGCTCGCCCGGGCGGGCCTGACGCTCACCGGGTTGCACATGCATCTGGGCGCCTACCAGCTGGGTCCGCTTCCGCCGTCCGGGCCGCCGATCCACGCCGTCAACGTCGAGTACCCGGTGTCGGTCGAGCTGTTCGCCCGCATGGCGCGTGTGCTCCGGGAGCTCGCGGACGATGTCGGTGGGATCGAGTGGCTCGACCTCGGTGGCGGCTGGCCGGCGCCGTGGGACCTGGCCGACCACGTCTCCGCCGTGGAAGCGGCCCTCGGCCCGGATCGGCCCCCGCTGATCCTGGAGCCCGGCCGCGCGCTGATCCGCGACGCCGGCTGGCTGCTCGTGCGCGTCGTCGCCAGGCGCGGCCGCCATGCGGCGATCGTCGACGCCGGCGTCACGCAGGTCCCGTGCGTGCTGTGGAAGCGCTCCCCCGTCCACCCGGCCGCGCCCCGTTCCGGCCCGGAGCGTCCGACGGACCTGTTCGGGCCCTTGTGCCTGCAGCACGACGCGATCGCCCGGGAGGTGCCGCTGCCGCCGCTCGCCGAGGGGGACCTGCTCTGGATCGGGCAGACCGGGGCGTACGCGATCTCCCAGGCATCGCCGTTCATCCATCCTCGTGCCGGGGCGGTGCTGCTCGAGGGCGAGCAGGCGGTGATGCTGCGCTTTCCCGAGACCGACGAGGAGGCGCTCGGGCCGCAGGCCGAGCCGCTGCTCACGGGGCCCGAGTCGAGGCCGATGCCGGTATGAGCATCGCGACCCGGATCCATCGCGGCCAGTGGGTCGACAGCGCCCGGCTGATGCAGGCCGCGCGGGCGGCTCGAGAGGTCGATGGGGTCGAGGACGCCGCCTGCTTCATGGGCACCCCCGCCAACCTGGACGAGGCCAGGTCGCTCGGGTTGTGGAACGGGTCCCAGGACGAGGCCGCGCCCGACGACGTCGTCATCGTCGCTCGCGGCGACGACGCGGAGCGGGGTGTCGCCGCCGCGGACGCCGCGCTCGCCGCCTCGGACGCGCCGGCGGCTGCCGGGCCCGCGATGCGGGCGCCGCGGTCGCTGCGATCGGTGGACGCCGATCTCGCGATCGTGTCGGTGCCGGGCGAGTACGCGGCCATCGACGGCCACAAGGCGCTCGCCGCGGGGATGGACGTGCTCCTGTTCAGCGACGGCGTGAGCATCGAGGACGAGCTCCGCCTGAAGCGGCGCGCCCACGAGCTGGGGCTGCTGGTCATGGGTCCTGGCGCCGGGACGGCCATCGTGGACGGGGTCGCGCTCGGCTTCGCCAACGTCGTCGCGCCCGGGACCGTCGGCGTTGCCGCCGCGGCCGGCACCGGCGCGCAGGAGGTCACCGTGCTCGTCGGCCGGCACGGCGCCGGGGTCAGCACGTGCTTCGGCACGGGCGGCCGCGACCTGTCCGAGGAGATCGGCGCGATCACCATGCTCGACAGCATCGAGCGGCTCGCCCGGGACGACGGCACCGATGTCGTCCTCGTCGTCTCGAAGCCGCCGGCGGACGACGTCGCCGAGCAGGTGCTCGGCGCGCTCGAGGCGGCCGGCAAGCCCGCGGTCGCGTGTTTCGTCGGCGCCCGCCCGCCGGCGCGACCCGGGGTGCACGTCGCCGACACGCTCGCCCACGCGGCGCAGATCGCCGCGACCCTGGCGGGAGGGCACGTCTCCGGCGAGGATCGCCCAGCCGACGTTCCCTCTCGTCGCAGCGGATTCGTGCGCGGCCTGTTCTCGGGCGGGACGCTCTGCAGCGAGGCCTCGGCGATCCTCGCGGAGGGGCTGCCAGAGGTGCGCTCGAACGCTCCCGCCGGCCGCGCGGAGCGCCTCGAGGCGGGCGAGTGGCCGCCCGGGCATGTCTGCATCGACATGGGGGAAGAGGAGTACACCCGCGGCCGTCCGCACCCGATGATCGACCCCGGCCCGCGCGCCGAGGCGGTCGGCCGGGAGGGCGCTCGGCCGGACACCGCCGTCCTGCTGCTGGACGTCGTGCTCGGCTACAGCAGCCACCCTGACCCCGCCGGTGTGCTCGCGCCCGCGATCGTGCAGGCCCGTCGGACCAACCCGGACCTCGCCGTGGTCGCCCACGTCCTCGGCACCGAGGAGGACCCGCAGGTCCAGTCCCGGCAAGAGGCGACGCTGCAGGACGTCGGCGCGGAGCTGGCGGCGACGAACGCCGACGCGGTGGGGCGCGCGCTCGAGCACGTCCGCTCGTGATCCGGATCGTCACCTACTCCACCAAGCCACGGGGAGGGGTCGTCCACGCCCTCGCGCTCGCCGAGTCGCTCGAGCGCCTGGGGGCCGATGTCGAGCTCTGGGCGCTGTCGCCCGACGGGGCGGGCTTCTTCCGCGAGCCGGCGGCGTCGACCCGGCTCGTGCCCGTGCCCCGCGACGAGCACGAGGACATCGAGACGCGGATCCTGCGCTACGCCGACACGCTGGCCGATGCGCTGGCGAGCGCCGAGCCGGCCGACGTCCACCACGCCGAGGACTGCCTGTCGGCGCGGGCGCTTCTTCGGCTGCGAGGCGAGGGCGAGATCGCGTCGGTCGTCAGGACCATCCACCACGTCGACGACTTCGAGAGCCCCGTCCTGACCGAATGCCAGCGCGCGTCGATCCAGGACGTCGACCACCGCGTCTGCGTCTCCCGGTGGTGGGCCGACCGGGTGCGAGCGGACTTCGGCGTCGACGCCGCGGTGATCCCGAACGGGATCGACGCCGAGCGGTTCCGGTCGTGTCCGGCGAGCCGTGAGGGCGCCGGTGCCACGTTCGGGTGGGGCGACCGACCGACCGTGCTCTCGGTCGGGGGCGTGGAGCCGCGCAAGGGGAGCCGCGAGCTGCTCGCCGCGTTCGCCCGGGCCCGCGCTCGCCTGCGCCCCCGCGCGCTGCTCGTCGTCGCCGGCGGCGCGACGCTCTTCGACTACTCCGGCTATCGGGACGCGTGGCGCGCCGACGCCGAGCGGCTCGGCCTGCGCGTGGCCGAGGGGCGGCCCGCCGACACCGACGACGTCGCGGTGCTCGGGCCGGTTCCCGACGACCAGATGCCGGCCCTCTATCGCGCCGCCGACACCGTGGCCTTCCCCTCGATCAAGGAGGGCTTCGGCCTCGTCCCGTTCGAGGCGATGGCGGCGGGCACCCCGGTCGTGACCAGCGACCTTCCGGTGCTCGAGGAGCACCTGACGTCCGGCCACGACTGCCTGATGGTGGATCCGTCCGACGAGGTCGCGCTGTCCGACGCGCTCGTTCGCGTCACCACCGATGGCGACCTTCGCGCCTCGCTGGTCCGAGCCGGGCGGCTGACCGCGCACGAGCTGACGTGGGAGCGCGCGGCTCGATCCCACCTCGATCTCTATGAGCGGACGCTGTCTCGTGTCTGACGAGTACGCGACGTGGACCGCGCGCTGGCGCGGGGGCTACGCGTCAGACGTCGAGGGCCGAGGTTTCGCGCTGCGGGTGGACGAGCCACCCGAGGCCGGCGGCGAGGACACCGGCCCGATGCCGACCGAGCTCATCGCCGCCGCGCTCGCCTCGTGCTTCGTGGCTGCCGTCGCGTGGGCGGCCGGGAAGCGTCGCATCGAGCTCGACGATCTCCGGGTCGACGTCACGCCGGAGCGCGCCCCCGGCGAGCCCCGGCACGGGGGCTACGAGATCGTCGTCACCTCCTCCACGCCGGAGGAGGTCCTGCGACCCGCGTTCGAGCTCGCCACCCGCTACTGCTGGGTGAGCAACACGCTGCGCCAGCCTCCGACGCTCGTCTATCGGTTGGCGAGCGGAACTCGCTCCGACGCCTCCGGTTGAGGTAGCGTCACCTCAACACGAGCGGGAGGCGCCCCCAATGCCCGACCCCCAACGCATCTGCGTCATCGGTGGTGGAGCCGCCGGGATCAGTGCGGGTTCGATGGCCAAGCGGACGAATCCGGATGCCACCGTCACCGTCTGCACGGAGTTCGAGGACGTCGCGTACTCCCCGTGCGGGATCCCCTACGTGCTGGCACGAGAGATCCCCGACTTCGAGCGGCTGTTCCTGGCCGGACCCGAGCAGTATGCGGAGGCGGGCATCGACCTGCGCCGCGAGACCGTCGTCAGCGAGGTCGATGCGCAGGCGCAGACGCTGGTGGCCAACGGCGAGACCCTCTCGTGGGACCGGCTGATCATCTGCACGGGGTTCAACTACCTGCTGCCGGACCTGCCGGGCGCGGATCTCGACGGGGTCACCTTCGTCAAGAACATCCGCAGGGCGATCGAGCTCGACACGACGCTGGACGGGGTCAAGCGCGCCGTCGTGCTCGAGTCGACGCCGCTCGGGGTGGAGATGCTCGCGGCGCTGGCCCACCGCGGGATCGAAACGCACCTGGTCGACTCGGGGAGCTGGCTGCTGTCGCAGGTGGCGGACCCCGACATCGCCGAGCCCGTCCAGAAGAGCCTCGAGTCGCTCGGCGTCACCCTCCACTTCGGCGTTGAGGCCGAGGCGTTCGAGGGCGCCAACGGAGCGCTCGAGCGGGTCACTACGAACCACGGTCCCATCGACGCGGACTTGTGCATCGTCGCCACCCACAAGGAGCCCGAGACGACGATCGCGCGCTCGATCGGCGTCAAGGTCGGCTCGACAGGCGGCATCGAGGTGAACGGTCAGATGGAGACCTCGCTGGAGGGGGTCTACGCCGCGGGGGACGCCGTCGAGGTGCCCCAGGGCTTCACCGGGCTGGCGGTTCAGGGGCTGACCGGCTCCCACGCGATGCAGCAGGGCCGGGTGGCCGGAGCCAACGCGGGTGGCGGCTCGCGGACCTACGACCCGGTCTACGTGCCGTGGGGGATGGTGGGCGGCACCGTGCAGATCGGCGGGGCGAGCTTCGGCGAGCACCTGGCCGAGAGCCTCGGGATTCCGCACATCGTCGCCCGCGCCAACGGGATCAGCCGGGCGCGGTACTACCCGGGGGTCCAGCAGGTGATCGTGAAGCTGCTCGCCGAGCCCGGGACGGGCAAGCTGATCGGCGCGCAGATGGTCGGCGGGGAAGGCGTCAAGGAGCGGGCCGACTTCCTGGCGTTCGCGCTGAAGCGCGGAGCGACGCTCGAGGACCTCGCCTTCATGGAGAACGTGTACTCGCCACCGATCGGGGCGCTGTACGAGCCGATGTCGGTGGCGGCCCAGAACGGCATGGCCCAGCTGTGAGCGCTCACGACGACATCCCGGAGGCGGTGCGCGGCTATTTCGGCCACGACAAGGTGTCGCTGTTCGGCGAGGGCGGCATGCCCGCGGCGCCACCGGCGCCGCCCGGCTCGCCGGCGCGAAAGCAGGGCGAGGCCGCGAGGGCGGACGCGCTGGCCAAGGCGGGGACGCCGGGCGAGCGTCCCGGGAGCCGACCGACGGCGAGGGCTCCGCGGGCACGGCCCGGGCGGTGGTTTCGCGACCACGGCGAGCAGGCGCTCTACGAGGACACGATGCGACGTCTCGTTCGCCGGTACGGAGGGGTTCCCCCGGCGCGCGAGGCGGGGTGGTTCTGGCGCGACGTGTTCGTGCCGCTCTACCGAGCCATGCCGTGGCGGGTCCGTCGGCCGGCCGTGAACGTCGGCTCCTCGGCTCGCGGATGGCGTCGCGGCGGCGGCAGCGCCTGAGCCGCTAGGGATCGACGATCTCGAACGCCTCGGGCGGCAGTCCAGGGCCGCACAGGCCGGTGTCGAGCACGTATCGCGCCCCGTCGGTGTCGTCGCGCAGATGAACCACGAAGCAGGGCAACCCGATCTCGGTGCGCTCGGCGTAGTCGAGCACCGTGAACGTCGTCCGCATGGCCTCGCGATGGCGCAGGAGGCGGCACGCGCCCATGCCGAGGTCTTCGCGCCGCTGGACGACGAACGGTCCCATCTCGATGGTCTGCCGGACCCGGGTGCCGATGTCCGGGCGCAGCCACGTGTCGAGGTTCACCGGTGGGCGTCCCTGTACGCGTGGTCGTGGCTCTGCCGGGCGGATCGGGTCGAGGTGCTCGGGCGGGGGAGGGGGATGCTCCACCTCCTCGCCTCGGGGGTGGTCGTCACCCTCGCCGGGCCGCGGACCCTGCTCCTGGCCAACGCGATCTCCGTCACCTCCGCCGGTGAGATTCCGCTCCGCCCGCGGCTCGTCGATCCGCGGGTGTCGCCGATCGAGATGATGCCCGCCGGACGCACTCGAGGCCTGGCTGAGGCGCTCTGCGCGCGGACCGAGCTGGGCTCGAGCAGCCGCGGGCGCCTGGGTCTCGTGCGCCTCGAGGAGGCCCTCCTGACCGGCGACCCGCGCGACGGGCAGCGCGCCGCCGGCGCGCTGCTCGGGCTCGGGCCCGGCCTCACGCCCGAGGGCGACGACGTCCTGGTGGGCGCCGCGCTGGCGGTCGCCGCCGCCGGGCGGGCGGCGGGCCTGCGTCCGGCTCCTCGCCGCCGCCTGCTGGCGGCCCTCTGTCCCACCGACGCCCACGGCCGGACGACGCGGCTGTCGGCGACACTGCTCCGGCTCGCGGCCGTGGGCGCGGGCCCGGAGCCGTTCGGGCGGGTGGTGCGCGGCGACCGCTCGGCTCGCCTGGAGCTCTCGCGGCTCGGCGCCAGCAGTGGACGCGCCCTACTGGCCTCGGCCGATCGGTCTCTCGGGGCGCTCTCAGCCCGGGTCGGTGACTGAGCGGGCGTGCTCGATCGCCCGGCCGAGCGCCTCGTGCGGGACGGCGCCCGGAACGAGGAAGCGCCCGTCGAACACGAACGCCGGTACCGCGTTGATCCCCGCGCTCTGCGCGCTCGTGGTCGAGGCGTCGACAGCGGGCGCATGGGCCCCCGACTCGACTGCGTCCTGCCCGGCCGCCTCATCGAGGCCCACGTCGGCGACGCACTCGGCGAGCACGGCCCAGTCCGAGATGTCCTTCGACTCGGCCCAGTACGCATCCATGATGCGCCGATGCAGCCGGGCGTGTGAGCCGTCGCGGAGCGAGCGTGCCCACTCGGTCAGCTCGAGCGCCCGGCGGCTCCGGGGCACCTTCTCGGGGTGGGGGGCGTAGGTGAGCCCGGCCGCCTCGGTCAGTTGCCTCGGGACGTCCATCCCGCCCTCGCCGTAGCGCCTGACCAGCTCGTCTCGGCTGATCCCGTCGGATGGGTACTCGGGATGCAGGTCGAACGGCAGCCACTCGACCGTCACCTCGGGCTGGGACTCGAGCCACTCCACGCGTTCGGTCGCCACGTAGCAGAAGGGGCAGGTGTAGTCGCTCCAGACCGCGACCGAGACCGACTGGGGTTGGCTCACGGCAGCGAGCGTAGCGCCCGGCCCGGAGGCCGGGGTATCACCGGAGTAGCCTGCATGTGAATGCGCCAGGACGCTCTCCCGACGGACCTCGTCGTGATGGATGGCCCCGAGGTCGTACGCACGCTCGCCCGGATGGCCCACCAGATCGTCGAGCGGCCGAATCGGGTCGGCAGGCTTGCGCTGGTCGGGATCCACACCCGGGGACTGCCGCTGGCCGAGCGGTTGGCGGGCCAGATCGCCGAGCTCTCGGGGGAGCGCCCGGACCTGGGAGCCCTCGACATCGCGCTGGTCCGTCGCGACGCCGCCGCGGGAACCGTGTCCGTCCCGGTCGTCTCGCACGTCCATCTGGACTTTCCGGTCGATCGGCGCGAGATCGTGATCGTCGACGACGTGATCTACACGCGGCGCACGGTCCAGGCAGCGCTCGAGGCGGTCTTCGCCGACGGGCGGCCCTCGCTCGTCCAGCTCGCCGTGCTGATCGACCGCGGTCACGGCGAGCTGCCGATCGGGCCTGACTACGTCGGGCGGGAGCTGGTGACCGCGCGCGAGGAGCACGTGCGGGTTCGCCTCGCCGAGCTCGACGGCGTCGACGAGGTGCTGCTCACCCGCGCGAGCTGAGTCGTCGCGCCGGCACGCCCCGTCCACGCGGGCCTGCTCTATCATCGTCGGCCGGTCGCGACCCGAGCGAGAAGGACTCCACGATCGCCCTTCGCACGATGAAGTTCGGCGGCACCTCCGTCGCCGATGCCGACAAGATCAGGAACGTCGCCCGCCGGATCGCCGGCGCGCGCGAGTCGGGCGACAACGTGGTGGCCGTGGTGTCGGCTCGGGGCAAGACGACCGACCAGCTCGTCGCGGCCGCGCGGGAGATCTCCGAGCGGCCCGACCCGCGCGAGATGGACATGCTGCTCTCCACGGGGGAGCGGATCTCGTGCGCGCTGATGGCGATGGCCCTGCACGACCTCGGTCACGGCGCGGAGTCCTTCACCGGATCGCAGGCGGGGATCCTCACCGACACCGCCCACACGCGGGCGAAGATCCTCGACATCAAGGCCGATCGGCTGCGGGCGGCACTCGACGCGGGCTCGATCGTCCTCGTCGCCGGCTTCCAGGGCGTGTCCACGGATCGCAACGTGACCACGCTCGGGCGGGGTGGGAGCGACACGACCGCGGTTGCGCTCGCGGCCGCCCTCGACGCGGACGTGTGCGAGATCTACACCGACGTGACCGGGGTCTTCACGGCCGACCCCCGGATCGAGCCCGGTGCGCGCAAGCTGCCGCTCCTGACCCACGAGGAGATGCTCGAGATGGCGGCGTCCGGCTCGCGCGTGCTCGCGCTTCGCTCCGTCGAGTTCGCGCGCAACCATGGAGTCGAGCTGCACGTGCGATCCTCGTTCCGCGAGGAGGAGGGAACCATCATCACGCAGGAGACCACCGCGATGGAGAAGGCGATCGTCTCGGGCATCGCCCACAGGTCCGACGAGGCCAAGATCACGGTCTCGGGGGTGCGCGACCAGCCCGGCGTCGCCGCCGAGATCATGACCGCGCTGGCCGACTCGGGCATCAACGTCGACACGATCATCCAGAACGTGAGCGCCGACGGCGTCACCGACCTCTCGATGACCGTCCCGCTCGACGACCTGCAGGGTGCGCTCGGCGCGATCGACCAGCTCGCAGGACAGCTCGACTACCAGGGCGTCTCCGCCGACGACCAGATCGGCAAGGTGACGCTGGTCGGGGCGGGGATGAAGTCGAACCCGGGCATCGCCGCCAAGATGTTCCGCACGCTCGCCGCCGAGGGCATCAACATCCAGATGATCGACACCTCGACGATCAGGATCACCGTCGTGATCGACCGCCGCGAGATCGAGCGGGCCGTGCGCGCGCTGCACGACGCCTTCGACCTCGCGAGCGAGGCCGCCAGACGCGCGGATGTTTAGGGTCGCCGTCGTCGGCGCCACCGGCGCCGTGGGGGGCACGATGCTGCGCGTGCTCGAGGAGCGGGGTTTCCCGGTCTCCGAGCTGCGCCCGCTCGCGTCTGCGCGCTCGGCGGGAACCCAGGTCGACTACCTCGGGATCCCGCGGACCGTCGAGGAGCTGACGACCAGCTCCTTCGAGGGGGTGGACATCGCGCTGTTCTCGGCCGGCGGGAGCCGGTCCCGGCAGTTCGCGCCGGCGGCGGTCGCCGCGGGGGCGGTCGTGGTGGACAACAGCTCCGCGTTTCGGATGGACCCTGACGTCCCGCTGGTGGTCCCCGAGGTCAACGAGGACGCACTGGAGACCCACAAGGGCATCGTGGCCAACCCCAACTGCGTCGCGGCGCCACTCGTCGTCGCGCTCAAGCCGATCGCGGACGAGGTCGGGCTCGAACGGATCGTGCTCTCCAGCTACCAGTCGGTGAGCGGGACCGGTGTCGCCGCGATCGAGGAGCTTCGCAGCGAATCCGCCGGCCACCTCGACGGCCGAGAGCCCGAGCCCGCCGTCTACCCGCACCCGATCGCGTTCAACGTCCTGCCCCACATCGACACGTTCGACGAGAGCGGGTACACGGGCGAGGAACGCAAGGTCATGGACGAGACCCGCAAGATGCTCGGCATGCCGAACCTGCCGGTGTCGGCGACCTGCGTGCGCGTCCCGGTGATGGTCGGACACTCGGAGTCGGTGCAGATCGAGACGACCGACCTGATCTCACCCGACAAGGTGCGTGAGCTGCTCATGGTCGCCCCCGGCGTGTCGCTCGTCGACGAGCCCGAGGCCAACCGGTACCCGCTTCCCCGCGACGCCGCGGGTCGGGACGAGGTGCTCGTCGGCCGAATTCGCGCGGACTCGTCCCACCCGCGCGGGATCGTGCTGTGGCTCGCCGCGGACAACCTCCGCAAGGGTGCCGCGACGAACGCCGTTCAGATCGCGGAGTCGATCGTGACCAACGGCCTGCTGCGGGGGCACCAGGCCGCCTGACCGCTCAGCACGGTCGCGGGTGCTCGTCGGCGCCCGGCGGGCGCGGCGTCGGTGGGTTGGCCGAGAGCTCCGTCCACGCCTTGTCGATGTCGTCGAGCAGCGCGTCGACGAGCGTGCGCGACAGCCGTTCCTTGACCACCACGCGCAGCAGCTTGGTGTCCTGGGCGTTCGGCGGCAGCGTGTAGGCCGGCATGATCCAGCCGTCGCTACGCAGGCGCTCGGCCAGCGCGAACTCGTCGAAGCCCGGATCGCCGGCGAAGGTGAAGGTCACGACGGGCTCGGGCAGCCGGTCGTTCAGCATCCGGAAGCGGCCCATCCCGGCGAGGCGCTCGCTCAGGTACTCGGCGTTGCCGAGCATGTTGCGCACGATCCGGGCGTAGCCCTCGCGCCCGAGTCGGAGGAAGCTGTAGAGCTGCGCCTGGATCATCGCGCTGCCCCGGCTGAAGTTCAGCGTGTAGGTGGGCTGCCCGGCGCCGAGGTAGTTGACGTTGAAGACCAGATCGGCGGGCAGGAACTCGCGGTCCTTGAAGACCAGCCAGCCGACGCCCGGATAGACCAGCCCGTACTTGTGCCCCGACGCGTTGATCGAGCGGACGTGCTCGAGCCGGAAGTCCCACTGCAGCTCGGGCTCCGAGAACGGCGCGACGAACCCACCCGAGGCGGCGTCGACGTGGATCGGGATGTCCCAGCCCTCGCTCGCCTTGATGTCGGCGCACATGTCGTTGAGCGACGGGATCGGATCGACCTGACCGATGAACGTGGTGCCGAGCACCGCGCCGACGGCGATCGTGTTCTCGTCCACCCGCTCCCGTACGTCGGCGACGTCGATGACGAAGCGGTCGGAGCTCATCGGCACCCGCCGGGCCTCGACGTCGAAGTACCGGGCGAACTTGTCCCAGACGACGTGGGTCTCGGCCCCGTAGACGACGTTGGGCTTGTCGATCGGCCGCCCGGCCGCCTCCTGGCGAGCCCGCCAGCTCCACTTGTGGGCGAGCAGGCCGAGCATGATGGCCTCGCTCGATCCGATCGTCCCGACGCCGACGGGGTCCAGGTGCCCGGGCGCGTTCCAGAGGTCGGCCAGGAGCCGGACGCAGATCTCCTCGATGCGGTGGGCGGCCGGGTACTCCTCGTGGTCGATGTGGTTCTTGCCGAGCGCCTCGGTGACGATCTTGGTCGCGTGGTCGTCCATCCACGTCGTCACGAAGGACGCGAGGTTGAGGCCCGTCGACCCGTCGAGCTGCAGGACGTCGTGCATGAGCAGGTAGGCGGTCTCGCCGGCCATCCCCGACTCGGGGAAGTGCGAGAGCTCGGCCGCGGGGCGGTCGAAATCCTTGGCTCCGTAGGTTCCCGCGAACAGCTCTTCCGATGAATCCCTCGGGCTCATTTCCCGATTCCTCCCGTCGACCACGCCATTCTGTCGGCATCCTCGGCGGGCTGTGACGCCCGGGCGAGCAGATCTGGCCAACCCGGGGCTGATGCGCGCCGACCCTGCGACTACCGTGGTCCGCCGTGTCGTGGCGCCGCTCGAGGAGCAGGTCGTTGCCGGCCGCCGTGCTGGCGGGGGGAGCGCTCCTGCTCGCGACGGCGTGCGGGGTCGGTCCCGGCGGCGAGGAGGAGGGCGCGGCCGTCGTCGAGCGGGTCGTCGACGGCGACACGGTCCGGGTGCTCGTGGACGGCGAGCCCGAGACGGTCCGGCTGGTGGGGATCGACACGCCCGAGTCGGTCGCGCCTAACCGTCCGGTCGAGTGCTTCGGCCCCGAGGCGAGCGACCGGCTCGGGGAGCTGCTGCCGGCCGGCGAGCCGGTGACCATCGAGACCGACCCGACCCAGGACGAGCGCGACCGGTTCGGGCGGCTCCTCGGCTACGTGTACTCCGAGGACGAGGCGCGGTCGGCGAACGAGGCGCTGGTCGCCTCGGGCCATGCCCGGGTCTACGTGTTCGGCGGCGTTCCCTTCGACCGGGCTGAGGAGTTCATGCGACAGGAGGCCGAGGCCCGCGAGGCGGGGCGTGGCCTCTGGGGCGCGTGCGAGCCCGGCGCGGCCGACACGGAGGAGCCGGAGCGCGGCGGCGCCTGCGATCCCAGCTACAGCGGCTGCGTGCCGTCGCCCCCGCCCGATCTCGACTGCGACGACATCGACGGGCCGATCGAGGTGAGCGGCGCCGACCCGCACCGCCTGGACGGCGACGGCGACGGGGTCGCCTGCACCGGCTAGCGGCGCGAGACCCGGAGCGGGATCGTGCGCTCGTCTCCGTCGACCCTGGCGCTCGGATCGACGACGGCCGTCACGCCGCCACCGCGAAGCGCTCCGTAGTCGACGCTCACGCGACCTCCGGGCGGGACCGTGATCCACCGCGGCATCACCTTCCGGGCACTCGAGCCGCGTACGCGCTCGGCGCCGATCAGGACCCGAACCGGCTTCCGCGCGCTGGAGCCGATCGAGAGCGTCCGCGTCCGGCGGTCGACTCGGGCCCCGATCCGCGCCCGCGCGGGGAACGCCGCCGTCGTCACGTGGAAGTCGAAGTGCACCGCGCCGTGCTCGATCGAGAGCTCGAGTCGCACGCGATCGTCTGCGGAGCGCCCGTTGCGGAACTCGACACCTCGGCCCCGGGGAGCGAACGTGACCGAGTCGCGCTCACCGGGCGCCAAGTCCACGTGCTCGACCCCTGTGTGGTAGCCGTCGCCGATCATCGAGAGCTCCTCGCGGGCCGAGCCGCGCAACCCGCGCCCCGAGAGGGTGACGTGGTACGTCCGGTTCGCCACGAGCGTGTAGCGGGGGTGGTGCGAGTCGTTCCACGGGGTCTCGCCCGCGGCGAGGACGTTGCGAACCCCGGCCCCGGGAATGCCGTTGACGCACGACTGGCGATCGCCGTCGTGGGTGCAGCCTGCGCGGTTGCCGGCGGCGTCTCGTACGAGGAGGCTCCCGTGCCTGCCGTCGGACTGATCCCCCGACCAGGTCAGGAGCTGGCGGCCGGCGCGCGAGGCGCCCGTGCGCTGGGCGTCATTGCTCGACGGGCGGGTCGGGAAGGCGTTCTTCGATCCGAAGCCCGCCAGAGCATCGATGATCTGCAGCGTCTTGGTGTTCGCGTCGCCCTCGTAGAGGTCCGACTCCTCGGCCGGGTTCGTGGACGCCTCGTAGGACCACTTCTCCTTGCCGATGTCGATCGTCATACGGCGCTCGACCCCGGGGTAGTTGTTGTCGTAGACGAGGACGTCGAACACGTTGCCGCCGCGGTCCTCCACCGCGTACGGCGTGATCGCGTGCCCCCCGGTGAAGCCGCGCTGGAAGATCGCGAAGACGATCTGCTTGCCGTCGGCGAGCGCCGTCCGCGTCTCGGCGAGGATCGCCGACGGCGGGCCGGTGCCGGTCGCGTCGACGACCGCGTCGAGGGCCTGGTGGGCGAAACCCATCGCCAGCTGGGACTGCAGCGCTCGGTTGCCGCCGATCGAGAGGGCTGGGATGGCGGGAGCGCCGAAGCGCGCGGGCGTCCACCCCGTGCCGGCCTTGGCCGCCGAGGCCATAACGGCGAAGCCGTAGCAATGTCCGCCCGCCGAGGCCTTGTTCACCTCCTCCGCCCACTCCTTCGCGGCGGCGGTCAGCCTGCAGGCTCCGCTCGTCTTGGTGCAGACCTTTCGGCCGAACATCCTCGTCATCTGCGTGGGCCCGATCCCGGCCGCCGTCTCGTCGGTGACGAAGAACTGGCCGTTCTCGATGCCGGCCACCTTGTCGCCGAAGTTCGGGAAGGCGAATCCGTCGGTCGCCGGTCGGAAGCCGTTGTCGGCGACGAGGGTGGCCGCGGACGCGCCGGATGCCGAGACCACGAGTGCCGAGGCGGCCAGCGCGACGGCGCCGAGGATGCCGGCGCGGCGAATGCGGCGTGTCCCGATCTGGCTCATCGATCCGTTTCTCGGCTCCAGTCATCGGGGCTTGAACAGGTATGTCCGCCGCCGCTTCCTGAGAGGTCGCTGGGAGTTCGGTCGCGGCGTGCGGCGGGCGCCCCGGTGGCTGCCAGACTTGAGCGATGGCGACGCAACTGCCAGAGGCTGCGGATGCGCGGGTGCTCGTGGTCGACGACGAGCGGAACATCACGGAGCTCCTCGCGATGGCCTTTCGGTACGAGGGCTTCGAGGTCGACGAGGCGGCCTCGGGGGCCGAGGCGCTCGAGCGGGTCGTGGCCAGCCCACCGAGCCTGATCGTGCTGGACGTGATGATGCCCGGAATGGACGGTTTCACCGTCGTCAAGAAGCTCCGCGAGCAGGGCCGGTCTACGCCGGTGCTCTTCTTGACGGCCAAGGACACCACCAAGGACGCCGTGGAAGGTCTGTCGCTCGGCGCGGACGACTACGTCACCAAACCGTTCAGCCTGGAGGAGGTGATCGCCAGGGCGAGGGCGGTCCTCCGGCGGACAGGTGGCCTCGCCGACGCCCATCGCCGTCTCGAGGTCGCCGACCTGGTGATGGACGACGACACCCGCGAGGTGTGGCGCGCCGGCGAGCCGGTCGAGCTCACCGACACCGAGTACCGACTGCTGCGCTACCTGCTCGCCAATCCGCGCCGGGTGCTGACCCGGCAGCAGATCCTGCAGCACGTCTGGGACTACGACTTCGGCGGCGACGGCCGGATCCTCGAGACCTACGTGAGCTACCTGCGCAAGAAGGTCGACCAGGTCGAGCCACGGCTGATCCACACCGTGCGGGGCGTCGGATACACGCTCCGCGTTCCGGCTGACGCCGGGGGGTCGGCGGGGACATGACGCTGCGCACCCGGCTGCTCGTCGGGATGCTCGCGCTGGCCGCGGTCGCGCTGGCCGTGTCTGGCTTCTTGGCGTACCGGGCCCTCGAGAACTTCCTCGTCGACCGGGTCGACGAGCAGCTCGTGGACGTGGTGCGCCCGGTCCAGCGTGAGTTTCGGGACGACGGTCGTGGGGGAGGCCGCCGTGGGCCACCGCTTCCGGACGGCAGCGTGGCGCAGCTGCGCGGCCCGGACGGGGAGGTCCTCGCGCAGCGTGAGTTCGCCTTCGACGAGTCGGGGCCCGTGCCGGTCCCCGAGCTCGACCCGTCGGCAGCGGCCGCGGTCGACGAGCGGACGCTCGTGTCGGTCGACTCGACCAACGGGGGCCCGGAGTTCCGCGTGCTGATCGAGCCGGACCTGGACGGAGGCACGATCGTCGTCGCCATCCCGCTCACCAGCGTCGAGAACACGCTCGACCGACTCGTCGTGGTCGAGGTGGTCGTCGGGCTGTCGACCCTGGTGGTGTTGGGGATCGCGGCGTGGTTCGTCGTACGCCGCACCCTGCGGCCGCTCGATCGGATGGAGGCCGACGCCACCCGAATCGCCGCCGGTGATCTCTCGCGCCGTGTCGAGCCCGCCGACGATCGGACCGAGGTCGGTCGGCTCGGGCTCGCGCTCAACCAGATGCTCGGCGAGATCGAGACGTCCTTTGCCGCGCGCCGGGAGTCCGAGGAGCGGCTGCGCCGGTTCGT
The DNA here is from genome assembly GCA_028285405.1 of Thermoleophilia bacterium. GTDB lineage: Bacteria > Actinomycetota > Thermoleophilia > Miltoncostaeales > Miltoncostaeaceae > JANQPH01. The sequence continues at coordinate 61,616 of JANQPH010000051.1, forward strand.
CGCCGACGCGTCGCACGAGCTGCGAACGCCGCTGTCCTCGATTCGCGGCTACGCGGAGCTCTTCCGGCGAGGTGCCGGCGAGCGCCCCGAGGATCTCGAGGTGACCATGCGTCGGATCGAGGACGAGGCCGCGCGGATGGGCGTGCTGGTCGACGATCTGCTGCTCTTGGCGCGCCTCGACGACGGGGGCCCGACCTTCGCCCGGGACCGGGTCGATCTGGCCGCGGTCGTTCACGATGCGTGTGCCGACGCACGCGCCCGGGCGCCGGAGCGCGACATCGCGTGCGACGCCCCGACCCCGGTGCTGGTGACCGGAGACGAGGCGCGCCTGCGGCAGGTGGCGGCCAACCTCGTCGGAAACGCCCTCACGCACACCCCGGCCGGCTCGCCCGTCGAGATCCGAGCGCGAGCGACCGACTCGACCGGGGAGCTCGAGGTCGTCGATCGAGGACCTGGGATCCCCGAGTCGGACCGCGAGCAGATCTTCGACCGGTTCTGGCGGGCCGACCGGTCCCGCGAGCGATCGACGGGCGGCGCCGGCCTCGGTCTCTCGATCGTCGCCGCGATCGTCGAGGGGCACGGTGGCACCGTCACCGCCGAGAACGTCGACGGCGGTGGGGCCCGGTTCGTCGTCCGCCTCCCGCTTCGGTCCGCGGGCCCGGCGGTCGGTCAGGGCGCGAGCACCCTCGGTGGCATCTGATCGAACGGCACCGGCCGGCCCCTGACGGGAATCATGCGTTGCTCGAGCTCGCCACCCCGCCGACGCGCCTCGGCGCAGGTCGAGCACACCATCTCCTCGGTGGCGTGGCCCTTCAGCGTCGCGGGCTCGGTGGCGACGCCGTGCGCCGGGTCCACCGCGCAGAGCCCGTCGAACGGGTCGTCGATGTCGATCGGCTCGCCGAGGTCCGCGGCGGCCAGCTCCAGCTCGTCGAACGCGCGGCGCACCCCCGGAAGCGCGCCCTCGACCGCGGACATCCGATCGGCTCCGAGGACGGCCGCCCGCGCGCTTGCGGACTCCGATCGCGACGCCTCGAGGTGGGCGGCGATTCGGGGCGTCACCTGGGCGTGCCCTCGTAGCTCGCTCGTCCGTGCGTCGATCGCGTCGAGACAGACGACTCCCCAGCCGCGCATCTCGGCGAGCTCCGCGCGCGCGCCGCGCCGTTCCCGGCGGAGCCCCCAGGCGACCGCCCAGGCCGCTCCCAGCACTCCGAGCCCCAGCAGGAGGAGGATCTCGCGAGTGGCGCCCGACTCCTCGGGCTCGGGCGTGGCCAGCTCGCCCGCGGCGATGACCCGCGGCACCGGATCGGGCTGGTCGACGACGAGCGGCGAGCGCAGCCGGGTCGTGATCGTCGCCGGCGGGAGCGGGCCGACGGCAACGGTCGGCCGCCCGGGCGCGGTTACCGCGAGCGTGCCGGAGTAGCCGAGATCGCGCCGGAGGCGCCGGGTGTAGGCGCGCATCGACGGCGAGCCGACGGGGCCGGGCACGATCGCCAGCTTGACGTCCCGTCCTTCGCCGTTCAGCTCTGCGGCCGCCTGCGCGAGCGCCGCCTCGGCCTGACCGGACGCTGGACCCAGCGCCCGCGGGCTCACATAGGCGTCACCTTCGGTGAGGGCCGCGATCGCAGGAGCATCCTGGGCGGTTGCGGCCTGCGCGCCGAGCAGCCCGAGCGCGGCAACGATGACCGCGAGCAGGCTCCTCGTGCGCGCGCTGCGCACCGTCAGCCCGCGCGCGGGCGCGCTCGCCGCAGCCGGCCTCGGAGCCGCTCGAGCAGGGGGGCTCGGCCGCTCGGCGCGTCCCCGAGCTCCAAGCGCATCAGGGCTACCTGGCCGTGGGCGCGCACCGGCGTGAAGCCCAGCGACTCGAGGAACTCGCGGTCGAACAGGGTGTGGTGGCTGCGGAAGCGGTCCTCGTCCACCACCTCCTCCGCAAAGCCGATCGCGAACGCCTCGACGGCCCTGGTCCCGCTCGCTTTCAGATCGGCGAGCGCCTCGAGCGTCAGGTGCTCCGCGGTGTCCACGGAGTCGTCCGAGAAGACCAGCATGCATGTGAGCAGCGCGGCGTCACGGCTCGGTGGGCCCGCGGCCATGAGGTCCGCGCGCGGGAAGAGCTCGGCGGGGCCGTACTGGATCAGCCCGTCGACGGTGTCGCCGTCGCGGGCCATGCGGCCCCACGAGCCCGCCCCCAGGCGCCGGGCCCGCTCGACCCACCGTCGCTTCTTGCGCGCGTCTGACAGGGCGCGGCGCTCCTGCCAGAAGACGCAATCGACGCAGGGAAGCGGCGCCGACTCGCGCGAGGCGTCCGTCAGCGGCTCGATTCGACTCGACGTACCCGTCTGGCCCGTCATGGGCTGATGATAGGCGCGGTCGGCGACGGGCTCAGGGGGATGGGCCCAGACGCGGCGCTCAGCGGGCGCTCACCACCGCGCTGCACCCGCTCGGGCCAACGGCTGCGAGCGAGGCGCCCGAGGGCTCCTCGCTCACGCCGACGACGACCTAGGCGCCGACGATCTCCAGCACCTTGTCGGTCGGAACCAGGTGACGCTTGAAGTCCATCGTCTTGGTGTCGATCCCAAGGGCCAGGCCAAGCAGCTGGGGCAGGTGGAGCACCGGCATGTTGTACTCGGTGTCATTGAGCTCTTCGGCCTTGCGCTGGTAGGCGTCCATCGCCAGGTGGCACAGCGGACACGGGGTCACCATGCAGTCAGCACCGGCATCGCGGCTTTGTGAGAGCGCCACATGGGACTCGCGAAGCGCGACCTCCTCGCGGGCGAGGATGATCGGAAAGCCACAGCACTGGCTCTTTCCCTCATAGTCGGCCACCTCACCGCCAAGCGCGCTGATCAGGCGCTCAAGCGACTGGGGCTGATCGGGGTCCTCAAAGCCCATCACCGATGAGGGCCGAAGCAGCTGGCAGCCGTAGTAGGGGGCCACGCGCAGCCCGTTCAGGCCCTTGGGCCCCTGGCGCTCCAGGAGGGAAAGCCCTTCTTCGGTGGCGATGTACCACAGAAGATGGGTCACCTCCTTGGTGCCCTCATACGGACGGCCTCCGGCCTTGACCAGCTCCTCGTTGACCCGCTCCAGCAGCCTCGGGTCCTCCTTGACCATCTTGTTGGCCCGGCGCAGGTTCAGCGTGCACACGTTGCAGATGGTCATGACGTCCACGCCCATCTCCTCGGCCTGGCTGAGGATCCGCACGTTCAGCGTCAGATACAGGTTGGGCTTGGCCTCGGCGATGTCACCGGCACCACAGCAGGTCGCCGCCGGCATCGGCAATAGCTCGATGTCGATCATCGGCGCAAGGGCCTTGGTGGTCGCATCCAGCTCCTTGGAGCTGAACTCGGCGATGCAGCCCGGGTAATACGCAAACTGGCGCGCCATC
>JANQPH010000057.1 GCA_028285405.1 Thermoleophilia bacterium
CGCTGCGGCCTGCGCGTCGGCCAACCAGCCCCGAAGACATGGAGGCGACGACCAGAGGTCGTCGGCGCCAAGGGGCCGGGGCTCTGTGCCCTCCTTGCGCTCGGGTTCAGCTCACGGGGAGGTCCACTTCGTCGATAACGCTCCCCCTGGCGCTGATCGCGCGGAGCGTGACCCCGCCCGGAAGCACGTCGAGCTCGACGAAGTGGTGCGTCAGCCGACACACCTCAAGGCCGTCGGTCGGCCGCACGCACGGGTTGAGCGCCGCGCCGCCCCCGCCCGTCGTGACGTAGGTGAGGCCGTCCGCGTCGATCCGCTCGTAGAGGTGGTTGTGCCCCTGCAGGACCACGGAGACCCCGTGCCGTCGCATGATCGGCTCCCACAGCGTCCGCTGCGCCTCACCGGGAGCCTGCAGCCCGGACGTGCGCGCGGGCTGATGGAACGCGACGATCCGGACGGGCTCCTGCGCGTCGGCGAGGCTCGACTCGAGGAACTCGGTCTGGGCGGGGTCCTCCGGCGAGTTCGCGTCGAGCACGACGACCCGAGCCGGGCCGTTGGCGAACGTGTAGTACCGCTCCGTGGCCCCGAGCACGTCCGCGGTCGCCGAGCCACCGAGATCGTGGTTGCCCCACGCCGCCCGGTACGGGATGCCGAGGTCCTCCAGGCACGCTTCCGGGCGCGTCCAGTTGTCGGTCGTCGCGACCCCGTCCGGGGCCGAGAAGTTGTCGCCCGTCGTGATGACCGCCGTGACGTGCCGCTCGCGCGCGAGGTCGCACATCGCCTGGGTCACCTGAGCCTGGGCGACGGTCGCGTCACCCCAGTCCCCCTTCACGAGGAACCGCGTGCGCGGACCGTCGTCAGTTGCGGGAACGGTCGCGAGCGCCGCGGCCGTCACGGCCGCGACCAGCGAGACGCTCACCCCTGCGTGTCGGGCTCGTTCAGGTCGGCGGCGAGCCGCGCGGCGCGGGCGCGCAGCCGAGCGCGTGCCGCATCGAGCGCGGCCCGCGGATCCTGCGGTGCGGGTGGCGCGGCGGCCGGCGCGTCGGCCGTCTGGGGTGCGGTCTGGGTCTGCTCTCTGCGCCGGTGAACCGCGACGGCCGCTCCCGCACCGGCCAGAGCGCCTGCAAGTCCAGCGATGATCGCGCCGGTGGCTTTCATGTGTCGTGCCCCTCGTGTGCGCCGTTCGGTGCACAGATCGTAATCGAGACAGAACCGGTCCCCGGCGACGGGGGTTGTCCAGGGGGGCAGCATGCGATCGTTCCCGTGTCGAGCACACTGAGATCAACGGGGCGGTCGAGGTCATCCAGACCCCGCTACGTCCTCTTGCCGAACACCTGCGACCGACCGATGCGGGGCATCGCTCGTTCTCGGGTTCAGCTCACTTCCAACCGGACGGTCCGGGTCGCTCGAGCTCCGGCCGGTCACTCCACCTCGGGGGCTCGCCCGATCGGGTCAGCGAGGCGAATGCCTCGCTGTGGTCAGCCAGAGCGCCCCCAAGGTGAAGCGCTGCGGCCTGCGCGTCGGACAACCAGCCCCGGAGACACCGATGCGACGACCAGAGGTCGTCGGCGCCGATGGGCCGGGGCTCTGTGTCCTCCTTGCCGACCCGGCATGCGTCCTCTCGCTGAACACCTGCGACCGACCGATGCGGGGCATCGCTCGTTCTCGGGTTCAGCTCACTGGTACACTCCCCCGGCTCGGCACCTGTCCGAGCTATGACCGACGCACGGCCGGAGGCGGCAATCCAGCCCTACGAGATCATGATCATCCTCAACGCCGAGGCGGATGAGGAGCGCCAGCAAGAGGTTCTCGAGCGCACCCAGGAGCTCGTCCGCGAGGGCGGCGGGACGATCGAGCACGTCAACGACTGGGGCAGGCGCAAGAGCACGTACCCGATCGAGAAGCAGAGCGATACGCGGTACGTCGTCCTCACGCTCTCGGCCCCGCCCGGCAGCCTGGACGAGGTCCAGCGGGTGCTGTCGATCAACACCGACGTCGTGCTCCGCGCGATGGTGATCGCGCTGAACCGCGACCAGGCGGAGTGGGCGAAGGAACACGGAGCGCCGCTGCCGCCGGAGCGCGAGCCCGAGGGCGACATGCGAGCCGCGCGCGGCGGGCGCCGTCGACGCCGATAGGAAGGTGAGCGCAGGTGCCTGCTGACCTCAACCGGGTGACGCTGGTCGGACGTCTGACCCGCGACCCCGAGCTTCGCCACACGAACGACGGCAATCCGATCTGCTCGATCCGCCTCGCCGTGACCTCCCGCGCCCGGGACAACGAGACCGGCAACTGGGGAGACCGCTCGAACTACTTCGACGTGACCGTGTTCGGTCGGCAGGCCGAGACCGCGAGCACGTACTTGAACAAGGGGCGCCGGATCGGGGTCGATGGTCGGCTCTCGTGGCGCGAGTGGCAGGCGCAGGACGGAACGCGCCGCCAGAGCGTCGAGGTGATCGCCAACGACGTGTTCTTCCTCGACAGCCGCGGCAACGGCGGTGGCGGTGGTGGACAGGCGAGCGGCTGGGGCGAGTCCTCAGCCCCGCCCAGGAGCGACCTCCCGGTCGACACGAGCGACATGAAGCCCGCGGGCGAGGCCGCGCCAGCCGGCGGCGACGACGACGACATCCCGTTCTAGGGCACGCCGCCCTTCCCGGAGGAACACCGAATGCAAGCGATCCTGATCGAGCAGGTGGATGGACTGGGCGAGGCTGGCGACGTCATCGAGGTGTCGCGCGGCCACATGCGCAACTACCTGCTCCCCAACAAGCTCGCCGAGCTGGCGACACCCGGCAGGATCGCCGAGGTCCGTCGCCGCGAGGCCGCCCGGCAGGAGGCCCAGGCCAAGGCGGCTGACGACGCCCGCGAGCTCGCGAAGCTGCTCGAGCGCACGATCCTCACCCTCAAGGCGAAGGCTGGGGGCGACGGGCGCCTGTTCGGCTCGATCACGTCCGCAGACGTCGCCGAAGCGATCCTCGAGGCCAGAGGCGCCGACATCGACCGGCGGCACATTCTGGTCGACCCCCCGATCCGTGCCGTCGGCACGTACTCGGTTCCGGTCGACCTCGGCTTCGGGCTGACGACGGAGGTCAAGACGATCGTCAGCCCGCTGCTGGACTGAGCAGCCGTCCGCAGCAGGCTGGCGCACCCCGGGTGATGCCGGAGGCCGCCGCCCCACCGCAGAACGTCGAAGCCGAGCAGATGCTCCTGGCATCCCTGATGGATGCGCAGGTCCACGTCGCGGACGCCCTCGAGCTGGTCTCGCGGGACGACTTCTACCTCGAGGGGCACCGACGGATCTTCGAGGCGATCGAGTCGCTCTTCAGCCGCGGGGAGCCGATCGAGGCGCTGACCGTCATCGATGCGCTGACCAAGGCGGGTGATCTCGATGCCGCCGGAGGCCGGCTCGGGGTCGTCGGCCTGATGGAGTCGGCCTACATCGCGGCCAGCTTCCGCTCGTATGCGGACATCGTTCGCAATGCCTCCACGCAGCGACAGCTGCTGCAGGTCGGCCAGCAGATCCAGGCCTCGGTCGCCAGCCAGCTCGGCGAGACCACGGACATGGTCCAGGAGGCCGAGGACCTGGTCTTCGGTCTCTCCCAGCAGCGCGTGCGCGGTGACTTCCGCAGCGCACACGACCTCGTCAAGGTCGGCATGGAGCGCCTGGTCGAGGCGAGCGAGAGCGGGTCGGACCTCACCGGGCTCTCGACCGGCTACCAGGAGCTGGACCGGACGACCGGGGGGCTTCGGCCGACCAACCTGATCGTCCTCGCGGCTCGGCCGAGCATGGGAAAGACGGCGCTGGCGCTCGGGATCGCCGAGCACGTGGCGCTCGGCGAAGGCCTCTCGGTGGCGATCTTCAGCCTCGAGATGAGCGGCGAGGAGCTGGTCCAGCGGATGCTCGCCTCCTCGGCCATGGTCGACGGCAAGCGAATCCGCAACGGACAGCTCGGTCCCGAGGACTGGCCGCGCCTGGCGAGCGCCGCGGACCGGATCTCGAAGTCGCGGCTGTACGTCGACGACTCCCAGGGGACGAGCGCGTCGGAGATGCGGACCAAGGCTCGCCGTCTCAAGACCCGCCACGGGCTGGACCTGCTGATCGTGGACTACATCCAGCTGATGGAGTCCGCGGCACGCCGCCGGGACGAGAACCGGGTGCAGGAGCTCTCGGCGATCTCCCGCAGCCTCAAGATGCTCGCCCGCGATCTGGAGGTGCCGGTCATCTGCCTCTCGCAGCTCAACCGCGGCCCCGAGCAACGCGAGAACAAGCGACCCATGCTGAGCGACCTCCGCGAGTCGGGCGCGATCGAGCAGGACGCCGATCTGGTGGCGATGCTCTACCGCGACGACTACTACCACGAGGACTCCGAGGACCGAGGCATCGCCGAGGTCCACGTCGCGAAGAACCGGCACGGGCAGGTCGAGCGGGTGAAGCTCGCGTTCATGGGCAACTACGCCAAGTTCGGCAACCTGGCGCGGGGGGACTGATGCCGGCCACGGTGATCATCGGCGCCCAGTGGGGCGACGAGGGCAAGGGCAAGGTCGTCGACCTGCTCGCCGAGCGCTCGGACGTCGTCGCTCGCTACCAGGGCGGCAACAACGCCGGCCACACGATCGTGGCCGACGGCGAGACGTTCAAGCTGCACCTGGTTCCGTCCGGGATCCTCTACCCGGGGACGACGTGCATCATCGGCAACGGAACGGTGGTCGACCCCGGCGCGCTCTGCACCGAGATCGACGAGCTCGAGGCGCGCGGGGTGCCCCTGGACGCGCTGCGCGTGTCCGGCAACGCGCACCTGATCATGCCTTACCACGTGATGCTGGACGGCGCGGTCGAGCGCAAGCTCGGTCGCTTCTCGCTCGGCACGACCCGCCGCGGGATCGGGCCGGCGTACCAGGACAAGGCCGCCCGGGTCGGCATCCGCGCCCAGGACCTGCTCGATCCAAAGATCCTCGTGCGAAAGCTCGAGATCGCCCTCGCGGACAAGAACGAGGTGCTCGAGCGCCTCTTCGACATGCCCCGGCTGGACCCGGAGGCGGTCGCCGAGGAGCAGCTCGGGTACGCGGAGCGGCTGCGTCCGTTCATCGACGACACGGCGCTGATCGTCGACCGAGCGCTCGCGGCGGGAAAGCACGTCCTGCTCGAGGGCGCCCAGGGAACGATGCTCGACATCGACCACGGGACGTATCCGTTCGTGACCTCGTCGAATCCCATCGCCGGCGCGGCCTGCACCGGCGTGGGCCTCGGCCCGACGCGGATCGACTCGGTGATCGGCGTGACGAAGGCATATGTCACCAGGGTCGGCGAGGGACCCTTCCCAACCGAGCTCGACGATGCCGACGGAACGCGGATGATGGAGCGCGGCGCCGAGTTCGGGACGACGACAGGGCGTCAGCGTCGGTGCGGCTGGCTCGACCTCGTCGCGCTTCGGTATGCCGTGCGGCTCTCGGGGGTCAGCGAGCTCGCGCTCACCAAGCTCGACGTCCTGTCCGGCTTCGAGCGCGTGCGGATCTGCGTCGCGTACCGCACCCGGGAGGGTGAGACGCTCAGCGAGTTCCCCTACCACCAGACGGTCTTCCACGGCTGCACGCCCGTCTACGAGGACCTGCCCGGCTGGTCCGAGGACATCACCGAGTGCCGCTCGCTGTCCGACCTGCCTCCTCCCGCTCGCGAGTACGTCGATCGGATCTCGAGCTCGGCCGATGTGCCGATCAGGCTGATCGGGACCGGCCAGGGCCGTCACCAGGTGATCGAGACCTGACCGCCTGAGCTCGGCGGGCGCCGCTCCACTCGCGCCAGCGGCCCCGGGTCGGCAGTGTTCTCGCTGACACTGGAGGCCGGTTGGATCAGGAAGTCCGCTACGGGCGGCAGATGCGCATCCTCGTCGTCGGCGCGGGCGTCGCCGGATTGTCGCTCGCCCTGCACCTGCGCCAGCGCGGATTCGCGCCGGACGTGATCCACTCGGGCGCGGAACCGAGCCACGGATCGCGTGGCTCTGAGGCCGCCCTGATCGCGCCACCGGCGGCCGGGGTCCTGATCGGTCTTGGCTGCTTCGACGAGTTCCTGGCGACCGCCGCGCCGATGGACGCGCTCCGGATCCTGGACCACACGGGCCGGGAGATCCGCACGATCGACCTCGCTCGCTACTTCGAGCGCTACGGCGGGGGGTTCGTCACCACCCGTGGCGGCCTCCACGCACTCCTCGCCGAGCGGGCCGGACCCGTGCTGGCCGCCGTCGGCACGGACAGGATCGAGCAGGACGAGGACGGGGTGGACGTTGCGCTCTCCGACGGAACCGAGCGCCGCTACGACCTCGTCGTCGCCGCTGACGGCCTGCGATCGGCGGTGCGCGAGCAGATGTTCGGCCCGGTCGAGCTCACCTTCTGGGACGGCCGCGCCTGGTGGTTCTCGCTCGAGCCCGGGCTCGGGCTGACCCCCGCCACTACCGAGATCTGGGGTCCGGGCCGATTCGCCGGCTTCTACGAGAGCCCGGGAGCGACCCATTGCCTTCTCGCCGCGCCCGCCAAGGAGGACGACGTCGATCCGGTCGGTGAGCGCCGCGACCGCATCCAGACGCTCTTCGGCGACCTCGGTGGCCCCATGCCCGACGTGCTCGAGCGCCTGCCCGAGCCGGAGGCCATCGGCGGCGACCTCCTCTACGACCTCCGTCTCGACCGGTGGGCCCGGGGCCGGGTGGCCCTCATCGGGGACGCCGCGCACGCGACGATCCCGGTCGTCGGGCTCGGCAACGGGATGGCCCTGGTCTCGTCGGCGGTGCTGGCCAGCCAGGTCGCTCGAGCCGACTCACGCCACCTCGAGATCGCCTGGAGCTACTACATCCAGCGCCGCAAGCGCAGGGTGGACATCGTCCAGGACCGCGCCCGCGAGCGGTTCTCGATGCTCAGCGTGCGCCACCGCCTCGCCGCGTGGACGCGCAACGAGATCCTGAAGGCGACCAGCGACGAGTGGTTCCTGTCCGGCTGGGACGATCTCCTGCGGCGGCCGATCTGAGAAGACGCCCGGCGGTGGCTCGGCGATGCCCCGCCGGTGACCGCTAGGAGTCCAGCGTCGTGAAGACCCAGTCCGTCGCCTCGGCGCTGAAGTGGCAGGTCCAGCACACCTGGCCCTCTGCGAGCAGCGTGTACGGCGCGTCGGCGCTCGAGCGCGACCACTCGATGTACTCCCAGTCGCCGTGCTCCGGGTCGACCCCCGCGACCTTTCTCATCGCCGCGACGATGGCCGCCCGGTCACCGCCGCGGCTACCCTCCTTCACCACAACCGTGCCGTCCGGGTAGGGGAAGGTCTGGCTGCCGCCGGCCGTGATGTCGGCGCGGGTCTGGTTGACGTAGACGTTCTTCGTCTCGCCGTGCGGCGCTCCGGGGTCGGGCGGGATCGGCTCGGAGTTGACCTTCAGCCATCCCATGAATCCCGCGAGGTACTGAGGAAGACCCGGCGCGGCCATCGGCGGCGGGGCGGCCTCGGTGGTCGGAGCCGCCTCGGTGGTCGCCTCCTCGGTGGTCGGCGCGGCCTCTGTCGTCGCCGCTTCCGTGGTGGCGTCGGCGTCGGACGAGTCGTCGTCACCCCCACCGCCGCACGCCGCCATGCCGATGCTGAGGACGCCCACCGCCCCCAGCGCGAGAGCTGCCCGAGTCAGACGACGCATGCTTCCTCCCCGACGGTGACGTGAGCACGCTAGTCGGAGTTCCGGCCGCGCGCCATCGCCCGTCCCTTAAATCACGCTCGTCGCCGACGCGGCGCGCGCCGGGAGGATCGTTCGCAGACCCCGCCGCCGGTCAGCCGGTGAGCGAGAGCGCGACCAGGGCCGCAACCCAGATCGCCGCCACCGCGAGCGCGGCGGGCCATCCTCCCGAGAGCACCGAGACGACCAGGATCGTCGTGAGGACGGCGACACCCAGGACGGCCCAGAGGGCCCACTTCGTCTCGCCGCTCGGAGGTGCGCTCTTGCCCGAGTAGTCCATGACCGCGGGCTCGCGCTGCGCGGGGTGGCGCACCCGCTCGGACTCGATGTAGCCGTCGAGCGCGCGCATGACGTCCTTCGCCGCGGTGTTCGAGTCGTCCGCGCTGGGAAGGTCGGTCAACGCGTCGACCAGCACCTCGCGCCGCGCCTCGCGCTCGGCCGCTTCCTCGGACTGCTGGGTGTCACTCATATGGCCCGATCGTAGCGCCACCGCCGCCGCGCTTCCGACGGAGGCGCATGACAGACTGTCGGGGTGGCTCGGACCGCGCTCGTCGTCGGTGGTGGCGGCCGAGAGCACGCCCTGGTGCGCGCGCTCTCGCGCTCGGCCACACGCCCCCGCATCGTGTGCGCTCCGGGCAACGCCGGAATCGCCGCCCACGCAGACATCCGGAAGGTCAACCCGACCGATCCGGCCGAGGTCGTGCGCGTCGCCCGCGAGGAGTCCGTCGACCTCGCCGTGATCGGCCCGGAGGCTCCACTGGTCGCGGGGGTCGCCGACGCGCTGCGGGCGGCGGGCATCGCCACGGTGGGCCCGACCGCTGGGGCGGCCCGCATCGAAGGCAGCAAGGCCTTCGCCAAGGAGATCATGGACTACGCCGGTGTGCCCACCGCGGAGGGCGGCACGGTGCAGACCGTCGCCGACGGGCTCTCGCTCGCCGCCGACCTGGGCTACCCGGTCGCGATCAAGGCCGACGGCCTGGCGGCCGGCAAGGGCGTCACCGTCGCCCGCTCCGAGGCCGAGGCCACCCAGGCGCTGACCGCCTGTCTCGAGCACCGCGTGTTCGGCGAGGCGGGAGACACCTGTGTCGTCGAGGAGGGTCTGGTCGGCAAAGAGGTCTCGCTGATCGCCGTCAGCGACGGCTGGCGGGTGTCGCGCTTTCCGGCCGCGCGTGACTACAAGCCGATCCGAGACGGCGACGAGGGGCCCAACACGGGCGGCATGGGCTCCGTGTCCCCGATCCCGGACCTGGACGACGAGCTCGCGGACCAGCTCGTCGAGCTCGTCCACCGACCGGTGATCGCCGCGATGGCCGAGCGAGGAACGCCGTTCTCGGGGGTGCTCTACGCCGGCCTGATGATGACCGCCGACGGCCCGAAGGTGCTCGAGTTCAACGTCCGGTTCGGCGACCCCGAGACGCAGGCGATCCTGCCCCGCCTCGGCGAGGACACGTTCGACCTGCTGCTCGCGCTCGCGCACGGCGAGCTTCCCGACCGCCCGGTGCGGGTACGCCCCGAGGCCGTCGTCGCGGTCGTGCTGGCGAGCGAGGGGTATCCGGGCGAGATCCGGACCGGGGACCCGATCACCGGGCTCGCGGCGGCAGAGGACGCCGGCGCAGACGTGTTCCACGCGGGGACGGTGGTCGGTGAGCGGGGGGAGATCGTGACCTCCGGAGGCCGGGTCCTGGCGGTCTCGGCTCGGGGAGCCACGGTCGCCGACGCCCGCGCCAGCGCGTACCACTGCGCCGGCCTGATCGGGTTCGACGGCGTCCAGTATCGGACCGACATCGGAGCGGGCCTGTGATCCCGCGCTACTCGCGGCCCGAGATGGCGGCGATCTGGGACGAGGAGGCCAAGCTCGGCCGGTGGCTCGAGGTCGAGCTGGAGGTGTGCCGCGCGTGGGCTCGCCGTGGCGTCGTCCCCGCCGAGGACCTCACCGCCATCGAGGAGCGCGCCGGGTTCTCGCTCGAGCGGACCCTCGAGATCGAGAAGACGACGAACCACGACGTCGTCGCGTTCCTGACCGACGTCGCCGAGCGGGTCGGCCCCGCGTCGCGGTTCATCCACTACGGGATGACGTCCTCGGACGTGCTCGACACCGGCCTCGGGCTGGCCATCGCCCGTGCGGGCGAGCTGCTTCGCCGCGAGCAGGCGGCGCTCACGGACACGCTCAAAGACAAGGCGCTTCGATACCAGGACACGTTCGTCGTCGGCCGCACGCACGGCGTGCACGCCGAGCCCACGACCTTCGGCCTGAAGCTGGCGAGCTTCGCGTTCGAGAGCCGCCGCAATGAGGAGCGCCTCGGCCGCGCGGTCACACAGGCGGCGGTCGGGACCCTGTCAGGCGCGGTCGGGACGTACGCAACCATCCCTCCGGACCTCGAGGCCGAGGTGCTCGACGCCCTCGGGCTCTCGAGCGAGCCCGCCGCCACACAGGTCGTCGCGCGCGATCGCCACGCCGAGCTCGTCGCCAGCCTGGCCGTCGCCGCCAGCTCGATCGAGCGACTGGCGGTCGAGCTGCGGCATCTGCAGCGCACCGAGGTCCGCGAGGCCGAGGAGGCGTTCGGTGTCGGCCAGAAGGGCAGCTCGGCGATGCCCCACAAGCGCAACCCGATCACGGCCGAGCGGCTGACCGGGCTCGCGCGCGTGGTGCGCGGGAACGCCGTCGCGGCGCTCGAGGACGTGGCGCTCTGGCACGAGCGCGACATCTCGCACTCGTCGGTCGAGCGCATCATCCTTCCCGACGCGTTCCTCGCCCTGGACTACATGCTCTCCACGTCACGCCGGCTCGTCGAGAACCTGGTCGTCCGCCCCGAGCAGATGCGATCGACGCTTGACGGCTCGCACGGCCTGGTGTTCTCGCAGCGCGTGCTGCTCGAGCTGGTCGGGACCGGCCTGACGCGGGAGGAGGCGTACGCGATCGTCCAGCGCAACGCGATGAAGGCCTGGGAGGAGGAGACCTCCCTGGAGAAGCTCCTCGCCGCCGACGAGGCCGTGACCTCGCGCCTGGGCCGCGACCAGGTCGCGGAGCTGTTCGACCCGGGCTGGTACACCCGCAACTCGGCGACGATCTTCGAGCGCTTGGCCACGCTTTGAAAGCGCTCACCTCCGGAAAGGTGCGCGAGCTCTACGAGCTCGACGACCACCGGCTCGCGCTCGTCACCAGCGACCGGATCTCGGCCTACGACGTGATCCTGCCGTCGCCCATCCCCGACAAGGGGCGCGTGCTCACCGGCCTCTCGATCCACTGGCTGGCCCAGACCGAGGACATCGTCCCCAACCACCTGCTCGGATGGCGCCGCAGCGAGCTCCCGGACGAGCTGGCCGACGAGGACGCGATCGGCCGCGTAATGGTGGTCAAGCGCCTCGAGATGCTCCAGGTCGAGTGCGTCGCCCGCGGCTACCTGGCCGGATCCGGCTGGAGGGACTACGAGCGCACGGGGGCCGTCTGCGGCCACGAGCTCCCCACGGGGCTGCGCCAGGCCGAGCAGCTGCCGAGCCCGATCTTCACGCCGGCGACCAAGGCGGTCGAGGGTCACGACGAGAACATCACGCGCGAGCAGGCCGCCGAGATCGTCGGGACCGAGACGCTCGCCGCCCTCGAGCGGATCACGCTCGCGCTCTACGAGCGCGCGGCGGACGCATGCCGGCGAGCGGGCATCATCCTGGCCGACACCAAGTTCGAGATCGGGCTCGACGAGGAGGGACGGCTCGTCCTCGCGGACGAGGTCGTGACCCCCGACTCCTCGCGCTTCTGGCCGGCCGAGGACTGGCGCCTCGACGTGAGCCCGCCCTCCTACGACAAGCAGTACGTGCGCGACTGGCTCGATTCGACCGGTTGGGACCACGCGCCGCCGGCGCCGGTGCTGCCGGACGAGGTCGTGCGCGGAACACGCGACCGTTACGTCACCGCCTACGAGCGCATCGCCGGCCGATCGCTCGCCGACTACATGCAGGAGGCATCACAATGAGCCGCGTCGCCGTCACCGTGATGCCCCGCCAAGGGGTGCTCGATCCACAGGGCCAGGCAGTCCACGGAGCGCTCGAGCGGCTCGGTTTCTCGGGCGTCTCGGACGTGCGCGTGGGCAAGCGCATCGAGATCGAGATCGACGCGCCCGACCCGGTCGAGGCGGCCGAGGAGATGTGCGACCGGCTGCTCGCGAACGCGCTGATCGAGGACTACTCGGTGGAGCCGCTCTCGTGACGGTCGCCGTCGTGCGATTCCCGGGATCCCTCGACCACGAGTCGGCGGCGCGGGCCGTGAGACAGGCCGGCGGCGAGCCGGTCGAGGCATGGCACGCGGACGCCTCGCTCCCGCCCGACACCGAGGCGGTCGTGATCCCGGGCGGCTTCTCGTACGGGGACCACCTGCGCCCCGGCGCGATCGCGAGCCGATCGGCGGTCATGGCCGACGTGGCGCGCCACGCCGAGCGCGGTGGCCGCGTGCTCGGGATCTGCAACGGCTTCCAGGTGCTGTGCGAGGCGGGTCTGCTGCCCGGCGCGCTGCGCACCAACGCGGCCCTGTCGTTCGTTTGCCGCCAGGTCGAGCTCGAGATCAGCGATCGATCCACGCAGTGGACCGGTGGCGAGCGAGGACCGGAACGGCTGTCGATTCCGGTCAAGAACCACGACGGTGCCTGGTTCGGCGACCCCGATCGCGCCCGGGTGATGCTGCGCTACGTCGACGACCCGCTCGGATCGACCGACCGGGTCGCGGGCGTCGCCAACGACGGTGGCAACGTGCTCGGGCTGATGCCCCACCCCGAGGAGGCTTGCGACCCGCTTCTGGGCTCGACCGACGGCCGGCATCTGTTCGCAGGGCTGCTGGGGCGGGCCGCGTGAGCGACGCGGCGACGACACCCCGCCACCGCGAGCTCGGGCTGACCGACGACGAGGCAGCCCGGATCCCGGAGCTGATCGGCCGCGAGCCGACAGATCCAGAGCTCGTCATGTTCAGCCTGATGTGGAGCGAGCACTGCAGCTACAAGCACAGCAAACTCCTGCTCGGTGGCCTTCCGACCAGCGGCCCCGGGGTCCTGCAGGGACCGGGGGAGAACGCGGGCCTCGTCGACGTCGGCGACGGCCTCGCGGTCGCGTTCAAGATCGAGAGCCACAACCACCCGTCCGCCGTCGAGCCCTTCGAGGGTGCGGCCACCGGAGTGGGCGGCATCGTCCGCGACGTGCTGGCGATGGGAGCCCGTCCGATCGCGCTGCTCGACGCGCTGCGGTTCGGATCGCTCGAGAGCGCGCGCTCGCGGCACCTGTTCACCCAGGCCGTCGCCGGGATCGCGCACTACGGCAACTGCATCGGCGTGCCGACCGTCGGCGGCGAGATCGGGTTCGACGACTGCTACGAGGAGAGCTGCCTGGTCAACGCCATGTGCGTCGGCGTGGTCGGCCACGACCGGACGCTCAGCGCAGCGGGCAGGGGGCCCGGCAACGCGGTCGTGCTCATCGGCAACCGCACCGGGCGAGACGGCATCGGCGGAGCGAGCGTCCTTGCGTCGGCCGAGCTGGACGCAGGCCAGGACCTGCGCCCGTCGGTTCAGGTCAGTGACCCGTTCACGGAGCGAAAGCTGATCGACTGCTGCCTCGCGCTGGCAGAGGACGATCTGCTGGTCTCGCTCCAAGACCTCGGCGCCGCGGGCCTCACGAGCGCATCCAGCGAGATGGCCGCCAAGGGTGGCGTCGGACTCGATCTCGACCTGGACAAGATCCCGCTGCGCGAGCCCCTCGAGGCCGCCGAGATCCTGGTCTCGGAAAGCCAGGAGCGGATGCTCGCCGTCGTCGAGCCCGCCGATGTCGACCGCGTGCTCGAGGTCTGCCGGCGGTGGGAGCTCGAGGCCGAGGCGATCGGAGCGGTCACCGACTCGGGCCGCCTCGTCGCCCGACACCGCGGCGAGGTCGTCGCGGACCTGCCCGCTCGAGCGCTCGCCGACGACGCACCCGCGTACTCGGTCCCGATCGACCCGGCCCCCCCATCCGAGGAGCTCGACCTCGCCGCGGTGCCAGAGCCTGCGGACCTCGGTCGGGCCTGGCTGGGGCTCCTGCGTGACCCCAACCTCGGCAGCCCCCGGTGGATCTACCAGCGCTACGACCACCTGGTCGGGGCGAACACGGTCGTGCGACCGGGCGGCGACGCGGCGGTCGTCCGGCTGCCGGGAAGCGATCGCGCGATCGCCGTCGCGACCGACGGCACCGAGCGCCACTGCCAGGTCGACCCGCGAGCCGGCGGCGCAGCGGCCGTGCTGGACGCCGCGCGCAACGTGGCGTGCACGGGCGCGCGCCCGATCGGGGCGACGGACTGCCTCAACTTCGGCAACCCGGAGAAGGGCGCGACCGGCTGGCGGCTGCGCGAGGTGATCGCGGGGATGGCCGACGCGCTCGACGCGCTCGGGATCGCCGTCGTCTCGGGCAACGTGTCGCTCTACAATGAGTCCCGAGAACGAATCGTGCACCCGACGCCGATCGTCGGCGTGGTGGGTGTGCTCGAGCATTCGGAGCAGCGCGTCGGTCACGCGTTTGCACATGAGGGCGAGACGGTGCTCCTGATCGGCTACGGCGAGCCGCGGCTGGATGCGAGCGCGTACCTGGGTTCCGCCCGGGGTCGCCCACCCGCACCCGATCCGGCCCGCGAGCGGGCGCTGGTCGACACGCTCACCTCCGCCGCGGCGGACGGCCTGATGTCGAGCGCGCACGACGTCTCGGACGGCGGGGTGGCGGTTGCCCTGACCGAGTCGGCGATCGCCGGGGGCGTCGGAGCGACCCTCGAGATCGCGCCCGGCCGGCGCGCCGACGAGGATCTCTTCGGCGAAGGCGGCGGACGGGTGCTCGTGAGCGCGACCCCCGACGACGCCGACCGCCTCGAGGCGATGCTTCCCGACGGACTCGGCGTCATCGCCCGAGGGCGCGTCGGCGGGGACGAGGTCGTGATCGCCCGCGGGAGCGAGCGAACGTCGATCCGGCTCGACGACGCGGCAGCCGCGTACGAGGCCGCGCTTCCGGAGGCGCTGGCGTGATCGGCGAGTCACCCCGAGAGGAATGCGGCGTCGTCGCGATCAACGCGCCCGGCCGCGACGTGTCGCGGCTCGTCTACTTCGCGCTGCATGCCCTGCAGCACCGCGGCCAGGAGAGCGCGGGGATCGCCGCATGCGATGGCGGCCAGCTGACGATCCAGCGCGACCTCGGCCTGGTCAACGACGTCTTCGACGAGCCCGCCCTGCGCAGCCTCACCGGCGATCGCGCGATCGGCCACGTCCGCTACTCGACGACCGGCGCCAACAAGTGGGACAACGCCCAGCCCGTCGGGCACACGCGGGGCGAGACGCTCGTCGCGATCGGTCACAACGGCAACCTCACCAACACCGACGTGCTGAGAGACGAGCTGGCGGCCGAGGGTATCCGCCTCACCGCGAGCACCGACTCCGAGCTGATCGCGGCGCTGCTGGCGCGCGCGCCAGGGAGCCTGCTCGAGGCGGCGGCGAGCGTCATGGGGCGCCTTGCGGGCGCGTTCTCGGTCGTCGCGATCTCGGACGCGGAGGTCGTCGCCTTCCGGGACGCCCACGGGGTGCGCCCGCTGGCGATCGGCCAGATCGATGGCGAGGGCCACGTCGTCGCCTCCGAGACATGCGCGCTCGAGCAGGTCGGCGCCGCGTTCGTGCGCGACGTGCGGCCGGGCGAGGCGGTCAGGATCCTCTCCGACCGGATCGAGAGCCGCCAGGCGCTGCCGCCGGCTCCGAGCAGGCTCTGCTCGTTCGAGAGCATCTACTTCGCGCGCCCGGACAGCCGCCTCGCCGGGCGGACCGTGTGGGACTCCAGGCACGAGATGGGTCGCCAGCTGGCGCGCGAGAACCCGGTCGAGGCCGACCTCGTCGTCGGCCTGCCCGACAGCGGCACCCCGGCGGCGATCGGGTTCGCGGAGGAGTCGGGCATTCCGTTCGCCGAGGCGGTGGTCCGAAACCGGTACGTGGGACGCAGCTTCATCCGGCCCGACCAGGAGATGCGCCAGCAGGGGATCCGCCTCAAGTTCAATCCGCTGCGGAGCGTGATCCAGGGCAAGCGGCTCGTCGTCGTCGACGACTCGATCGTCCGTGGCAACACGACCCGCCAGACCGTCGCGATGCTCGAGGACGCGGGCGCGGCGGAGGTCCACATGCGCATCTCGAGCCCACCACTCGGCTGGCCGTGCTTCTACGGGATCGACATGCCGAACCGCGAGGAGCTCATCGCCGCCGGACGGACGGTGGACGAGGTGAGGGAGGCGATCGGCGCGACGACCCTGGCGTACCTCTCGCTCGACGGGCTCGACGCGGCGCTGGGGCGGCCCCCCGAGGGGTACTGCCGCGCCTGCTTCACCGGGGAGTACCCGATTCCCGTGCCGGAGGCGAGCGTCAAGCTCCGCTTCGAGACGTCGGCGGTTTGACGAAGCCGGCGATCACGTACAGCTCGAGCGGCGTCGACCTGGATGCCGCCCAGGCGCACACATCCGCGATCTCGGGTCTGGTCCGCGGCGGCGTGACGGGTTTCGCGGGCGAGGTGCCGCTCCCCGAGATGACCGATCCGGTGGTCCTCGCGGCGACCGACGGGGTCGGAACGAAGCTCCTGCTCGCCCTGGAGCACGGCCAGGTGGACGGGCTCGGCCAGGACCTCGTCGCGATGTGCGTGAACGACCTCGTCTGCGCCGGCGCCCAGCCCGTCGCGTTTCTCGACTACATGGCGATGGGTCGGCTCGATCCCGAGCAGGCGCCACGCATCGTCCGCTCGATCGCGGCCGCCTGCGAGGAGGCCGGCTGCGCGCTCGTCGGCGGCGAGACCGCCGAGATGCCGGGGCTGTACGCAGCCGGGCACTTCGATCTCGCCGGTTTCGCGATCGGCGCGGTCGAGCGAGCCGACCTGATCGGCCCGCACAAGGTTCTGGTCGGCGACGTCGTCCTCGGAATCCCGTCCTCGGGACTGCACTCGAACGGCTTCTCCCTCGTCCGCCGGCTCCTGGAGGCCGAGGCGCTCGATGTCGACCCATCCGTGCTGCTGGAGCCCACCCGGCTCTACGTCGCGGACGTGCTGCGCCTGCTCGGTGCGGGTGTCGAGGTCCACGCCGCGGCCCACATCACCGGGGGCGGGCTGCCCGAGAACCTCCCGCGCGCGCTCGCGGACGGCATGCGGGCCGTCCTCACCGCCGACTCGTGGAGCACCCCCGAGGCGATCGCGGCCGTGCTCGCCTCCGAGCGCGTGGACGCCGAGGACGCGTGGCGGACCTTCAACATGGGCCTCGGCATGTGTCTGGTGATGCCCGAGGCGGCCGTCGAGCGGGCGACGGAGCTCGTTCCGGATGCGAGGATCGTCGGCGCTGTCGAAGCTGGCGAGCGAGGGGTGAGCCTTGCCTGACGAATATCGAGTGGCCGTGCTGGTCTCGGGCGCCGGCACCAACCTGCAGTGCATCCTCGACACGCTGCACGCCGATCCGACCTCGAACGTGACGGTCGTGCTGGTCGTCGCCTCCAAGGACGACGCGCCGGCGCTCGAGCGAGCCAGGGCCGCCGGGGTCGAGACCGCCGTCGTCGGCATGGGCGGACGTGAGCGCGCGGAGCGCGACGCCGAGCTGGCCGACGTGGTCGGTGCCGCTCGCCCCGACCTCGTGGTGCTCGCCGGCTGGATGAGCATCGTGACCAACGTCTTCCTCGACCGGTTCCCCGATCGGGTCATCAACCTCCACCCATCGCTGCTGCCGGCGTTTCCGGGGATGAACTCCATCGAGGAGGCCTACGAGTGGGGTGTCCGGCTGACCGGGGTGACCGTGCACTTCGCGGAGGAGCACGTGGATGCCGGTCCACCCATCCTCCAGGCGGTGACACCCGTTCTGTACGCTGACTCGCCCGACGACCTGCGGGCCCGGGTGCGCGAGCTCGAGCACGATCTGCTCCCCCGCGCGATCCGCGCATTCGCGCGCGGCGGCGTCACGCGGCACTCGGACAATCCCCGCCGTATCGAGGTGGTCGAGGAGGACGAATGAAGGTTCGCCGCGCGATCGTGTCGGTCTCTGACAAGTCTGGGCTCGACGGCCTCGTGTCCGCGCTCGCCGAGCTCGGCGTCGAGATCATCTCGACCGGAGGCACCGCGACCGCGATCGAGCGACTCGGCCAGCCGGTCACGAAGGTCGAGGACGTCACCGGGCACCCCGAGATCCTCGGAGGCCGGGTGAAGACGCTTCACCCGAAGGTGCACGGCGGGATCCTCGCCCGGCTCGACCTCGACTCCGACCAGGACGAGCTCGAGGCGACCGGGATCGAGCCCATCGATCTTGTCGTCGTCGATCTCTACCCGTTCGAGGCGGCGGCCGCGGACCCGAACGCGACGCGCGCCGAGGTCATCGAGCAGATCGACATCGGCGGGCCGACGATGATCCGCGCGGCCGCCAAGAACGCGAACCGGGTCGCCGTCGTGACCTCCCCAAGCCAGTACGGCCAGGTCACCGACGAGCTGCGCAGCTCGGGCGGCGAGCTGTCGGACGAGACCCGCGCGCGCCTCCAGAGCGCCGCGTTCGCCCGAACGGCGGCCTACGACGCGGCGATCTCACGGTGGATGAGCACCGACGAGGCCTTCCCGCAGACGCTGTCGATGGCATTCGAGAAGACCCTCGAGATGTCGTACGGCGAGAACCCGCACCAGCGTGCGGCCTACTACGCCGAGAGCGGCGCGCGTGCCCATCTGCTCGGGCGGGTCGAGAAGCTGCACGGGAAGGACCTCAGCTTCAACAACCTCTACGACCTCGACTCGGCGCGGGGCCTGCTCGCCGAGTTCGACGAGCCCGCCTGCGTGATCGTCAAGCACAACAACCCGTGCGGGGTCGCCATCGCGGACGACGTGCTGACCGCCTACCAGCGGGCGCGGGACTGCGACCCGGTCTCGGCCTACGGCGGCGTGATCGTCGTGAACCGCTCGATCCCCGCCGAGCTCGGCGAGGAGCTGGCGAACACGTTCGTCGAGGTCCTGCTCGCCCCCGAGATCTCCGAGGACGCGATGGCGGCGCTGACGCGCAAGCCCAACACGCGGATCCTCGTGTCGAGCGAGCAGCGCACCTCGGTCCCCGGCGAGCGCGATCTGCGCCGGGTGTTCGGGGGAGTCCTCGTGCAGGACCGCGACGCGGACTCGGGCAGCCGGGAGGAGTGCACGGTCGCCACCACGCGCCAGCCGACCGACGCCGAGTGGGACGACATGCTCTTCGCCTGGCGTGTGGCCAAGCACGTGAAGTCGAACGCGATCGTCTTCGCCCGGGACCGCACGACGGTCGGGATCGGCGCCGGGCAGATGAGCCGGGTCGACTCCGTCCGCCTGGCCATCGAGAAGGCCCAGTCACCGGTCGAGGGCTCGGCGATGGCGAGCGACGCCTTCTTCCCGTTCGCCGATGGGCCCCAGGCCGGCCTCGATGCCGGCGTGACGAGCGTCATCCAGCCCGGGGGCTCGATCCGTGACGACGAGGTGGCCGCCGCGGTCGAGGCCGCCGGGGCTGCCATGGTCCTCACGGGCAAGCGCCACTTCCGGCACTAGCCCACCCCGGTCGGTCGCCCCGGGGGGCGCTGCGGGGCTACCCTGGACGGCGTGCGGTTCGTCGTCACCCTTCTGGCCGCGCTGCTCATCGCCCCGATCGGGTCAGCCGCCGCGCTGTCGGATCTGTCCGGAGACGAGCTCGATCGCGCCGCGATCCTGGCCGCCCCCAGCGTCTACCGGCTCGAGTCGAAGGTGACGCTCGAGGCGCTCCAGACCGCGGACGGGCGCAGGGTGGAGCTTCCCCCGCGGGCCAGGCGCCTCAGCGAGGTGGGAACGGCGTTCGCGATCGCGCCCGACGGCACGCTGGCCGCTGCGGCCCACGTCGCCGCCCCGACACCGGTCGAGATCGCTCGCGACGCCCGGCTGCTCGCGCAGGCGCTCGCGGGTATGCCGCACTCGCTCGATGCCGCCGAGGAGTGGGTCGAGAAGACCGGTGCACGTCCGATCGGCGCGAGCGACGTCGAGCTCACGGTCACACCCGCCAGACTGCTGTCCGAGAACGGCGGTGAGGTGAGCGCGCCGGTTCCCGCCCGCCTTGTCGGCGCCGAGCGGAGCAAGGATCTCGCGCTCGTCCGCATCGATGCCGTCGGCGCGCCGGCGCTCGCGCTGCACGACGTCCGAACGTTCGGAACCCCGGTCACGACGCTGGGCTTCGGTCCCGACGGAAGCGACGATCGCCCCGAGGACGAGCCGCGGATCGAGCGCGGCAAGATCGGGCTCTCCGGCATCCCGGACGAGCAGCCCGACCGCCGCCTGGCGCAGGTCGACCTGCCGATCCGCCGTGGAGACTCGGGTGCGCCCGTCGTCGACGAGGAGGGCCGCGCGGTCGGGATCGTCCTGCTGCGGTATCAGGACGGCGGCCTGATGGCTCCGGCCGAGGACGTGCGGGCCCTCGCCACCGCCGCGGGAGTCGAGGTCGACGAAGGCCGGTCGGCGAAGCAGTTCCGACTCGCGATGGAGAGCCTGTGGGAGCTCGACCTCGAGCAGGCCGGCGCTCGGCTCGACCAGACGCTCGACACGTATCCCGACCATCTCCTGGCCCAGTCCGAGTCGAGCCGGGTCGAGCGCCTGTCGGCCGCCGACTACCGACTCGATGCCGGTGGACGCGCCGACGGCTTCTGGGTCGCGCTCGCCGCCGCGGGACTGCTCGGAGCGATCGTGTGCGCCACGCGGCTGAGCCAGCTCTGGGTGCGTCGCGCCGGCGACCGGCCACCCGAGTAGCTTCCCCGGCACGGCCCCACCCACGGAAGGGAAACGGTGCGGATCGGAATCCCCAAGGAGACCAAAGAGGACGAGCACCGGGTCGGGATGACCCCGGCCGCTGCCGACGAGCTGGTGCGACGGCACCACGAGGTCTGGATCGAGTCCAGCGCCGGCCTCGGCGCCGGCTTCGCGGACGAGGACTTCGAGGAGGTCGGCGCGACCATCGGCGATCGCGACGCCGTCTGGGGTTGCGACCTCGTCGTCAAGGTCAAGGAGCCGCAGCCGAACGAGTTCGCCTACCTGCGCGACGACCAGGTGCTGTTCGCGTACCTGCACCTGGCGGCCGAGCCACGTGTCGCAGAGGCCCTCCGACGCGCCGGAACGACCGCGGTCGCGTACGAGACGGTGCAGGACGAGGACGGTGGGCTGCCCCTGCTCGCGCCGATGAGCGAGGTCGCCGGCCGTCTGGCCGTCCAGGCCGGCGCCCGCCACCTGGAGGCCCCGGCCGGCGGCCGGGGCGTGCTCCTGCCGGGCGTCCCGGGCGTCGAGCCCGCCTCGGTGGTCGTGCTCGGCGGCGGCACCGTCGGCATGAACGCCGCGCTGATCGCACTGGGGATGCGAGCCCATGTGGCGATCGTCGACATCGACCTGATCCGGCTGCGCGAGCTCGAGGTGATCCTCCCGGGCCGGGTCACCCTCGTGCACTCCACGCGCCTGGCCATCCGGGATCTCCTGACCCGTGCCGATCTGGTCATCGGCGCGGTGCTCTTGCCCGGCGATCTCGCCCCGACGCTCGTCACGCGGGCCGATCTGCCCCGAATGCGCAAGGGCTCGGTGATCGTGGACGTCTCCGTCGATCAGGGCGGCTGCATCGAGACATCTCGGCCCACGACCCACAGCCAGCCGACGTTCGTCGTCGAGGGCGTGGTCCACTACGCGGTGGGGAACATGCCGGGAGCGGTGCCGGTGACCGCAACCCGCGCGCTCGTCTCGGCCACGCTCCCCTACATCGCGGCCATCGCCGACCTCGGGCTCGAGGAGGCGCTGGACGTCCTGCCGGCGCTCGAGCCGGGCGTGAACGTGCGCGACGGCCGGATCGTGAACTCCACCGTGGCCTCCGCCCTGGCAGCGCCCTCCGGCTGACGGCCCCACCACGCTCGCGCCGGGGCCGATCGGGCCTGACCGGCCCAGCGCGATCCCCCGCTCAGCTCGTCATCATGTGCGGGTGCCGGCGGATCAGACGGCGACGCTCCAGCTGGGGTCTCGGGCAGCCGGCCTGACCGAGGCCGAGGCGCGGCGCAGGCAGGCCGCGCGCGGCGAGGAGCCGCCGCCGACCAGCCGATCCTGGGCGAGCATCATCAGAGCGAACACCTTGACGGTGTTCAACGTGATCCTGCTGGTCTTCGGCGTCCTGACGCTGAGCTTCGGGGACTGGCGGGACGCCGTCTTCATGGTGATCCTGGTGATCAACGCGGGCATCGGGATCGTCCAGGAGGCCCGCGCGAAGCGCCAGCTCGACCGCCTGGCGGCACTGGTCACTCCGATGGCGACCGTCGTCCGCGACGACGAGCGCAAGAGCGTCGAGGTCTCACAGGTCGTCGAGGGCGACCTCATCATCCTCGCGCCCGGCGATCAGATCGTCGGCGACGGCGTCGTGATCGAGAGCGAGGGGCTCAGCCTCGACGAGTCGATCCTGACCGGCGAGTCCGAGTCGATCCTGCGGACCGTCGGGGACGAGGTCCGGGCGGGCTCGTTCGTGACCGAGGGCGCGGGGTCGATGCGCGCCCGCGCGGTGGGCGAGGACAGCTACGCGCAGAAGCTGCTCGGCGAGGCTCGCAGCTTCAGGCATCCGCGCTCCCCGCTCGAGCGTGCGCTCGATCGGCTGATCCTCCTCCTCACCGGGGCGATGATCCCGCTGGGGATCCTGCTCGGCTGGTCCCTGGTCGCCCAGAAGACGCCGCTGCAGGAGTCGCTCCAGACCGCCGTCGCCGGCGCGGTGACCGTCGTCCCGGAGGGGCTGGTGCTGCTGACGGGCATCACCTTCGCCGTCGCGGCGGCCGGGATCGCCCGAAAGGGCGCCCTGGTGCAGCAGATCAACGCGATCGAGTCGATCGCCTCGGCGGACGTCGTCTGCCTGGACAAGACCGGCACCCTCACCGAGGAGGGGCTGCGCGTGACCGAGCTGGCACCCGCCGAGGGTGTCGAGGAGGCGCGGATGCGCGGGCTCCTGGCCCGGTACGCGGCGAGCATGAGCGCCCGCAACTCCACCCTCGACGCGATCGCCGACGCCGTCGACACCGCAACGCCGGAGTCCGCGGACGAGGTCGTCCCGTTCAGCTCTCGCCGCCGCTGGAGCGGAGCGCGGCTCGGCGGCGATCGGATCGTCCTGGGCGCGCCGGAGCACTTCGATCTCGGGCCCCTCGAGGACCGCTCGGTCGAGCTCGCCGGTCAGGGCCGGCGCGTGCTCGCGCTCGCGACGGCGCGCCGGCCGCTGGCCGCAGAAGCCGCCGACTCACCGCCGCCCGCCGACTGCGAGGTGCTCGGGCTCGTCGTGCTCGCCGAGCGCCTCCGGCCCGACGCGCCCGAGACCGTCGCGTACCTGCGCGAGGAGGGCGTCCGGCTGATCGTGATCTCCGGCGACGCCCCGGCCACCGTCTCGGCGATCGCCCGAGATGCCGGCATCCCCGAAGGGAAGGTCGTCCAGGGCAGCGAGCTGCCGGCAGACGCCGACTCCCTGCGCGCACTCTCGCGCGAGGTGGCGGTGGTCGGCCGCTGCCCACCGGAGGGCAAGCGCCGGCTGATCGAGGCGCTCGCGGCGGACGGCCACTACGTCGCCATGGTCGGCGACGGCGTCAACGACGTGCCGGCCCTGAAGGCGTCGCGGCTCGCGATCGCGCAGGGGTCCGGTGCCCAGATGGCCCGTGCCGTCTCGGACGTGGTCCTGGTGAAGGGTGGCTTCTCGGTCGTGCCCTCGATGATCGGGCAGGGCAGGAAGGTCCTTCGCAACCTCCAGCGGGTCGCCAAGCTCTTCGTCGCGAAGTCCGCGCTCGCCGCGTTCCTGATCCTGACGATCGGGCTCAGCAGCGAGAGCTACCCCTTCATCCCGCGCCAGCTGTCGCTCGCGTCGGCGTTCACGCTCGGCATCCCGGCGTTCTTCCTGGCGCTCGCCCCGAGCCAGGGGCCGTGGAAGCCGACCCGATTCCTCCGCGAGCTGTCGAGCTTCGCCGTTCCGGCGGGAATCGCGACCGGCTTCGGCGTCGTCGCCAGCTACCTGGCGGCGCTGAACCTGCTCGAGCTGAGCCAGGTCGAGGCCCGCACGATCGCGACGACGGTCCTGGTGCTCGTCGGGCTGTACCTGATCATCCTGCTGGAGTGGTCGAGCCGGGTGCGCGGCTACACCGTCGCGGCGCTCTGCGGCGTCCTGCTGGCCGGCTACCTCGCGGTGCTCTCGCTCCCGCTGATGCGCGACTTCTTCGAGATCTCCCCGCCGACGCCGCTGGTGCTCACGATCTCGGTGCTCGGCTCGGCGATCGCGATCCTGGGCCTGTGGCTGACCGACTCCCGCTTCGTGCCGGGTCGAGCGCACGTGCCGACCGGACCCTCCGACTAGGCCGGGGTCGGCCCCCCGGACCGCGCCTGGCGAACGCGCTGGCGCCCCTCTCCGAGCCAGGCCCGCCACGCGGTGAGGCCGAGCGCGAGGAGCGTCAGGACGAAGCTGATCACGCACCAGGTGCAGATCGCCTCGATCACGTAGATCTCGAGATACGTCAGCCACGCGGAGAATCCCGCGCTGATGATCCCGGTCGCGAGGCCGAAGAGGCGAGAGAGGGTCCCCGGCACGAGCGCGACGAGCAGGAGGGCCGAATACGCGACGATGCCGAGCACGGCGACCGGGATGCCGAGGAACACCGCGTAGTCGCTCTGCTGGACGGTCACGCAGCCGCTGCTCGCGCCGATCACGCAGGTCAGCGACGAGCTGTCGTGAACCGCGCGCTCCCACGTCAGATAGGACGAGATCGCCAGCCCGGCCACGGCCACGAGGGCGAGGCCGACCCGGGTGAACAGCTCCCATCCACCCTCGTTCTGCCCGCGGAGCCTCACCCGGCCCATGGCACGCTCCAGCGCCGTCCGAATGGGCTGCCGATCACGATCGGTCGCGTCTGGTTTGCCACGCGAAACCCGCCTCGGGGAGACCCGACGACTCTCTGAGCGTCAGCGAGACGTCAGGAGACTTCGGCGATCGCTTGCTGGAACGCGTCGACGGGCTGTGCCCCGCTGATGACCTCGGTCCCGCCGGGCCCCTCGATCACGTACGTGGGCGTCGAGCTCACGCCGTTGTCGGTGGCGATCGTCTGGTTCGAGAAGATCGCTTCCGCCGCCTCGTCGCTCTCGAAGTCGGCCCGGAACTGCTCGACGTCCAGACCGCCGGCCTCCGCGATCTGGAACACGAGATCCTCCGTGAGCCATCCCGTGCCCTCGTCGCTCTGGTTGGCGAAGAGGAGCTCGGTCATCTCCCAGGCCTTGTCCTGCTCGGCCGCGGCCTCGATCGCGATCGCGCCCCGCTCGGAGTCCTCGAGCGGCTGGATGAACGCGATCGGGACGTAGGTCAGCTTCGCCGTACCCGGCTCGACGATCTCGCTGATCAGGTCCGGTGTCAGCTCCTCGGAGGCCTGAGCGCAGAACGGGCACTGCATGTCCCCGAACTCGAGGATCTCGACGGTCGCGTTCGGGTCGCCCAGCGTCGAGCCGCTCTGGGGCACACCGGCCAGGAGCTCGGTGGTCTTGTCGACACCGGCGAGCTCGCCGTCGTTCCCGCCGCCACCGTCGTCAGAGCTGTCGCCCCCACCGCACCCGGCCGCGATGCCGACGACGATCGCCGCTGCCACCGCGCCGACTTTCACCCTGGTTCGCACTCACGCCTCCCGAGAACCGCATGTTCGAGCTGATCGCTTTGTCAGCGCAGTGGCGGCGTCCGCATGAGCGGGGTGGGCCGAATCGGTCTGCGCCGGTCGCGTGACAGTCTTGCCGATGGCGACCTGAAGGTCACGGGCACACGTCTCGCTCGGGTGCGTTCGAACCGCGCATGTGTCGAGGGATGAGCACGACCAACCGTCGGCGCCGTCCTCACGAGACCGGGTCTGCGACTCCTCGCCCGACTTCGGCCGGTCACCCTGTGAGGCGAACCCGAGAACGAGCGATGCCGTGCTTCGGTCGGTCGCAGGTGTTCGGCGAGAGGGCGCAGCGGGGTCTGGATGACCCCGACCGTCCGGTTCGGCTCACCCCGAGGGCACGCCCCAGGGGCATCATGACGCGAACGGATTGCCCTCAGGGCAAAGCGCTGCGGCCTGCGCGTCGGGCAACCAGCACCGGAGACACTCGGGCGACGACCAGGGGTCGTCAGCGGAATTGGGCCGGTGCTCTGTGCCCTCCTTGCCGCCGCCTGACGCGGCTGCCGCCCTCGGCCTTGACGACATCGAGCCCGTCGGGGATGCGCTCTGGCACCCGCTCGACGTGGCTGATGAGACCGATCATCCGCTGCTCGGCTCGGCCCATGACCTCGAGCGCGTCGAGGGCCACCTCGAGGCTGTCCGAGTCGAGGGCCGAGAAGCCCTCGTCGATGAAGATCGCCTCGAGCGTCGCTCCGTGCGCCTCGCCGTAGTTGGTGATTGCCTCGGCCAGCGCCAGGGCGAGCGAGAACGACACGAGGAAGCTCTCACCACCCGAGAGCGTCTCGACGTCCCGTCGCTCGCCGGCGTTGGCGTAGTCGACGACCTGGAACGAGCCGTCGGTGTCGGCGTGGAGCGCGTAGCGGCGCTCCGACATCTGCTCCAGGCGCGAGCTCGCCAGCTCGCAGAGGGTGTCGAGCGACTCGGCGATGACGTATGCGAGAAAGCCGGAGCTGTCGTCACGAAGGTGGGACGCGAGCCACTCGAGGCGGTCGACGCGCCGACGAGCGGCGGACCGCCAGCGCTCGATCTCGGCGCGCTCCGTGATCTCGCCGTCGAGGATCGCCAGGCGGTGCTCGGCCTCCGAGGCCGCGGCGATCGCCGCCTCGTGCGCGACCACGAGCGCGTCGGCTGGGTCGATCCGTCGCCCGGCCGGGTCGCCGACCTCCGAGGCGAGCCGCGCGATCCGCTCGGTGGCGTCGTGCATCTCCTCGATGGCGGCGCCTTCGGCCCGCTCGAGCATCTCGGCGAGCTCGCCGAGGTGGGCCGCGAGCTGCCGGTCCAGCTGATCGAGACCGTCCGGCCAGGCCGGCGGCCGCAGGTCCGGCCAGGCCTCCTCGCGCTCGGACCTCAGCAGGAGCACGTCCGCGCGCCCGCGGATCTCGCTGAGCCGGCGCTGGCGACCCGAGTCGGCGTCCGCATGCGCGGCCACCGCATCGCGGGCGCGCTGGTGCCGCTCGCGGGCCGCCACCAGCTCCGCGTTCGCCGACTCGCGGGCGTCCTCGGCCTGCCGGAGCGCCTCGCGGCGACGATCGAGCTCGACCCGCGGCTCGCCGGGGAACCCGCCCCCGAGGAGCGCTCGCACCCGCCGCTCGGCCGCGGCCAGCTCGGCGTCCGCATCGGCGGAGCTTCGCTCGATCGCCACTCGGGTCGCCGACGCGCGCGCCAGCCCGTCGCTGGCCGCCCGGGTCGCCTCGACGGCCCGCCGGCAGGCCTCGAGCGATCGCTCGCTCGCCTCGTTCGCCGTCCGCGGAGCGGGCTCGCCGGTTGGCTCGGCGTCCCCGCGAGTGGAGTCGGGAGCCAGCTCGAGCACGGTGCCGAAGTCGGCGACGATCCGGTCGCGCTCGGCCTCGAGGCGGTCGATCTCGCGCTCGGCCGCGGCGCGAACCGCCGCGGCGTCCGACTCACCCGCGCGCGCGGTCTCGAGCTCGGACTTGCCGGACGCGAGGTCGTCTCCGGCCGCCGAATCCACCGTCGGTCGCTCCTCGATCGGCCGATCACAGACGGGACAGTCCTCGCCGACGTGGACCTCGGGCCGGATCCCGGCGGCCAGGTGGCGCCGGACGAGCCGCTCGTACGCCCGCTCGGCGTCG
>JANQPH010000006.1 GCA_028285405.1 Thermoleophilia bacterium
CGCTTTCCTCGAACTGTGCCGGCTTCGCGGCCCGGTACCTGGCGTACCCCAGTCGCATCATCGCCTCGGCGCGGAGCAGTTCGTCGGGCCGGTCGAGTCTTGCGCACAGCTCGACGGCCCGCTCGTGCACCGCGACGGATTCTGCATCGGACGTGTTCGCCATGCATGCGCCGAGCGCGACCAGCGAGCGGACGTGTTCGGGCGAACGCTCGCCGTGCGCCTCTTGCGACAGGGCAGCCGCACGCTCGAGATGCGGGATGGCCTCGCGGTACATCCAGAGCGAGCGGTAGGTCTCACCGAGGCGATACTGCACGCGCGCGCCCACGGGCGGGTCGTCATCGAGCTGCTCGGCCAGCGGCGCGACCTCGGCGATCGCGTCGAGCAGCGTGGCGTCCGCACCGCGCCGGCCGGCCGCGCCCGCTTCGATCACGCCTTCGAGGAACGAGGCGACGCGCTCGGCGACCCGGCGTGCGTCCGCCTCTTCGTTGCGCGCCTCGGCCAGGCGCCCAGCGACGATGGTCGAGCCGATCGAGATCGCCACGAGCGCCACGGCTCCGACGGCGAGTGCCGCGGCTGTGGCTCGCCGACGTGCCGCCAGCTTGCGGAGTCGGTACAGCGCACCCGGCCCGTGCGCCTCGACGGCCTCGCCCGCCATCAACCTACGCACGTCCGCAAGCATCGCATCAACCGTCTGGTACCGGCGCTCGGGCTCCTTGGCCAGGGCCATCGCGAGGATGGCGTCCAGGTCGCGCGGGACGTCCGCTCGGACGGACGAGGCCCGGGCCGGCTCGTCCTCGACGATCGACCTGGCCACGCTGAGCGCGGGTCCCTCGGTTGTGAACGGGCTGGTCCCCGTCAGCATCCTGAAGAGGATCAGCCCGAGTGCGTGCACATCCGTGCGCGCATCGACGTCCTGGTGACGACCGTCGGCCTGTTCGGGTGCGGCCCATGCGAGCGTCCCGGCGAAGGAGCCGGCGCTGACGCTGTTGGAGGCGGTGTCGGGCGCGTCGGGCGACCACCGCTTCGCGAGGCCGAAGTCGAGGACGCGTGGAGTGCCGTCCGGCTCGATGATGATGTTGGCGGGTTTGAGGTCGCGGTGGATCACGGCGCGTTGGTGAGCGTGGCGGACACCCTCGAGGATCAGCGCGAAGGTCGTGAGGACCTCTTCCATGTCGCGTCGGCCCTCGATGCCGGGCGCATCGGACCACGTCGCGGCATCGACGCCATCGACCCACTCCGTGACGAGCGCGACGCCCTGTTCGTCGATGCGCTCGAGTGTGCGCACGACCGAGGGGTGGTCGAGTGTCTGGGTAGCCTCGATCTCGCGCTCGAGGCGTCGCCTTGCGGTGGGATCTGCGAGCGCGTGTGGGTGGAGTCGCTTGATGGCGACCGCGTGTTCGTCGCTGATGCGTCGGGCGCGGTAGACCACGCCCTGCCCCCCGCGCGCGACCTCAAAGAGCAGCTCGTACCCGGCCAGCGTGCCGATGGGCGGCGGCTCGGTCGCGTCGCGGAGTTGTGCGAGCAGCGGGTCGTCGTGGATCGGACCCTCCGTCATG
>JANQPH010000019.1 GCA_028285405.1 Thermoleophilia bacterium
GTCGCGCCCCGCGGTCGCGATCCGGCGACCGTTCGGGCTGAAGGCGACGGCGTTGGCCGAGTCCCGATGCGCCTCGACGACGACCGGGTCGGCATCGGGCCCGTCGGCGACGGCGTAGATCCGAATCGACCCGTCGCCGCCCGCGGTCGCCACCCGTGATCCGTCGGGGCTGAAGGCGACGCCGTTCAGCGGCGTCCCGGCCGCCGGATATGTGACCGGCTCCTGCCCGGACCCCGCCGCCGGATCCCAGATGCGCAGGATCCCGTCCCGGCCGGCTGCCGCCACGCGGCTCCCGTCCGGGCTGTAGGCGACCTCCTCCTGGCGGTCGATGCCGCTCGCGAGCTCGGCGCTCGGCTGCGGACGGCTGATGGCCTCCCTGATCGCCGATTCGGTCGCCGGGGTGGCGCTGACGTCGTAGCCGGCCAGCGCGAACTGCAGCGCCAGGCTCGGATTCGTGTCGAGCGTGTCGCCGGCCTCGTTGGCGAGGAGCACCGACGTCGCCTCGCGCTCGCGGTCGACCGCCTGCTGCCGCGAGACGAGCGCGAGGATCCCGAACACGACGGCAACCACGGTGAGGACCGCAAGACCGGACGCGCCGGCGATCGCGGTCCGGCGAGCCCTGCGGTGCTGGCGGACGTGCTCGCCGACGATCTCGTCCTTGGGCACTCCGCGCAGGGGAGCGGCGATGTCGGCGACGGCGTCCCGGAACCGCGGGTCGGCGAGCGAGATCTGGTCGCGATCCCTCGCCCAGCGCAGGTCGACGTAGCGAGGCTCGTCGGAGAAGACCCCGCGCAGCGCGTCCGGCACGGCGTCGTTGCCCGTCGCCGCGAAGTCGCCGGAGGCCGAATCCCATGCGATCGGCGCCCCGTCGGTCTGGACGAGCAGGAGCTGCGTCGCCTCGTGGGTGGCGAGCCAGTGCTCGAGCTCTTGCCCGACCCACTCCGATTGCGCCGACTCGGGCGACGCCAGCAGGATGAAGTGCTCCGAGGCGTCGAGCGCCTCCTGCACCGAGGGCCAGATCGCCGGGTTGGCCGAGAGGTTGTCGTCGTCCCGGAACACGCGCAGGGCGCGAAGGCGGTACCAGGGCTTGGCGAAACCCTGCAGCCCCCGCTGGAGCGCCGGCGCGATCAGCTCACCGTCGGACCGCCTGCTGTACGAGATGAAGGCCTGGTACTTCGAATCCTGGGGCGCGGACTCCACGCGGGCGTCTCCACGTCGAGGCGACGGCGGGCACTCACCGTCCGGGCTGAGGAGAACCTACCGCCCACCCCGGGGCCCCGACCCCGGGCCGCTGTTCAGGACGCGCCCAACCGAACGGCCAGGCCCAGCGGGTGTCAGCCGGTCGGGCCCCTCAGCACGATCGGCGGGCCGGCCCGATTCAGGAGATCGGCCGGAACGGCGTAGGTCGCGCCATGCGCCCACGGGGGCGCCGCCGTCTCGCGCCCGGCCAGGGTGGCGGCGGGCACCTGCACGCAGACGAGCACCTGCTCCTGCGAGCCGCCCCCGCCGGCGCCGGCGACCTCGCTCACGAGCACGTCGCTCGACGGACCCTCCGGCCCGTGAAAGCCCTCGTGCTGGAGCGTGCTCGCCTCGTCGGTGGACATCCAGCGAAAGACCTGGACCGGCTCGTCGGTGCGCCCGCCGGTGCCAGCCAGCTCGGAGTCGGTGATTCGCCCCATGTCGACGACCAGGTGCGTGATCGGGATGTCGACCTTCGCCTTCGCCTCCTCGATCAGCCCTCGCTCGATCCACGTGCTCCGCTCGGGCGGATGGGTCGAGATCACGGCCTCCTCGGGCTCGAACACGCGGATGCCGTCGAGGAGGGCCTGCAGCGGCTCCGCGTCGGCGATGTAGCCGGTGGCCCGCATGCCCGCCGCGACGAGGGCGGTGGTGGTCCGCTCGAGGCGCCCGATCGGCTCGCGCTCCACCTCGGCGTCGCCGGTGCCGAGCCAGTGGTCGAGCTTGTGCCTGGGCAGCAACGGCGCCACGACGCCGATCCGCCCCGATCTGCCGCCCGCTCGCTCGATCACGGTCTCGACGATCTGCGGGCTCGCGAGGGTCTCGTTCGCCACGACCAGGATGCACTTGCCGTCAGTTGTCATGGCGAGATCCTACCGACGGTGCGCACCCACCCGGGCGGCCGTGGACGCCGAGACCAGAAGGCGGGTCGTACGGGATCCGGGAAGCGCGCGCCCCAGCAGCCAGACACCCGCGATCCGGACTAGGCGCTGCCTGTTCGCGAGGATCGTGCGAGCCGAGAGCCAGCCCAGCGCGATCCCCGCCAGAAGACAGGTGGCGACGATCGTCGGATCCCCACCGGCCACCAGGCCGAGGAGACCCGCCGCAAGGCCGAGCGCCAAGCCGAGGGACATCGCGGCCAGGTACAGGGCTCGCCGGGCGAGCCTGCCCGCCGGCTCGATGATCGATCGCGAAGAGCTCGGAGAACGGGCCATCCGACGAGGGTAGTCGCCCGACGGCGTCGACCGGGTCGTCGCGGTCGCGTCAGGCCGGGGCACCCCCGATCGCGAGGCGGGCGTTCGAGTAGCGAACGTCCCCGGTCAGCTCGGCCCCGAACCAGGCTGGCGGGGTGAAGGCGTCCGCGTCGGAGATCGAGGGGAACTCGACCTCGACCACGACGAGGCCGGTGAGCGCGGCCTCGTAGACGTCGACCTCGGCCAGCCCGCCGCGCACGGGGATCTCGTGGCGCGTCTTGGTCAGGGACCGATCGCCCACGAGGGCCCAGAGGCCGTCGAACTGATCCGGGGTGAGGTCCAGCTCGACCTCGGCGCGCTCGACCCCGTGGCCACCCTTGATCGTGAGGGTGAAGGCGTCGCATTTGGCGCGCACCCGCACCTCGGTGGCGTCGTCCAGGGCGACGTACCCCTGGCGAATCGACACCCCCGGACCGAGCCCCGAGGGGAGATCGTCGACGAGGAACTTGCGCTCGATCTCAGGCAACGGCCGGACTCCTGCGCGAGTGCGACGACACGAGACGAGCCTAACCCCGGGGGTGTCGCCGAAGTCGCTTGAGTCCAGCCGACTCGTATACGAACATGTGTTCCCTTTCGTTCGGATTCTCGTGATCGTCGCCGCACACATCCCTCGTTTTCCGCTGCTCATGGCGCTCCTGCGCGCACGCCGCCCGCTCGATGCCCCGATCGCGCTCGGTCCCGAGCCGGGCGCTCCCCAGGTCGTCGGCGAGTGCACCCCCGTGGCCGAGGCCCAGGGGGTCGAGCCAGGCCTTCGTGTCGGAGAGGCCCTCGCCCGATGCCCGGCGCTCGAGCTGGTCGTGCCCGATCCCGCCGCCGTCGCCGAGGAGGCGGAAGGGATGGTTCGCCGGCTCGAGGAGCTCGGTGCGGCCGTGGAGCCGGGTCCGCCCGGCCAGGCATTCTTCTCGGCCGACGGGCTCCTGCGCCTCCATGGTGGCCTCGACCCGCTGCTGCGACGGACCCGAGCGGCGCTCCCGGTCGGCGCCGGAGGGCGCGTCGGAGCGGCCCCCGGCACGTTCGTCGCGATCCAGGCCGCCCGGGCGAGCGCACCCGACCGCCAGCTCACGCTCCGCGGCGGCGACGACGTCCGCGAGCTCCTGTCTTCCCTTCCCGTCGCGCGACTGGTCGACGACGCCGATGTGGCGCCGGAGCTCGTCTCCACGCTGAGGGATCTCGGCATCACCACCCTCGGGCGGCTGTCCGGCCTTCCCGCACGCTCCGTGGGGGCCCGCCTCGGGCCAGCGGGACATCGGGCACACCGGCTCG
Organism: Thermoleophilia bacterium; assembly: GCA_028285405.1. Classification (GTDB taxonomy): domain Bacteria; phylum Actinomycetota; class Thermoleophilia; order Miltoncostaeales; family Miltoncostaeaceae; genus JANQPH01. The sequence goes on from JANQPH010000019.1 coordinate 3,756, forward strand.
CACGCGGGATCGACGACCGGCCGCTCGCCCCCCGCACGCCCCCCGCACCGCTGGAGCAGCGCTTCCATTTCCCCCAGCCGGTGGGCGCGCGCTCCGCGCTGCGAGCGGCCGCACGCCTCCTCCTCGGCGAGATCGCCGCATCGGCCCGGGCTCGGGGTCGCGCGATCCGGGCCCTCGAGCTGCGGGCGCGGCTCGAGGGCGGCGGGTCCTGGTCGCGAGCCATGACCCTTCGAGACGCCACGGCCGACACCGAGCGCCTCGACGCGGCGGCCCTCCCGTCGCTCGAGGAGGTCCAGGGCTCGGTCGAGGAGCTGCGCGTCCGGGTGGATGCCTCCGGATCGCTCGCCGGGCATCAGCTGACGGCGATCCGATCGGCAGCCGACGAGCGATCGCGGCGCGCCGGAGAGGCGATCCGCCAGGTGCGCGCCGCGCTCGGCGACGAGATCATCTTGCGCGCGGTCGAGGTCGAGCCCTGGTCCCGACTCCCCGAGCGCCGATGGGCACTGGTTCCCTTCGACAGCTAGGGAGCCCCCAGGCAACCCGGGGCAAGGAGGCGCAGAGCTCCGGCTCCTTGGCCCTGACGAGCGCAGCTCGTCGCGTCGATGTGTCCGGAGCTGGTCG
>JANQPH010000025.1 GCA_028285405.1 Thermoleophilia bacterium
GGGAGCCCGACGCACCGAGATAGCCGCTGGGTGGGGACGCCGTCCTTCTGAGTAGCGGAGGAGGGACTCGAACCCCCGACACGCGGATTATGATTCCGCTGCTCTAACCAACTGAGCTACTCCGCCGCGCCGACGCCCCGCGGGGCGTCGAGAGCCCAGTAGCGGACTCGAACCGCTGACCCCTTCCTTACCATGGAAGTGCTCTACCAACTGAGCTAACTGGGCGGGTCATCGAGGCGCGTCGCGCACCCCGGTCGCGCCGTTGGCGCGGGGGCGCAGTGTAGCGCCCCCCTGGCGCCGGTCGAGCCGTGCGTCAGGCGCTCGACTCGTCCTGTCCGCTCGCTCGCAGCTCGTTGGCCTTGTCGGCGATCTCGTGGACCACGTCGGCGTTGGCGAGGGTCGTCACGTCACCGAGGTGGCGCTCCTCGGAGATGTCGCGCAGCAGGCGGCGCATGATCTTGCCCGAGCGCGTCTTGGGCAGGTCGTCGGTGAGGACGATCGACGCCGGCTTGGCGATCGCGCCGATCGACGTGGCGACGTGGTCGCGCAGCACGTCGATCACGTCCTGTCCGCCCTCGACGTGGCCACGCAGCGTGACGAACGCGGCGATCGCCTGGCCCGTGCGATCGTCCGAGCGCCCGACGACGGCGGCCTCGGCCACGCTCGGGTGGCCGACGAGCGCGCTCTCGACCTCGATCGTCGACAGCCGGTGCCCCGAGACGTTCATCACGTCGTCGATGCGGCCGAGCAGCCAGATGTCGCCGTCCTCGTCCTGGCGGGCGCCGTCTCCGGCCAGGTACATGCCGGGAAAGCGCGACCAGTACGTCTCGACGTAGCGGTCCGGGTCCCCCCAGATCGTGCGCATCATCGACGGCCAGGGCCGAGTCAGGACCAGGTAGCCGCCGTGTCCGCGCTCGACCGAGTTGCCCGCCTCGTCGACGATGTCCGCCGAGATCCCGGGAAGGGGGGTCCCCGCCGAGCCCGGCTTGGTCGTGCTGGCGCCGGGGAGCGGCGAGATCATCATCGAGCCGGTCTCGGTCTGCCACCACGTGTCGATGATCGGACACCGATCCCCGCCGATCACGTCGCGGTACCACATCCATGCCTCGGGATTGATCGCCTCGCCGACCGTGCCCAGCAGCCGTAGGCTCGACAGATCGTGGCGCTGTGGCCACTCGTCGCCCCACTTCATGAAGGTGCGGATGGCCGTCGGAGCCGTGTAGAAGATGCTGACGCCGTACCGCTCGACGATGTCCCACCAGCGATTGCGCTCGGGGTGGTTGGGCGCGCCCTCGTACATCACCTGGCTGGCGCCGTTGGCCATCGGCCCGTAGACGATGTAGGTGTGGCCCGTGACCCAGCCGCAGTCGGCGCTGCACCAGAAGACGTCCTCCGGCTTGTGGTCGAAGGCGTTGGCGAACGTCGTGGCCGCGCCGGTCAGGTAGCCGCCGGTGGTGTGTGTGATCCCCTTGGGCTTGCCGGTCGTGCCGCTCGTGTAGAGGATGAAGAGCACCTGCTCAGCGTCCATCGGCTCGGCCGGACAGTCCGGTGAGGCCGCTGCGACCGCCTCGGCGTAGTCGCGGTCGCGACCCTCGACCCAGCCGATGTCGCCGCCGGTGCGCCGGACCACCAGGCACGTGTGGACGTCGGGGCACTCCTCGAGCGCCGTGTCGGCGTTCGCCTTCAGCGGGACCAGGTTCCCGGCCCGCCATCCCTCGTCCTGGGTCAACAGGGCGACGCAGTCGCAGTCGAGGATGCGGTCACGAAGCGCGTCCGGCGCGAAACCCCCGAACACGACGGTGTGCGCGGCGCCGATCCTGGCGCACGCGAGCATCGACACGATCAGCTCGGGGACCATGCCCATGTAGAGCGCGACCCGATCGCCCTTGGCGACGCCGGCGTCGAGCAGGACGTTCGCGAGGCGCGAGACCCGCTCGAGCAGATCGCCGTAGGTGATCTCCTGCCGGTCCCCGGGCTCGCCCTCGAAGTAGATCGCGACGCGGTCCGGATCGGCGGCCGCATGGCGGTCGACGCAGTTGGCGCTCGCGTTCAGCGTTCCGTCGGTGAACCACTCGTAGAACGGCGCGTTCGAGTCGTCGAGGACCGTCGAGAAGGGTCGGCCCCAGGTCAGTCGCTCCCGGGCCTGCTCGGCCCACCAGGCGGTGGGATCAGCGGCCGCCTCGTCGTAGATGTCGGGACCGGCCACCGCGTTGGCGGCGAAGTCGCTCGGCGGCGGGAAGACCCGCGACTCGAGCTCCAGGGAGCGAATGTTCGGCGTTGGCATCTGTCGCGCTTTCGTCCGGGTGCCCGAAACGTACCCGCCCTCCCGGGCGCGGTGAATAGGGACTGAACAGCCCGCGGCGGGATCCCGATTGCGGCATGCTGGTCACGCCCACCGCATGCCCATGGAGGCCGAGAGACCCGTGTCATCCCATGTCCACACCAACTTCGAGTCGGTCGCGAGCGGATTCACCGAGACGGCGTCCGACTACGAGGACGCGGTCCGCTTCAACATCGAGGGGGCGCAGCGTCTCGCGCTCACGATCCCGCCCGGTCGCTACCAGGACGTGCTCGACGTGGGTTGCGGCACCGGATGGGCCACCCAGGCGGTGATCGATCGGTTCCGCCCCGCGCGGATCACCGGAGTCGATCCTGCGGAGGGGATGCTCGAGCAGTTCCAGGCGAAGCTCGGCGGCATCGAGGGCGTCGAAGTCACGCTCTCGCAGACCGATGTCGAGAGCATGCCGGTCGCCGAGGAGTCGTTCGATCTGGTCATCTGCTCGATGGCGTACCACTGGTTCCCGCGCAAGTGGGAGGCCGCGCGGGCGATGGCGCGGGCGCTTCGGCCGGGGGGCGTGATCGCGATCCTGATGTCGGGCCGCGGCGGCGAGCAGGCCTACCGTGACGTCATCTCCAACATCGAGCCGATCAACTATCGGTGGGTCGGCGCGTTCGACGGCAATCTGCGGAGCATCCCCGAGATGGAGGACTACCTGGTCCAGGCCGGCCTCGACCCGATCGACATCTGGACCGAGACCCGGGTCAGGCACACCTCGGTCGAGGCCTACATGGAGCGGATGCGGGTGGTGGCCGGTCACATGATCGGCGACCAGTCCGAGGCCGAGGTGGCCGAGTACGTGGACAAGATCGAAGCCAAGCTGCGCGAGCTGTCCGGCCCGCGGGGGTGGCGCTACGAGTTCGTCAAGCTGTTCGCGATCGCGCGCAAGCCGGAGGCGACGACCGGCTGAGACCCGCTTCCCGCCGCCGGGGCCAGGGTCTCGGATGGGGGGAGAAGGATTCGAACCTTCGAAGGCAGAGCCGACGGTTTTACAGACCGTTCCCTTTGGCCGCTCGGGCATCCCCCCGGGATTCGAGCCTCGGGATGGTAGCCAAGGGCGCTTCCCCCCCACAAGCCGCGTCGTGTCGAGCTTTTCCCCGCTGATTCGCCGCGCCGCCCCGCGGCTCGTCCGCGAGCCGGGGTAGGTTTCCGCCGGCCAGTTCGCGACTCTGGAGATTTTGCTGTGGGGCAGCCACCACTCTTCACGCGCCTGATCGCCGAGCTCATCGGCACGTTCGGCTTTCTCTTCATCGCGTTCTCCGCGGTGTCGGTCTCGGTTCAGCTGCCCGAGGCGATCGCGCCCGCCGGTGTCGCCGCCGGGTTCGGGCTCGGCCTCGCGCTGATGATCTTCGCCTTCGGGCACATCTCGGGCGGGCACTTCAACCCCGCCGTGACCCTCGGGGTCGCCACGGGGCGCCAGTTCCCCTGGAGCGAGGTGATCCCGTACTGGATCGCCCAGATCGCGGGTGCGCTCGCTGCGGCCGGGCTCGCGGTCGGCGTGTACTCGTCCGCCGTCGAGAGCGCGCTGGTGAACTCGCCTGGTGGCGGCGTCTCGGACGGCGAGGCGGTCTCGCTCGAGATCGTGGTCACCGCGCTCTTCCTGATCGTGATCTCCGCGGTGGCGACGGACTCGAGAGCACCGTGGTACGGCGCGTTCGCCCCGATCGCGATCGGTGGCTTCATCTTCACCGCGCTGCTGACCGTCGGCCCGTTCTCGGGTGGCGCCTACAACCCCGCTCGGGCGCTGGCTCCGGTCATCGTCACCGGCGAAGGCGGCGACGTGCTGTGGATCTACCTCGTCGGAACGCTGATCGGTGGGGCGATCGGTGGGGCCATCTACTGGTTCATCCGTCAGAACCCGGGCGGCCCCGACTTCGGGCTGAGAGCGCGCTCGCGGCGGACGGACTCCCCCTACTAGGAGTCGTCCGGCTCGGCCTCGGCGCTACTCGCCCGGGGCCGAGGGCTCGAAGCGGTAGCCGACGCCGTAGTGGGTCTGGATGAAGCTCTTGCCCGGGGCGCCGCGGCCGAGCTTCTGGCGCACCTTGCGCACGAACACGTCCACCGACCGGTCTCCGCGCATCATCTCGTAGCCCCAGACGTCGCGGTAGACGCGCTCGCGTGGCACCGGCTTGCCGTCCGCCCGGGCCAGCGCATAGAGGACCTCGAACTCGCGCGGCGTCAGGCCCAGCGAGGAGCCGTCGAAGAACGCCTGCACCTGCTCGGGGTCGATCCGAAGCCCGCCCGCCTCGACCGCCGTCCGCCCCTCGGGGCTGCGGTCCAGATCGGCCCGGCGCAGGTGGGCGTTCACGCGCGCGAGCATCTCCTTCATCGAGAACGGCTTGGTGACGTAGTCGTCCGCGCCGAGCTCGAGGCCGTGCACCCGGTCGTATTCGCTCGTCCGCGCGCTGCAGACGATCACCGGCACCCGTGAGTCGGCGGCGCGAAGCTCCTCGGTGAAGCGCCAGCCGTCCAGCTGGGGCAGCATCAGATCGAGGATCACGAGGTCCGGCCGTTGCTGGCGTGCAAGGCGCAGGCCCTGTCCACCATCACTCGCTTGCAGGGTCCGGAACCCTGCCTTGCGAAGGTGATACGCAATCGACTCGGCGATCGCCTCGTCGTCCTCGACGATCAGGACCGTCTGGGCACCGCCCACCACCGCATCCTAACCCGACCCTTGCCGAACCAGCTGACCGAACCTCGACGGTATCCTCGACCGGTGACCCTGCGCTGGCTGGCCCCATGCCGATGAGCGAGGCCACACTCGGTCGACGGTACCGGCTCGAGGCGGCCATCGGGCGCGGCGGCATGGCGACCGTCTGGCGCGCCACCGACCTGAAGCTCGACCGACCGGTGGCGATCAAGCGGCTGCACCAGGCTCGGGTGGACGACGCCGAGTTCACCGCGCGGTTCAGGCGTGAGGCCCAGCTTGTCGGTGGGCTGTCGCACCCGAACGTGGTGCGTCTGCTCGACGGCGGAGAGGACGAGGAGGGTCCCTACCTGGTCCTCGAGCTGGTCGAGGGGGAGACGCTCAAGGACAGGGTCGCCAGAGAGGGCGCGCTCCCGCCCGCGGAGACGGCCCGGCTGGTCGCCCAGGTCGCCGACGCGCTCGCCTACGCCCACGACGAGGGCATCGTCCACCGCGACGTCAAGTCGCAGAACGTGCTGATCGCCCGGGACGGCATCGCTCGCCTGACGGACTTCGGGATCGCCCGGATGGCCGACGTCGATACGCAGGCCGGTCTCACCGCGGCCGACGTGATGCTGGGAAGCGCCGACTACCTGGCGCCCGAGCAGGCGCAGGGCGGCAAGATCGACGGACGGACGGACGTCTATTCGCTCGGCGTGGTGCTGTACGAGTGCGCGACCGGGCAGCTGCCCTTCACCGGTGACGGCTTCGTCGCCGTGGCGATGCAGCACGTCAGCCGTGACGTGCCCGACCCTCGGTTGGTGAACCCGGACTGCCCCGCATTCCTCGCCGCCTGCGTCCAGCGCGCCTGCGCCAAGGAGCCGCGAGAGCGGTTCGTCTCGACGCGCCAGATGGCCGCGGCGCTTCGCGAGCAGGGCGGCAATACCGCGCAGATGCCGGTCATCGCCTCCGGCTCGGACGGCGGGACGACGTCCGAGGTGCGCCGGCGCGGCGGGCTCGGCCGTCCCATCGCCATCGCCGTTGCCGTTGCCCTGGCGGTCGCGGCGGCCGGCGGCATCGGTGTCTACGCCTACGACCAGCTGGGCTCCGGTTCCGGATCGGGTGGCGAGGAGGCCGTGAGCGCCCCACTGGCGCTGGCGGGGATCTCGGACTTCGACCCCGAAGGCGAGGGTCGTGAGCGGCCCGCCGACGTTCCGAACGCCGCGGACGGGGACCCCGAGTCGGTCTGGTACACCGAGCGCTACGCCACGGCCGACTTCGGAAACCTGAAGGACGGCGTCGGCCTGCTGCTGAGCGCCGCCGACGGGGCCGAGATCGACGAGCTCGTGCTCGACTCCCCGACCCCCGGCGCCAGCTTCCAGGTGCTGGGCCAGGCGGGTGCGTCAGGTGTCAGGCCCGTGCTCGCGAACGGCACGACCTCAGGGGGGGAGCAGACGATCCCGCTGGAGGGCGCGAGCCTCGGCGACGAGGTGGTGCTGTGGTTCACCGGGCTCACCCAGGACGACTCGGGCAGGTTCTGGGCGGGCGTGGGGCAGGTCGAGCTCCGAGGGACGTCGAACTCGACTGAGTGACGGACGTGTCTGGCGAGGACCGGTGGGATCGCTCGCTGGAGTCGTTGGCCGAGCGGCTCTCGCGCCAGGGCTCGCGGCGCAGGGCGCTGGCTGATCGCAGCCGAGCCGCCTACGTGGACGATGCCCGGCGCCTCGCGCGTTGGCTCGCTGACGCCGGCCTCGCGGGCCCCGAGGAGGTGACCACCTCGGGGCTCGAGTCGGCGATGCGAGAGCTCGAGTGGTCGTCGGCGACCAGGGCGCGGGCCATCGTCGCGGCGCGCGAGTGGCTGGCGCCACATCATCCGGAGGGTCGCAACCCGGCCGACGCGCTCGAGCGACCCAGGGTCGCGGCTCCTCCCGCGGCGCGCCTCTCGCAGGAGGAGGCCGCGGCGCTGGTCGGCTCGATCGATCCGGCGGCGGCGCGAAACGACCGGGAGCGGGCGCTCGCCCTGCGCGACCGAGCGCTGCTCGAGGTGCTGTACGGCTCGGGCCTGCGCCGCCAGGAGGCGTGCGACCTCGATCAGCGCGCCGTGGACTTCGAGCACGAGCTGCTGCGGGTGCACGGCAAGGGCGGCCACGCGCGAACGGTCCCGCTGACCGAGCCGGCCATCGTCGCGCTGCGCGCATGGCTGTCGGACGGTCGGCCGGTGCTCGCCGCCGGTGCGACCGGCGAGCCGGCACTGTTCGTCTCGAGATCGGGCCGGCGGCTGGATGGATCGACGGTCTACCGGGTCGTCGCCCGGCGTCTACGCGCGGCCGGTCGCGGCGGTGGTCCCCATGCGCTCCGCCATGCCGCGGCGACCCACCTGCTCGAAGGGCGCGGGGACGGCGGTGCCCACCTTCGCGTCGTTCAGCAGGTGCTCGGCCACGCCAGCATCGCCACGACCCAGCGCTACACGGGCGTGACGACGAAGACGATGCAAGAGCAGCTTCGTCGAGGGCATCCGCGCGGATGACCGTCGATCCGGTCGGATACCGCCGCCTGGCCGACGGCTACCTCGCGTCGAGGGCCAACCCCAACACGCGGGATGGCTACGCCCGCGACCTGGCCGCGCTGCAGGAGGGTCTCGGGGTCGACCCCGACGTGGAGGGGGGCAGGGTCTTCGACGTCGAGCGCGACCCGGCTGCGCGGGCCGCGGCGCAGGCGCTGTCGCAGATCCCGATCGACTGGTGGCAGGACTGGCGCGACGGGCTGCCCGGCAGCGTTTCCAGCCGGCGCCGGAAGGTCGCGGCGGTCCGCTCGTTCTGTCGCTGGTGGTCGACCAGGATGGAGCTGCCCAATCCGGTCCGCGAGCTCAGCCCGCCCGCCGGTGGTCGGAGCGCCAGCGAAGCGGACGTCGTCGCATTGGCCCCGTCCGAGGTCCGGGCGATGTGCGACGCCGCCGCGCGTCCCGGGCCTCTGGGTGCGCGCACGCATGCGCTGGTCGAGACGCTCTACGGATGCGGCCTGCGAGCGTCGGAGGCGAGTGGGCTCGACCTGTCCGCGTGTCGCCTCGAGGACGGGGACGACCCGTACATCCTCGTCGACGGCAAGGGTGGCCTGCGCCGCGCGGTCGCGGTCCCCCGCTCGGCGCGCGAGGCGCTGCTCGCCTACGTCGCCGTCGGACGCCCGGAGCTGCGCGCCAAGGCGAAGTCGCCCCGGGCAGGCGACGCCGATGCGGTGTTCCTCTCGGCTCGGGGCCGGCGGCTCACCCGAACGGGGATCTGGCGCATCGTTGTCGATGTCGCCGAGCGGGCTGGCATTCGTGACGCCAACACGCGTGTGTTCCCGCACGCGCTCCGCCACTCGTGCGGGACGCACCTGGTCCAGTCCGGGGTCGACATCCGGTACGTGCAGTCGCACCTGGGGCACGCCTCGCCGGTGACGACCGAGGTGTACACCCACGTGACCGCGGCGCACCTGCGCGACGACTTCGACCGGGCCCATCCCCGGGCAAGGAGTCGCTGATCCGGCCCTCGGGTGCACGAGCGCAGCTCGTGGCACCTCTCGTTCCGGATCTGTCGCCCAACCGGACGGTCGGGGTCATCCAGACCCCGCTGCGTCCTCTCGCCGAACACCTGCGACCGAGCC
>JANQPH010000043.1 GCA_028285405.1 Thermoleophilia bacterium
TCCCGGAGCAGTGGGAGATCTTCAAGGAGATCAACCGCGTGTACTTCGAGGACGGCCACGAGGCCGGCGAGAAGATGGTCGCCGCCTTCCTCGAGAGCAGGTCGTAGCCACGCGGGGCGTGCGTGCCGGCGAGTCGAAGACGAGCTGGCGCGGGCGAGCGCTCGGCCACGTGGACGGGTGTCCATGAGCGCGCCGTCGGCCCGGGCGCTGTGGCCGGACGCATGGCGGCACATCGCGCCGATGCGCCGACGCCGCTGTCGGAGGTGCCGGAGGGCCTGCCGCCAGGGGCAGGGCTGCGAGCAGCGCGTCAGGTGCGGCTGGCCGCCTGAGCTCGGCGGGCCGACCGACCGGACGTGACCGGAGGGGTCGCGTCGTCGACCGGGCGTCGGACGAAGCAGCTGCCAGGCGGCTGATCCGGTGCCGTCGCGCCCCTGGGGGTTGCCTCTCGATCTCGGGAGGCCATAGTGCGGCCTGCGTTCGGACTCGTGCATTGCCCCTGAAGGTCAGATCGAGCCGGTCACCAGCGAAAGGAACAGGTGCAGTCTCCTCCGCCGGGGGAACGCCGTGAGTTTCCGGTCCGCGGCCGCTACATCGCCGTGGCGGCCGTCGCGAGCGTTCTCGCACTCGCCATCGGCGTCGCCGCCGGCGCTGGGGGCACGCTCTTCGCCCAGTCGGCGCTCACATCTCTGAGCTACTGCGAGGAGAGCTTCGGGCCGTCGGCCTGGAAGACCAGCGAGCCGGACAGCAGCTCGCGCTACTGCCAGGCACGAGACCTCGCGTTCAGCCCGATCTTCGCCATCGAGGACGCGACCCGCGCAGAGACGCGCACAGCGCTCGGCACCCCCGATTGGTCGGGCCCGTCCATGGACTCCTGGCCCGCCGGGGCTGATGACGGCGGCACCGAGTACTCGTTGCACGTGGTCTACCGTCAGGGCGGGCGGGTGGCCTCGCTCGTCCTGCTTCCGACCTTGTAGCGATGTTCGTCGACCGCGAGCCGTTCGGGGTCCGGTTGGGCGCTCGAGGCGCCAACGACGGGCCTACTCCGGAGACCGGTCGACGAGCCGCCGGCTGAGCTCCTGGCGCGCGAGGCTTCGCCGGGCAAGGACATGCGACCGGACGATGGCGTGCGCTCTCGCGATCTGAGATCGGGTCATCGCCCGCATGAGCGGCGACGCGGCCTCGAGCGCCTCGCACGTCAGCTTTCCGGCGTCGACCGAGGCCAGCATGGCCGTGGCGAGGGAGCGCGGCCGCGTCGACTCCCGCTCCCAGAGCTCGACCGGCGGCTCCGCGGCCCTGTGCGCGTTCGCCCTCACGCTTCCTCCACGCGCTCGGCCGAGTGGGCGATGAGCCGCATCTCGCGGACCGTGGCCGCGCCATCGGCCTCGATGCGCAGGCTCCGTCGCCGGGCCGGGACCATGACCTCGCCGAGCGGGACGTGGTCGTCGCGCAGCAGCTCGAGCGAGCGGAGCATCCCGGTGTCGCCGTTGCGCCAGAAGACCGTGATGTCGCGAGCGACGTACTGGTGCGCCGTCGCCGCGGCGCGCGACTGGATCGCGACCGTGACGCGCTCGTCGCCGATCGTGCGCTCGATCTGACTGATGGCGCCGTCCTCGAGCCAGTAGCGCGAGCCGAGGCCGTCGTCGACCCGAATCACCGCCTCTCGCCCACCCGGCCCGGCGACCAGCTGCTTCTCGTGGCGACCATCGCCGTCCTCGTAGGCGAGCGGCGCCCGGTGGGTGACCATGCTCTCGAGCTGGTCGGTCAGCCACGGCCGGTCGACGTCCGGGACGGCGTCGATGTCCAGATCGACCGGCTGCCCCGGTCGAGCGTCGATCGTGCCCCGGCTGTGGCCGCCGGCGCCGTCGACGATCACCTCGGCGGTGAAGCCCGAGAACCACGCGGGCCACCGATAGACGGCGTCGTGCGCATCCCGAAGCGCGGTGTCGGCGTCGACCTGCGTCGTCGTGCTGCTGCCCACGGGTCCTCCTCTGCTGGGCGTTGACATCGGTAAGCCATACCGTCGTACTTAGGTGACCCGAAGTTTATTTCGGCTACACCGGTGACCGCAAGCCTCGATCGCGCGGGACGCTCAGACCGGCTCCGTAGTCTGGGCGTCGACTCGAGCCGCTCATTGACGTCACGCGATTTCACGCCGAATACGACCGCCACCCCGGAGACCGCGTGCGGCTCTTCGCGGCGGCGGCCGAACTCGTCTCGAGCGCGACGCCCGTGCTGTGCCCGGGCTCGTACGTGGACATCGCGCCGTCGGTGCACTTCGACGAGGTCACCTACGTCGACGAGGACGTCCGCGCCGCGCGGTTCTTCCAGGACGAGGGCGCCGTTCGGCGGCTGATCGCCTCCAAGCGCCGCGAGCTCGGCCGGTCGGGGTCGTTCGCCATTCGGTTCGAGCGGGCCGACTACCGCGCGACGCTGTCGGTCGCGGACCGATCCGTGGGGTTGCTGGTGTCGCTCTACGCCGGACTCGTGAGCGAGCACTGCACGCGATACCTGGCCGATGGCGGCGCGTTGCTCGTGAACAACAGCCATGGCGATGCCTCCTTGGCCTCCCTCGACTCCCGGTACTCACTGGCTGCCGTCGTGAAGGCGTCGGGCGGTCGCTATCGGGTCGCCCAGGACGGCCTCGACGGGTACCTGGTGCCGAAGAGGGGTGTGCCGACACGCGAGGAGCTCCACCGCTCGCGGCGCGGCGTCGGCTACACGAGAAGCCCGTTCGGGTACCTGTTCCGGCGGGCGATCGGGGACGACGACTGAGCGATGCGCCCGGGCGGCTCGGCGCGAAACCCGGTATCACTTGAGGAGATCCAGGATTGTCCTTCTGACGACCCCCCACCACCTCAAGCGAGGACCGAAATGGCACTTCAGATCGGCGAGACGGCCCCGGACTTCGAGGCCGAGACGACCGAGGGCACGCTTCGCTTCCACGAGTGGATCGGCGACTCGTGGGCCGTGCTCTTCTCTCACCCGAAGGACTTCACGCCGGTCTGCACCACCGAGCTCGGCTACATGGCCAGCATCAAGCCGGAGTTCGATCGGCGCGGCGTCAAGGTGATCGGCCTGTCCGTGGACCAGACCGAGGACCACGAGGCCTGGGCCAGGGACATCGAGGAGACGCAGGGCCACGCGCCCAACTACCCGCTGATCGCCGACCCCGACTTCGCGGTGTCGAAGGCGTACGGGATGCTGCCGGCGGCCGTCTCGGGCGACCCGCGCGATCGCACTCCCGCAGACAACCAGACGGTCCGGAACGTCTTCGTGATCGGACCGGACAAGAAGATCAAGCTCGTGCTGGTCTACCCCATGACGACCGGGCGCAACTTCGACGAGGTGCTGCGGGTGATCGACTCGCTGCAGCTCACCGCGAAGAACAAGGTCGCGACCCCTGCCAACTGGCAGCAGGGGGATGACGTGATCATCGCGGGCTCCGTCTCGGACGACGAGGCGCGCGAGACGTATCCGGACGGCTGGGAGTCCCCGAAGCCCTACATCCGGATCGTGCCCCAGCCGGAGTAGGCACGGGAGCGTCGGTCGAGCGCGGCGGAGGATCGCCGGAATGGCGCGCATCGAGCACGCCGCGCTCACGTTCCCGCCCGGCCAGGAGGCCGCGGTTCGGGATTTCTACGGCGACGTGCTGGGCTTCGAGGAGGCTCCGCTCCCCGGCGACCTCGCGTCCCGGGTCGGCTGGATCTGGTTCGCCACCGACGACCCCGGCGTGTTCCTCCATTTCATCCCGGACGAGCTCCCGCCCGACCCGGCCCGCCGGCACCACATCGCGTTCGAGGTCGACGCGCTCGAGCCCGTGGTCGAGCGGCTCGGTCGGGCGGGCATCGCCGTCGAGACCGCGGGCAACCGGATCCCGGGCCGGGGGCGGTTCTTCTGCCATGACCCGTTCGGCAACCTGCTCGAGTTCCTGGCGATCGCCGCGGGGGCGCCCGAGGCGTGACGAGCGGGCGACTCGGCTCGGGCGCGTGGCGATCCGGGGTGAGTCCGAGGTGGCCGGCGTCGGGGGGTGGGTGTAGGTTCATCACGATGATCCGAGTCCGACGACGCATTGCCACCGGCGCGGCGATCCTGATCGCGGTCGGGGCCGTTGCGATGGGCGGCGCCGCCTGCGGTGGCGGTGGCGACGACGACGATTCTGCGGACACGACGACCGAGGCGCCTGCGACCACCGCACCCGCGACCACCGCGGCCGAGACGGTCACGGAGGCGGCCGGCGGCGATGTCGCGGCCGGTCAGATGGTCTTCAACCAGACCTGCACGACCTGTCACGCCGAGAACGGTGAGGGGCAGGGCCCGGTCGGGCCGAATCTCGCCGGCGAGGGGTTGTCGCAGGCCGAGATCGAGGACGTCGTCGAGAACGGACGCGGCGCGATGCCCGGGGGTCTGGTGAGCGGCGAGCAGTTCGACGACGTCGTCGCCTACCTCGACAGCATCCAGTAGGGGCCGACCGGCAGATCGCTCGCGCGGCCGCCGGCGTCGGCCTCACTCCTTCGTGAGGATCTCCCACGCTCGCCTGAGCCGGCCGTGCATGTGCTCGGGCGCGCCCGTCGTCGCGGGGTGCTCGCTCGGCAGGTGCAGTCCGGCGATGGCCTCCGGCGGGATCGAGAGCAGCACGCCGTTGTCGTAGAAGTCCTTGATGTCGTCGCGGTCGACGAAGCGATGCGGGCCCTCTTGGTAGGTCGCCATCACGATCCCCTCGAAGATGTCGACCGACGTGTCGGCGACGACGTGCTCGAGCCGGCCGACCGACGAGCCGTCGCTCGCGACGACCGCGAGACCGGGCTGGGCGACGAGATAGCTCGACGGCGCTCCGAGCGCTGGCGATTGGCCGGTCATCGGCCGAGCATAGTGCGCGGCCGGCGGGCTCGGCCGCCATCCGTCATCGTCGGCGGCCCTTCGCGGCCCGAGCGTCGCGTGCGCGGGTGGCCGCATCGAGCGCCATCCGGGCGAACGGCTCGAGCGTCTCCCAGTCCTCGAGCGGCTCGGGTGCGCGGTGGAAGGACATCGTCACCGGCTTGCGCTTGCCTTCGTAGGTAAAGGGCTCGAGGTCGGCGTCGAGGAAGGCCTGCTTGGTCTGGCCGTCGACCTTCAGGTAGATCTCCTCGCCGGCGACGAGCGCGAGCATCGCGCCGTCGATGTAGAGACCCCATCCACCGAACATCGACCGCGCGTCGACGGGCCCGAGCGCTCCGAGGCACGCCACAGCGCGGTCCACGGCACGATCGTGTGGATCGTCCGCCACGCCCGGTCAGCCCGCTGTCGCGCCCTCCTGCGTGCGTGCGATGCGCGCCGCACGGAAGGACTGGATCGCGAGCACGACGAGCACGCCGCAGAGGACGATGGTGAGGATCTGGCTCGTGAGCGCCCAGCCCGTGCTGCCGCGACCGATCGCCGAGCCGAGGCTCCCGATCACCGCGAGCGCGGCCACCGCCGCGGCGATGTGCATCGTGTGCTTTCGCGCCGTCTCCCCAGTGAGACCGATGATCCCGAGCCCGGCGAGGATGACCCCGATGAACGCGGGGATGAGCGAGGTGGCGCTTCCAGATCCCGAGAGGACCGTCACCAGGATGCCGACGACGATGAGCGCTGCACCGATGCCGATGCTCCAGCGTGGCACGACCTCTCCCCCCTGTTCGTTGATCCTCGATCGAGGGTAGTTCATCGCCGCCGCCGCGCCAGACCATCGGCGTCGAAGAGGACGGACGGCCCAGCGGGAGGGAGCTGCAAGACTCACCGGGTGCAGCCGACGGACGCTTCGGGTCTTCCGCGAGTCCCCGTGCCCTGGCGGATCGATGGCCGGACGGGCGGGACGGCGGCCGTCGAGGTCACCAGCTTCACCGATCCGCTCTGTCCGTGGGCCTACAGCTTCGAGCCCGTGCTGCGCACGCTCGAGGCGAGGTACGGGGACCAGCTGCGGTTTCGGACGGTCCTCATCGGCCTGGCCGAGGACCGCGACCAGTATCGGGCGCGCGGCTCGACCCCGGCCCGGCGGGCCGCCTCGAACCTCGGCTATCGGAGGCTGGGGATGCCGATCGCGCCGCTCGTTCGGCCCGACGTGCTGGCGAGCGGGCCGGCGTGCCGTCTGATCGTCGCCGCGCGCAGGCAGCGCGCTGGCGCCGCCGAGGCGCTGCTGCGGTTGATGCGGTTGGCCTGGTTCACGACGGATCTGATGCTCGACGAGCCCGCCGGACTGCGGGCGGTCGCCGGGCTGGTCGACGGGCTCGATGCCGACGCGCTTCTCGCCGACCACGGCTCGCGCGAAGTCCTCGACGACTACGAGGCCGGCAAGCGCGAGGCCCGAGATCCGGCCGCACGCGCCGTGCTGATCGGACGCACCGCCCGCACGGACGGGCCCGAGCGCTACACGGCCCCCACCCTGGTCTTCACCCGAGCGGACGGAGAGGTTGCCGTGGTGCCGGGCTTTCAGCCGTACGAGGCGGCCGAGGTCGCGCTGGTGAACCTCGAGCCACGGCTCGAGCGACGTCCCGTGCCCGGCGTCGTCGAGCTCCTCGCACAGTACCCTGGCGGCCTCACGAGCCAGGAGGTGGCGCGGGTGCTGGCCGACACGACCGACGTCCCCGATCGGCGGGCGGCGGAGCTCTCGCTCACGCAGCTCGCCGGTGATGGCGCGGTCGTCCGCCTGGCATTGGCAGACGACGCCCTGTGGAGGCTGCGGCGATGAGCGAGGGCGCCGACGAGCGATACGAGCGCGGGATGCGGCGCATCCGCGAGATCCACGGCGAGGAGGGCGCCGCCCTGGTCGAGTCGCTCGGCGACCTCGGGCGCTACGTGGGGGAGTTCGGCTTCGGCGACGTCTACTCGCGCGGCACGCTTGCGCTGCGCGAGCGGCAGATCGCGACGATCTCGATGCTCACGGCGATGGGCGGCAAGGAGCCCCAGCTGCGCATCCACATGAAGGCGGCGCTCGAGGCGGGCATCCGCCCCGACGAGATCGAGGAGCTCACGATCCACTCGGCCGTCTACTGCGGCTTTCCCGCGGCGATCAACGCCCTGCTCGTTCTGCGCGAGCTCGCCGGCGACCACGCCGACGGGGCGGGCGACCCCTAGCCGCCTCGGCGCTGGCCCCGGGTCGGCGCCCCCATGCTCCGCTCGATCGCGGCCTGGATCTCGAGCGCCAGCGCGACCGCCTCGGGGGTCTGGGCGTCCTCTGCCCGGTCGGCCACGTGCCAGGCCTCGTCGCGGAGGTACGTGAGCCGGTCGGTCGCGTCCTCGCGCCCCTCGGCGCGCGCGGACTCGCTGCGGATGTAGTCAAGGATCTCCCCCACCTCGTCCTTCGACCAGTTCGGTGGGCGGCTCGGCCATTCGCGGTTTCGCAGCATGAGCCATGCGATCAGGGCGATCAGGGGGAGCTTCGACGCGATGCCGAGGCCGATCAGGGCGTTGAAGAGCGCCGGGGTGTCGGCGGCCGCGGGCGCGAACGTGACGAGCAGGCTGCCGAGCAGCGCGAGCACGACGAGCGCGATGAACGTCGGGATCATCCGCCGCCGCCGGATGCGTCCGTCGGGGGTGAACAGTGCCCTACTCAGCATGCGGCGTCTCCGCGGGTCAGCTCGCCGGCGGCCAGCGGTCCGCTGGGCTCGGCGTCGTGCCGCCGGTCTGCATCCGCTGACGGCCCGGGTCCATTGCCTCGTACGGGCGGATGATCGGCGCGCGCCAGGTCTCGTAGCTCTGGCAGGCCGCGTCGGGATCCCCGGGGTTCTGCGCGATCGCCTCGGCGAGCGCTTGGGCGTCACCCAGGCCGAGCCCGGAGCTGACGCCGGTCTCGGGCCCGAAGAAGTGGGCCGAGTCGCCGATCAGCACCACGCCGGGCTTCCACCACACCGGCGCGCTCATGAGCCGGGGCTCGCCGTAGCGGACCTGCTCCAGGCTGGTCACCCCCGACACGCCCTTGGCGCTCTCGGGCAGGAGGCGTGTCCACATCTCCTTCATCGCCTCGACCCCCGGCGCGAGGGCGGCGTCCTCGCCCACCTTCTCGATCGTCCGCCAGCCGGCGGAGCCCTGGGGCCAGCCCAGGGTCCCGATGTGCCCGCCGTCGGACAGGTAGGCCATCGCGAACGAGACCTCCCCCGGGGTCGACGACATCCAGGTGAGCGTTGCATCGGCGAGCGGCTCGATCCGCGCCTCGAGCCCGGCCATCTCGCGGACTCGTGACGCGACGCCGTCGCACGCGACGACGATGTCCGCCTCGAGCTCCCTCGATCCAGCGGCTCCCTCGATGCGCACCCCGACGATCCGCCCGTCCTCGGCTCGGATCAGGTCGGTCAGCGAGTGCTCGTACTCGACCGGGAGGTCCCGGGCCAGCGCGTGCAGCAGGATGCCCACCTCGACGGCGACGGCGACCGTCGAGCCGTCCTCACGGGGGGCGATGTCCCAGCCGCCGCGGCGCACCTCGTCGAGCACGCCGACCTCTTGCAGCGGGTCGAAGCCCTGGTACCCGAGCATGTAGCCCCTGGGTACGTAGTCGCCCGCCTTCATGCGCTCGATGACGACCGGCTCGACCCCGCGGCGCCGGAGGAGATGCGCCAGGGTCATCCCGACCATTCCCCCGCCGGCGATGACGATGTTCATGGAATCAACGCTATCGCAGTCCGACCTCGCGCTCCGACGAGCTCGCCACCGGGTCGGGTCACCTGGGCGGGAGCGTCGCCACGAAGTCGAGTGCCCGATCGACCCACCGGCGCAGCGAGCGCTCGTCGCCGATCGCCTGCGGCTCGACGAAGACCATTCCCTTCATCGGGCGCCCCGTGATGTCCATCGGTCGCACCCCGGGCTCGGTGAGCGCCGCGTCCGCGACGTCCTGGCCGACCCGGAACATCACGTCGGTCTTGGCGACCCCGCAGCACATGTTCCCGCCGACCATGAACGTGAGACCCCCGAACATCCGCTTCTCCTCGACATCGTCTCGGTCCGCCAGCACGCCGCGAATTCGCTCGACCATCCGCTCGTCCATCGGTCATCTCCCGGTCTCGACGTTGGTGACTTGCCGACGAACGGCCGCGGCTCCCGTCGACACGGTTCCGATCTCGACCCTATGCTCATGCCGTGCCGCCGTTTTACGTCCCTCCGTTCACGCCCGGCGATCCCGCGGGACTCGATCGCTACGAGGAGGTCCTCGCGGCCGCGCACGAGACGAACCCGCACGCCCGGATCGGGCCCCGGCGGATCTTCCGCCTCGAGTGCGAGTACCGGAGCGAGGCGTTCGTCGTCGAGGTCGGCCAGCCCGAGCGTGCGGTGAACGAGCCGGTCGAGGTCATCCTCGACACCGATCCGTTCTTCGTCTACACGGAGTCCCGGGGGCTCGGGGGCACGCCCCCCGTTTTCGTCGGCAAGCGTGTCGTGAAACGTGTCGTCCCCTTCGACGACTCGCCGAGCTGAAGCCCGCTTTGCCAGCGGCGCGCGGCGATACAATCGACACATGAGCACCGACCACGGTCATTCGGTGGCGGACTACCTCGAGGCGATGTACTTCCTCGCGACGCCGATCGGCGAGTACGGGCCGATCGTGACCGAGTCGCCCGTTCCGGCGGCGCGCGTCGCCGAGATGCTCGACGTCACTCCCCCGACGGCCAGCGAGATGCTGAAGCGCCTGGAGTCGGACGGGCTCATCACGCGGGGGCCGCGCCGGAGCCCCATCCTCACCGACAAGGGGCGGCGCGAGGCTGAGCGTGTCGTGCGTAATCACCGCATCATCGAGCGGTTCCTGACCGACTTCATGGGCTACGCGCCCGGCGAGTGCCACGAGCAGGCCGAGGCGATCGGCGACTCGTTCACCGACGAGATGGTTGCCCGGCTCGACGAGAAGCTCGGGCACCCGGACCGGTGCCCGCACGGCTGGCCGATCGACACCGCTCACGAGGTCGAGGAGAACCGCGAGCTGCGCCCGCTCGCCGAGCTGCCGGAAGGCACCGAGGCGCAGATCGTCCGGCTCGCCGAGCACGACCAGGACCTCCTGCAGTGGTTCTACGACGAGGAGCTCGTCCCGGGGACCGAGATCGACGTCATTCGTCACGACGAGCCGGCCGGTCAGCTCAGCATCCGGGTCGGAGGCGACGAGCGCGCGATCGGCGAGCGCGCCGCCGCGGGCCTCTACGTCGCGAGCAGGGCCTAGCGCACGCAGCTCACCGCGGGTCGGTCCGACTCGTGTGCGTCGCGGCTCGTCGAGCCGGCGCGGCTCAGAACGAGCGGCTCGAGGCGCCGACCGGGTCCGGGACCTCGAGGCCGGGAGCAAGGCCGGACGGCGACTGGGCGACCAGGCCGCGAAGGCGTGCGTCGAGGGCGAGCACGTCGGCCCAGATTGAGCCGAGCGCCCGGGGCCCGGGGGTGTCGGCGCCGTGCCGGACGTCGATGTCCGCGCGTCGCTCCTCGGGCGAGATCGGACGGCCGCTGGGAAGCGTGGTGAGGTCGCAGTAGTCGAGGACCGCGGCGACGTCGCTCTGCTCTCGCGGGTACGGCAGGTTGATCCCCCGCATGAGGGCCTCGGTGCTCGCCCCGGAGTGGTGAGCCACGAGCCCGGCGACCCGGGGACCGAGCGTCGGCTCCACGTAGACCGCGCCGTCGAGCTGATGGAAGCCGGTGTCGCGCACCTGCTCGGCCTTGCCGATGTCGTGGACGAGCCCGACCGCCGCGCAGAGGTCCTGGTCGTCGTCGTCGAGGTCCAGCCGAGCTGCGACCTCGCCCGCTCGGGAGGAGATCACCGCGGCGTGAGCGACCATCTGCGGCGTCGCGATCGCGTAGAAGAGCGACCGAGCGTCGGCAAGGATGCGGCGGGACACCAAGCAAGAGTAGATGCCCGGCCCCGATCTTCGCCGCGGACCGGTTGTCCCTGATGGAAAGGAGTCGTAGATCCGGCCCTTCGGGTGCACGAGCAAAGCTCGTGGCACCTCTCCCCCCGGATCTGTCGACGACGCGCAGGCTGCAGTGCCGGCGTACTCCCGGCACGATCAACTCAGCGCGCGAATCGCGCGCTGAGGGCAAATCGCGCCCGGATGGCGCGAGTCCCTCCAGCCGGGAGGGCTGGTGTGGTCGACTCGTGCCGTGCCGAGTGCGCCGGTAATCGGCCGAAGTCGGGGCATCAGAAGTCGGGGCATCAGGTTGCAGAGGGCGGTATCGGACGCGCCTGCCTGGTCGCCACGAACAGCCCGGTCCCAGCCGCGCCGACGAGCGCCGCCATCAGGATGGCCGCGCCGTACCCGACCCCCGACGCAAGGGCACCGAACGCGAGCGGGGCGACCGCCCCTCCGCCGTAGACGACCGAGTTCCTCACCGCGAGCGCGCGACCCTTCACGTGGGCCGGCACCATCTCGGCGACGATAGTCGCCGAGAGCCCGTTCGAGCTGAACATCACCGCGGGGGCGAGGATGGCGGCTCCGACCACGAGCCAGTCGGGCCCGTCGAGGCTGACCGTGAAGCCGACGAGCAGGCACACCCCGATGGCGCAGGCGACGATCGTCGGCCACAGGCGATTGCCCGTCCTGTCGGCGATCGGAGCGATGAGGGTTCGCAGCGCCGCGGTGGCGAGCAGGCTCGCACCCAGCACGAACCCCGCGACGACCGTGCTGAAGCCGCGCTCCTCGTGCAGGTAGAGCGGGACGTACCCCATCGTGGCCAGCGAGGCGAACGTCACGAGCGCGGTCCCGACGACGACGGCCCAGAGCCGCGGATCGGTGGGGACGTAGCGGCCCGATCGCGCTGCGCCCTGGGCGCCCGCGTCGGGGGCGGGCCTGAGCACGAGCGCGAGCGCCAGCGCCGAGCCGGCGCAACCGGCGGCTGCCGCACCCAGCGCAAGCGTCACCCCGCCCACCTCGCCGAGCGCCGCGAGGCCGACCGCGCCGATCGCGCCACCCACCGCGAGCCCGGTGATGACCAGCGACACCGCCCGGGCGCGCTGCTCGACCGGAAACCACGCCGCGGCCGCCCGCGAGGTCGTCGTCGAGACTCCCCCGGCGGCTCCGGCCAGCACGAGCGCGCCGATCATGAGCCAGAAGCCATCGGCGAGCGCCGCCAGGCCGACCGCCACCGCGACGCCGAGCATCCCGAGCGGAAGCGCCCACCGCTCGCCGTGCCGGTCCGCGTAGCTGCCCCACAGGAGCATCGTGAAGAGCATCCCGATCCCCGGGGCGAACACGACGAAGCCGACCTCGGCGACCGAGACGCCGAACTCGTCGCGCACCTCCGGCAGGAGCCCCGGGATCCCTCGCAGGACGACGGCGAAGGTGATCTGCGCGGACAGAACGGCCGCGAGGACCGCCTGAGCGCGCCGGGCGTGGTGTTCGACTACACGAGGAACCGCGTCACGATACGGACGCGACCCCCTCGGTTGGTCAGGGAAGGCTCAGCTCGGCGCGACACTCGTCGTCGCCGAGCGCGCGCGTCGTCGCCCCCGCAACGCCGGCGTCGGGCTCCATCGCGGTGAGCACACCTCGCCAGATCGCGCGATCGAGCCCGCAGATCCGCTCCGGGTCGGCGAAGGCGACCCGCTCGAAGGGGCACGCGCAGGCGGTGATCGACTGGATGCCGGCGTCGACGTCGACCTTGGCGGCAAATCCGATCCCGGAGAGTACCTGAGCCGCTCGGCGAACCGCCTCGGACGAGCTCGCCGGTGGATCCTCCGAGCTGGAGGCGACCTCGGCCGTACCGAGCCGCAGCCCGAAGTCGAAGCCGACCCGATCGAGCGCCTCGGCGGTCGTCGCCCCCGACTCGTCGCTCGTCGCCTCCAGCAGGAGCTCGGCGAGCAGGTCGTAGTGCCGCTCCGGCAGGCTGACCGACAGATCGTCGCTCTCGTTGATCGAGTAGACCTTCGCGGGCCGACCCCGGCGACCCGGCCTGCGGGGCGAATCGGCGACGACGAGCCCGTGCTCGACGAGCTTGTCGAGGTGGAAGCCCGCGAGGCGACGGCCGATCTCGACCTCGGCGGACACGTCGTCCTTGGTCACCCCGGCCCGCCCGCGGCGAACCGCGAAGTAGACGGCACGTCGGGTCGGGTCTCCGAGCGCGGACACGAGGCGTCCGATCCGCTCCTCGACCGGCTCGACGACCTGCCCCTCTTCAGCCGGAACCGGCTGAACGCTCGCCATTTCGCGACGCCTCCCAATAGGCTGCGCTGACCACATCATCGCAGCCGCCCTACATGCGTGCTCGCAGGGTACCCCACTTCCCCTATTACGGAAAGCCAGGTACCCTATTTTCCATCCCGCCGGTCCTGACCCGGCGCCACCGAATCCCCCGGGAGGAACGCGTGTCGACCACGCAGCCACCTGAGATCGACATCGACAGCCAGTACAAGTTCGGATGGCACGACGACATCACCCCGGTCTTCACGACCAAGAAGGGTCTGTCCGCGGATGTCGTCGACGAGATCTCGCGCATCAAGGGCGAGCCGGAATGGATGCGGAACTTCCGCCTTCGTGCGCTCGAGATCTTCGACCGCAAGCCCATGCCCGGCTGGGGGGGCGACCTCTCGGAGCTCGACTTCCAGGACATCTATTACTACGTCCGCGCCTCCGAGGGTCAGGAGGGCGACTGGAACGACGTCCCCGAGGACATCAAGAACACCTTCGACCGACTGGGCATCCCGGAGGCCGAGCAGAAGTACCTCGCCGGCGTGAGCGCCCAGTACGAGAGCGAGGTCGTCTACCACTCGATCCGCGAGGACCTCGAGCAGAAGGGCGTGATCTTCTGCGACACCGACACGGCCCTGCGCGAGCACGAGGACCTGTTCCGCGAGCACTGGGCGACGGTGATCCCGCCCGGCGACAACAAGATGGCGGCGCTGAACTCGGCTGTCTGGTCCGGCGGCTCGTTCATCTGGGTGCCGCCTGACGTCCAGGTCGAGATCCCGCTGCAGGCCTACTTCCGGATCAACCAGGAGAACATGGGCCAGTTCGAGCGGACGCTGATCATCTGCGAGCCGGGCTCGTTCGTGCACTACGTCGAGGGCTGCACCGCGCCGATCTACACGTCGGACTCGCTGCACTCGGCGGTCGTCGAGATCATCGTCAAGCCGAACGCCCGCTGCCGCTACACGACCATCCAGAACTGGTCGAACAACACCTACAACCTCGTCACCAAGCGCGCGGTCGCCCAGGAGAACGCGACCATGGAGTGGGTCGACGGGAACCTCGGCTCCAAGCTGACGATGAAGTACCCCGCCGTCTGGCTGACCGGCCGCGGCGCCCGGGGCGAGGTGCTGTCGGTGGCGATGGCCAGCGAGGGCATGCACCAGGACGCCGGCGCCAAGATGGTGCACACGGCGCCCGACACCTCGAGCACGATCGTGTCCAAGTCGATCTCGCGCGGCGGCGGACGCACCAGCTACCGCGGCCTCGTCCAGGTCGACCCGGGCGCCGAGCGCACCAAGGCGAACGTCGTCTGCGACGCGCTCCTCCTCGACGAGGAGAGCCGCTCCGACACGTACCCGTACATGGACATCCAGGAGGAGAACACGTCGATCGGCCACGAGGCGACGGTCTCGAAGGTCGCCGACGATCAGCTGTTCTACCTGCAGAGCCGTGGCCTGTCCGAGGAAGAGGCGATGGCCATGATCGTGCGCGGGTTCATCGAGCCGGTCGCCAAGGAGCTCCCGATGGAGTACGCCGTCGAGCTCAACCGCCTCATCGAGTTGCAGATGGAGGGTTCGATTGGCTAGCCCAGCGTGGGCGGACGAGGCCCGTGAGACCGCCCGGGCCACGCTGGCGGACCTACCGGCGCTGACCGGCCGCGAAGAGGACTGGCGCTTCACCCGACCCCGGGATCTGATGCTCGAGGGCCCCGAGCCCGAGGCACCCGGCGCGGTTGGAGACGTCGACGTCCCGGAGGCCGGGCAACGGGCCGTGCGCCTGCACCTGGCCGACGGTGCGCCGAGCGAGCCGGCGATCACCGAGCTCCCGGACGGCGTCGTCGTCGGGGAGCTCGGGAGCGCACTCGCCGAGCACGAGCCGCTCGTCCGCGATCGTCTCCTGAAGCTCGTCGGCGCCGGCGACAAGCCCGGAGCGCTGAACGCCGCGCTCTGGAGCGGGGGCACCTTCGTCTACGTCCCTGCCGGAGTCGACGCGACCCTGCCGACCGAGACGGTCACCACCGCCACCGGCGCGGCGGGCCGCGTCGCGACGCGCACGCTCGTCGTGGTCGAGGAGGGAGCCCGCGCGACGGTCGTCGACCGGTACCTGTCCCCGGACCTACCGGGCCGGGTGCACGCCTCGACCGCCGTGGAGCTGTTCGTCGCGCCGAACGCCGAGCTCGAGCACCTCGCGATCGTCGACTGGGGTGCCGGCGTGCATCACCAGATGGTCCTGCGCGCTCAGGTCGACCGCGACGCCAGGGCTCGCTCTGTCGTCGTGACGCTCGGCGGCGACGTCGTGCGGGTCGAGCCGACGATGCAGATCGTCGGCGCGGGCGCGGACGCCCGCGCGCTCGGGCTCTTCTTCGCCGGTGGCCAGCAGCACTTCGAGCACCGGGTGGTCTCGCGCCACGAGGCGCCGAACGCGTACTCGAACCTGCTGTACAAGGGTGCGCTCCAGGACCAGGCGCGCACGGTCTTCTACGGCAACCTGATCGTCCCGCCGGGCTCGCCGGGCACCGACGCGTACCAGACCAACCGAAACCTCGTGCTGAACGAAGGCGCCCGGGCCGACACGATCCCGTTCCTCGAGATCGAGACGGCCGAGGTGAAGTGCTCACACGCCGGAGCGGTCGGCCGCGTCGACGACGAGCACCTCTTCTACCTCAAGTCCCGTGGCGTCCCCGAGGCCGAGGCAAAGCGGCTGATCGTGCTGGGCTTCCTGCAGGAAGTGCTCGAGCACGTGCGCCTCGAGGAGCTGCGGCACGAGCTCGAGGCGGCGGTCGAGCGGAAGCTCACGTGAGCGGCGTCCCGAGAACGACCGGTGCCGCGCACCGGTTGGTCGCAGGTGGCGACGCGAGAGGGCGCAGTCGCCCGCACTGGAGTGATCGCTCTCGTCTGCTGTCGATTCCTCGCCCCAGTGCGGGCGAACCGGCCGGTTGGGCGTCCTGATGGCAGCCGTCGACGTTGCAGCGGCCGCCGACATCGAGGACGGCGCCACGATGCTGGTCGAGGTCGGCAACACGCCGATCCTGATCGTGAACATGGGCGGGACCTTCCGTGCGGTGCACGACATCTGCACACACGCCGAGGAGTCGCTCGCCGAGGGGTACGTCGAGGCCGGGACGATCGAGTGCCCCCGGCACGGCGCGCAGTTCTCGCTCGAGAACGGCGAGGCACTGACCCCACCCGCGACCCAGGCACTTCCCACCTTCCCCGTCGAGGTCCGCGACGGGCGTGTGTTCGTGGACCCGACGACCCCGAGCGTCCCCCACCCCCTGTGGGACTCGTGATGCGTCGACCGGCGCATCACCTGACCGAATCGAACCGAATCACCGAGGAGCGACGTGGCTGAGCCAATCCTGAAGATCCATGACCTGCAGGTCGCGGTCGACGACACCCCGATCCTGCGCGGCCTGGATCTCGAGATCCCGCAAGGTGAGGTCCACGCGCTCATGGGCCCGAACGGGTCCGGCAAGAGCACCCTCGCCTACGCCATCGCCGGGCATCCCCGCTACGACATCACCGGCGGAACGATCGAGTTCGAGGGCGAGGACGTGACCGAGATGGAGCCCGACGAGCGGGCGGCGCTCGGCCTCTTCCTCGCGATGCAGTACCCCGTCGAGGTCCCGGGCGTCTCGGTCATGAACTTCCTGCGCGCGTCGCTCACGGCGGTCCGCGGCGAGGAGGTCAAGCCCCGGGAGTTCATCAAGGAGTTCGACGAGGCGTCGGAGCTCCTGAAGTTCGACCGGAGCTTCGCCGACCGCTACCTCAACGAGGGGTTCTCGGGTGGCGAGAAGAAGCGCCACGAGATCATGCAGATGGCGCTTCTCAAGCCCAAGTTCGCCGTGCTCGACGAGACGGACTCCGGCCTCGACGTCGACGCGCTGAAGGTCGTGAGCGAGGGGGTCAACTCCCTGCGCGGCCCTGGTCTCGGCGTGCTGATCATCACCCACTACACGCGGATCCTGCGCTACATCCAGCCGGACGTGGTGCACGTGATGATCGACGGCAAGGTCGCCCAGACCGGCGGACCCGAGCTGGCCGAGCAGCTCGAGGAGCGCGGCTACGCCGAGTTCGGCCCGGCCGAGGCCGCGACCGCTTAGCGGTATGGCGCTCACGACCCTCGACCCGGAGGCTCTGAGAGCGGACTTCCCGCTGCTCGCGGACGACGGCCCGGGGGTCGTGTATCTCGACTCGGCGGCGACCTCGCAGAAGCCGGCCTCGGTGCTGGCGGCGATGGACGCCTACTACCGCGAGACCAACGCGAACGTCCACCGCGGTGTCTACGGCCTGGCGGTCGATGCGACGGATCGCTTCGAGGCGGGCCGGGACGCGGTGGCCGGGCTCGTCGGCGTCGACCGCGAGCAGGTGGTGTTCACCAAGAACGCGTCCGAGGCGCTCAACCTCGTGGCGTGGGCGTGGGGCGTGCGCAATCTCGGCCCCGACGACGAGATCCTCGTCACGGCGATGGAGCACCACTCCAACATCGTCCCCTGGCACATCGTCGCCGGCATCACCGGCGCGACGGTCCGGCTGATCCCGGTGACCCCCGGTGGCGAGCTCGACCTGGACGCGTTCACCGGACTGCTCGGCCCGCAGACGAAGGTGCTCGCGGCCGCGCACGTCAGCAACGTGCTCGGCACGATCAACCCGGTGGCCGAGCTGGCGGCCGCCGCCCACGGCGTGGGTGCCCTGGTGGTCGCCGACGGCGCGCAGAGCGTCCCCCACATGCCCGTCGACTTCGCCGAGCTCGGCGCGGACGCCCTGGCCTTCACCGGCCACAAGATGCTCGGCCCGACCGGGATCGGTGTGCTCGTCGCCCGGCGCGAGCTGCTCGAGTCGATGGAGCCGTTCCTCGGCGGCGGCGAGATGATCTCGCAGGTCACCGCCGACGGCGCGACCTGGAACGACATCCCGTGGAAGTTCGAGGCGGGCACCCCGCCGATCGCCGAAGCGGTGGGCCTGGGTGCCGCCATCCGGTACCTGACCGACATCGGCCTCACCGAGGTGCGGGCGCACGAGATCGAGCTGACGGCGACCCTCCTCGACGCGCTGAGAGAGATCCCGGGGCTCACCGTCTACGGACCGACCGATCCCGCCCGGCGCGGTGGCGCGGTGAGCTTCGCCCTCGACGGCATCCACCCGCACGATCTCGCGCAGCTGATCGATCGCGACGGCGTCTGCGTCCGCGCCGGTCACCACTGCGCGCAGCCGCTCATGGAGGAGCTGGGAACGCCGGCGACAACCCGGGCGAGCCTCTATCTCTACAATTCGGAAAGTGATGTGGAGGCGCTGGTGAGATCGATCCACCGCGCCCGTGAGTTCTTCGACGACGTGTAGCCCGGAGTCCGATGCCTGGCCTCGAAGACCTGTACCAGGAGCTGATCCTCGACCACTACCGCAATCGTCGCGGCGAGGGCCACCTGGACGACCCCACGGTCGAGGTCGACCAGAACAACCCGCTCTGCGGCGACGTCATCCACATGGAGTTCAAGATCGAGGACGGAAAGGTCGCCGACGTCGCCCACACCGGCGAGGGGTGCTCGATCTCGCGAGCCTCGGCGTCGATGCTCGCCGAGGGCCTGCCCGGCTGCACGGTCGAGGAGGCGTTCGACCGGGTCGAGCGGTTCCGCCAGATGATGCATGGCGAGGAGATCGACGACGAGGATCTCGGCGACGCGATCGCGCTCCAGGGCGTCGCGAAGTTCCCGGCCAGGATCAAGT
Source organism: Thermoleophilia bacterium (assembly GCA_028285405.1). Taxonomy (GTDB): domain Bacteria; phylum Actinomycetota; class Thermoleophilia; order Miltoncostaeales; family Miltoncostaeaceae; genus JANQPH01. The sequence goes on from JANQPH010000043.1 coordinate 18,824, forward strand.
GCGCGCTGCTGTCGTGGACCGCGACGAACGAGGCGCTGCTGACATACCAGTCCGACGCGAGGAGCAACGGCGATGGCCACTGAGGAGGAGATCCGCACCGCGATGAAGCAGGTCGAGGACCCCGAGCTGGGCGTCAACGTCGTCGACCTCGGGCTGCTCTACAACGTCAACAAGGACGATGCGGGCAACGTGGTGCTCGACATGACCTTGACGTCGATGGGGTGCCCGCTCACCGAGAAGATCATCGAGGACTCTCGGGGGGCGCTGATGCCGCTCGACGGGGTCGAGACCGTCGACGTGAACTGGGTCTGGGAGCCACCCTGGTCGCCCGAGTCGATGACCGAGGAGGGCAAGTTCCTCATGAAGGTCATGGGTTATGGCTGAGGCAGCTGCAGCGGCGCCAGCGCCGCAGACGCTCGAGGAGAAGAAGGCGGCCGCGCGCGCTCGGGCGAAAGCCGCTCGCAAGGCGCAGGAGTCGGGCGAGGCCTTCGTGTCGATCTCCCCGTCCGCGGCCGACTACATCCGCGAGAGCGCCCGCGAGCGGGGTCGGCCCGACGGCGTTCGCCTCAAGATCCTCGCCGGGGGCTGCTCGGGGCTGGAGTACAAGCTCGACCTGCTCGAGCCCGGTGAGCGCGCCGGCGAAGGGGATCGCGAGATCTCCTCGAACGGAGTCACGATGCTGATGGACATGAAGAGCGCCATCCACGTCACCGGCTCCGTCATCGACTACGAGCGCTCGCTGCTGCGCAGGGGCTTTCGGATCAACAACCCGAACGCCACCGGTACCTGCTCCTGCGGGGACAGCTTCAGCGCCTGACGTGGCACGGCGGCTGACGCTCGCCGAGCTCCAGATGGCCGACGACCTGATCCCCGGCCAGCGGCCGGCGCGCACCTCACCCCCATGGCCGACCCGATAGCCGAAGCGCCACCGCCCGACCCCACGCCCAAGCGGCGCGGGCTGCGCCGGCTCATCTACGCCCCCTGGGACTTCGTCCTGGGCGTCATCAGGCGCTCGGCCATCGACGACATCACCGGTGTGGCGAGCCAGTTCGCCTACAACGCATTCCTGGCCACCGTCCCCTTCCTCTTCATCCTCGTCGCCGTCACCGGCCTGGTCGCGAGTCCCGAGACGTACGAGCGGCTGATCGACGACAACGAGGGGGCCGTGCCGGACGAGGTCGAGGGGCTCCTACGCACGACGCTCGCCACCGCGAGCGCAAACGCCCAGGAGGCAACGGTCTTCCTGCTCGTCGGTATCGCCGCGGCCCTGTACGTGTCGGCGAACGTGATGGGCGCGCTCATCGGGGGCCTCGATCGAGCACGTGGCGTCCGACACCGATCGTGGCTCTTCGGGAAGGTCGTGGCCCTCGGCTATGCCGCGGGCGCGGGCCTCATGGTCCTGCTCACGTCGGTCGCCCTGGTCGGTGGGCCGCCGCTGGTCAACTGGCTGCTCGACCATCTCGGCGCCAGTGGAGCCGACGTCGGCACCGATGTCGTGTACCCGATCGGTGGGGTGGCGGTCCTGGCCTTCACGCTGGTCCTCTTCATGTACGGACCGAACGCGCCTCGCCGGAGCCTCTGGGTGGAGCTGCCCGGCGCCATCTTCGCGACCGCGCTCGGCCTCTCGGCGGCGCGAATGTTCGCCGTCTACGTCGACAACTTCGACTCGTACAACCGCGTCTACGGCAGCCTCGGTGCGGTCGTCATCTACATGATCAGCCTCTTCCTGACCGGCGTGATCGCGCTGCTCGGCGCCGAGGTCAACGAGCAGATCGTCGTGATCCGCGAGCGGCGTCGCATCCGGAAGCGCACGTCCGAGGCACCGACTCAGGTGCCGAGCGCCCCGGCCGAGGAGCCGACCCGTGAGGTCGTCGCCGAGGACGACCGGGCCGACGACCGGGGCGGCGCAGGGCCGGGATCAGGCGCCGGCGGCTGACGCCGCGGCGGCGCCCGCGCGCCGGTCGCGTACCCGCTCGACCGCCAGCTTCACCTGGTCCTGGAGCAGCATCCCGACGATCGCGATCACCCAGACGATCCCGACCCATGTCCACGGGATCGGGTCGATCCCGAGGAACGGGACCCCGAAGCCGGCGATTGCGCTCGCGATGGCCTGGGCGCCGATCACCGCCAGCAGCAGGGCCATGCTCGGACGCATCGACCACAGCGGGCCTTGGAGGCGGGTGACGAAGATCGTCAGGTGCCCCGAGACCGAGAGCTGCAGGTACATGAGCGTCTGGAGCTCCGAGACGTTGCCGCTGAGGTCGAACGTGCTCGAGAAGAACAGGATCGCCGCGTAGAAGACCAGGAACGACTGGAGCAGGCTGAAGCCCCCGATCCAGCTCGAGACGTTGAGCACCCGGCGCATGTTCCAGGCCTGCGGCGTGCCCTTGCTCGGCGCGCGGTCGTAGGCGATCGCAAGGATCGACCCGTCGTTCAGGATCGCCAGCAGCAGGACCATGATCGCCGTGACGGCCTGGATGTCGTGCACGAGCGAGACAACCGCGATCAGGAGCAGCAGCGCGATGGTCTCGGCGATCCGGTAGAGCGTGTAGCTCGTCATCCGCGCGAAGATCTCGCGGCTCGCGGCGATCGCGTCGATGATCACCGACAGGCCGGGCGCGATCAGCACGATGTCCGCCGCCGCGCGGGCCGCATCGGTCGCGCCGGACACGGCCACGCCCGCGTCGGCCTGCTTGAGCGCGGGCGCGTCGTTCACCCCGTCGCCGGTCATCGCGACGATGTGGCCGCGCTTCTGCAGGAGGTCGACGATCTTGTACTTGTGCTCGGGGAAGACCTGGGCGTACCCGTCGGCGGCCTCGATGTCGCGCGCCAGCTCGTCGTCGCTCTTGCTCGAGTCGGCGAGGACGCCGGCGTCCTCGATGTTCGTGCCGAGGTCGATCTCGCGCGCGATCTCCTTGGCGATGGCGACGTTGTCGCCCGTGACCATCTTGACCTCGACGCCGAGCGCCTCGGCCCGCTCAATCGTCTGGCGGGAGTCGGCGCGCGGCGGGTCCGACAGAGGCAAGACGCCCAGCAGCGTCCAGTCGCCTCCCGCCTCGTCCGCGCGGGCGACGCCGAGGGCCCGAAACCCACGCCCCGCCAGATCGCCGACGACCCCGTCGACCCGGGTCGCGGTCGCCTCGTCGAGGTCGGCCAGGCCGCTGATCACCTGGGGGGCGCCCTTGGTCACGCGAAAGCGCGCGCCGTCGGGCCCGGTCACGGTCGCCTCGGTTCGCTTGGCGACCGGATCGAACGGGAGGTAGTCGGTGACCTCGTAGCCGGCCAGCGTGGCCTCGCCACCCGGCACGTCGGCGAGGACGGCCAGGTCGATCGGGTCCTCGTCCTCCTTGCGCGACGCGAGGCCCGCGGCGACGAGGATGTCGTCGGGGCCGGTGCCGTCCTTCGTGCCGGCGACGAGGAAGGGGTCGCCGACCTCCAGCGCGTTCTGGGTGAGCGTGCCGGTCTTGTCGGAGCACAGGACGTTGGCGCCGCCGATGTCCTCGACCGCGGGCAGGTGGCTCACGAGCGCCTGCTTCTTCGCCAGCTTGGCCGCCCCGACGGCCATGGTCACCGACAGCACCGCGGGAAGGGCGATCGGGATGGCGGCGATGAGGACGACCACCGCGAACTCGAGGTTGTTGGCGAGGGCGTCCACGATGCCCTCGTCCAGGTCGCGCAACACGGCGACCAGGTAGACGATCGCGACGACCGCGACGCCGAGCAGGCTCAGATAGGTGCCGATCTTGAGCACGGCCTTCTGGAACTGGGACTTGTTCCCGGCAGAGGCGACGAGCGCCGCGGTCTTTCCGAAGAAGGTCCCCACCCCGGTCGCGAACACGAGGCAGTCGGCCTCCCCCTTGTTCACGACCGAGCCGGAGTACGCGACGTCGCCCGCCGCCCGCTCGACCGGGAGCGACTCACCGGTCAGCGCCGACTGATCGAGCTCGAGCGTTCCGTCCGAGACGATGCGCGCGTCGGCGGGCACCACGTCGCCGAGCCGGACCCGGATGACGTCACCGGGGACGACCGCGTCGGCCGCCGTCTCGGTCCACGTGCCGTCGCGCAGGATCTTCGCCGTCCCCGCGAGGCGCGCCTTCAGGGCCGCGATCGCGCTGCCGGCGTTGTGCTCCTCCCAGAAGCCGACGGTGCCGTTCAGGAGGAGCAGGACCAGGATCACGAAGAACGAGTCCCACTCGCGCTCGATCGCCGTGATGACGAGGGCCGCCTCGATCATCCAGGAGATCGGATCCCAGAAGTGCGACAGGAACTGGACGACCACGTTCCTGCGCTTGTCCTCGATCGCGTTCCGGCCGTATCGACCGAGCCGGGCGGCGGCCTCGTCGCTCGTCAGCCCGTTCTGATCGGCGCCGAGCTGCTTCTCGACCTCAGCGATCGGCGCGCTCTCGAGCGGGTTCGCGGCACCCTCACGCGGGTCGTCGACCTCGCGGGAAGCTGCCTCTGCCACATGGTCCCCCAGACCGGTGGTGCGCTCGCCCCGAGCAGCCTACCGCGCCGGTGTCGCGCGCCCCCCCGGCACGGGAGCCGGCTCCTCCTGAGCAGGCTCGACGCTCACGATCACCGCACCGGTGGCCGGAGCCGTGCCGCCCTCGGCCGGGGCGGGCGCCTGCGTCGTGTCCGCCGACACGACCGACCGCGCGTTGCCTTGCTGCCAGGCCACCAGGTAGGGATACGGGTTGATGGCGTCCCCGCCGCCGGGGTGGACCTCGAAGTGCAGATGAGGCGGTGTCGTGATCGCCTGCCCGCTGTTGCCCATGAAGCCGATCACCTCACCGGCGCGGACCTGGGCGCCGTTGACCGCCCCTGGAGCGAATGCCGAGAGGTGGGCGTAGTAGTACTCGGTGCCCGCCTGGTCGCGGAGCCACAGCCGGTTGCCGCCGAGCGTGTTCACCCCGACCTGGAAGAGCGTTCCGTCGGCGACGGCGACCAGCGGGGTGCCGGTCTCGGCGAACAGGTCGTTGCCCCTGTGGATGCCCGTGACCGGCCGCGGCGCGCCCCAGTCGTTGGTGAAGCTGACGTCGCCCAACACGGGGAAGACCGATCCCCCCACGGTCGGCCCGCCCTGGCCGGCGGAGCCCGAGTCGGGCAGCGCAGGCGGAGGGATCGGCTGAACCGAGGGCGTCGTGGGCGTCGGGTTCGGCGCCGGGCGCAGCCCGGGAACGTCGAACGGCGATGGTGTCGGCTCTGCCGGCGTCACCGGGGCTGCCGGCGCGGGGCTCGGTGCCGGTTGGGCCGCCTCCGGCCGCGGCTCGGGAGGCGCATCGGGGTCGGCGGGAAGGCCCGCCCCGACGACGGCCGTCGCCGACAGGTGGCCGATCACGAACGGCGAGCCGGCGGTCGCGCCGCCGGTGCCTTCGGTCGCCTCGATCCGCAGCGCGTTCGCGCGGGTCG
>JANQPH010000050.1 GCA_028285405.1 Thermoleophilia bacterium
TCCCGGAGCAGTGGGAGATCTTCAAGGAGATCAACCGCGTGTACTTCGAGGACGGCCACGAGGCCGGCGAGAAGATGGTCGCCGCCTTCCTCGAGAGCAAGGCCTAAGCCGAGCCTCCCTGTCCCCGGGCTCCTCCGGGGACATCACCCTCTCCGAGTGCCGCGGCCTGCGCCTCCTGCGAGGCGACGCGGGTGAGCGCCTGCACGGCCTTGCGGGCCGCGTTGGCGTCGACGGACGAGCCGCTCAGATCGGTCTCGCGGGCGATCGCCGCGGCGCGGGAGAGCGCATCGGCCGCGATCCCATCCGGCGCGGCGCGCGCGGCTTGAGCGAGCAGCGCGACGGCGACCGGGTCGCGTCGCACGAGCGCGATCTCGCTCTGAGCGCAGAGCCCGAGTAGACGAACCCCCTCCGCCCTCCTCACGGCGCGTCCCCGATCAGCCCCGCGGCGTTCCTCTCGAGCACCGCTCGCGCCTCGTCGTCGGTCCAGCCGGCGAGGTGTCGGGCCAGCGCGACGAGCTGAAGCGCGCTCGCGTGCTCGCCATAGGGACGATCCGATCCGAACAGCAGCCGCGCTGGCGGAAGGCCGACGACGTCGACGAGCGTCGCGAGCGACGTGTCGAACCAGATGCCCTCGTGCCGGCGGGCGAGGTCGGCGAGCCCGGCCGCATCGCCGCGCCCCGCGTGGGCGAGGATGAGCACCGCGCCCGGGACCGACTCGGCGAGCTCTGCGATCGGCCTCGCAAGGCGGCGGGCGCCGAAGCCCGCGTGGATCACGATCGGCCAGCCGAGCTCGGTGGCCGCCCGCGTCGCGGCAACCGACTCCTCCGACTCGGGGCGGAATCGCTGGGCCACCGGGTGGAGCTTCAGCCCGCGCGCCCCGTGGCCCGCCATCCGGCTGATCTCCGCCTCGGCGCCCCGGCCGGGATCAACCCGAGCAAACGGGACGATTCGGTCGGGGTGGGCACTCGCCGCCGCCAGGACGAGGTCGTTGGCCGCGCGAAAGGCGCCGTCCTCGCCGGGGTCGTTCGGGGCGAAGCACACGGCCCGCGCGACCTCGCATCGGTCGAGGTCGGACACGAGCTGGTCCCCCGTGAGCTCGTGACCGTCCACGTCCCGCCCGAGGTGGACGTGCGAGTCCAGGTACGCGCCGGTCGGCAGCTCGCGCCGCGCGAGCGCGAGCACCTCGTCCTCGAGCGAGGTCAGCTCGAGCGCCGCCTCCCCGAGCCGGGCGGCGTCCTCGCCGAAGACCCGGGAGGCGCTCACAGGCCCTCGAACGCTCGGATCGCGTCGGCCAGGCCGGCGGGAAAGCGGCTCGGGCGACCCCCGTAGCCGTCGACCCCGACGATCACCGCGCGCGCCGACGCGACCGGTCGGCCGTCCCGCACGAGCAGCGCCTCCAGCTCGTGGCTCGTGTGACCGACCTTGGTCGTTCGCACCCCGACCTGGACCGTGTCGCCGAAGCGGGCCGAGGAGAGGTAGTCGATCTCGAGCCGGCGCACCACGAAGAGGTGACCGTCGGGCCCGAGCGGCGGGATGCCGAGCTGCCTGCGATAGGCGACCGCGGCCGCGTCAACGAACCGCGCGTACCGGCCGTAGTAGACGACTCCGCCGAGGTCCGTGTCGCCGATCTCGACCTCGACATCGAGCCGGAAGCGGAAGTCGTCGATTTCCATCTCGCCCAGAGGCTAGCGATGCCGCCTGGTACCGTCGTGGGGTGAGCCTGCAGCGAATTCCCCTGCTGGGCGGGCGTCGCCGGCGCAAGGGCGGCGGACGCCGCGCCAACTACGCCCCCGCCAAGACCGAGGTCGGCTGGCGCAAGTACCTGCCGATCACCTGGGCCAACTGGCTCGGGTTCTTCCTGTTCGGGTTCATCACGATCGCGCTGGCGGCCGAGACCGTGACCGCCGCCGCGGAGGGCCGCGGCAACGACCCGTACGCCGCCGCCGTCATGACCGTCGTCTTCGCGGTCATGACCTACCTCTTCGGGTCGACCCGCTTCAAGGAATAGGGCAAGGAGCAAGGAGGGCACAGAACCCCGACCCTTTGGCGCCGACGACCTCTGGTCGTCGCCTCAGTTCTTCCGGGGCTGGTTGCCCGACGCGCAGGCCGCAG
>JANQPH010000008.1 GCA_028285405.1 Thermoleophilia bacterium
GAGACGCCCACGGCCAAGGACGCCCCCGAGGACGCCACCGCAGCGACACCGGCACCCGAGGCGGCTGCCGCGGACGCTCCGGCCGACGCCGCCCCCGAAGCCGCTCCGGAGGCGCCGACGGCAGCCGAGCCGGCAGAGGCAGCGCCGACGCCACCCGAGCCAGAGCCGGCGGCGGCCGAGCCGAAGGCGCCGGCCGAGCCTGCGCGTGACCGCGATCGAGACGACCGCCAGAGCCGAGGTGGTGGCCGCGGGAAGCGCCGACGCGTCGTCATCGATGCCGGCGCCGGCCGGCGCGGCCAGGGTGGCCCGCAGGGTGGACGCGACCGCGGGCAGCGGCGCGGCCCACGCCCTGAGGGCAAGCCCGAGGAGCGCCCGGTCGAGGAGGCTCCGGCGGCCGCGGTCGAGGTCAAGAGCGGCGCGAGCGCGAAGGACATCTCGGAGACCCTCGGCGTCAAGACGGCCGAGATCATCAAGGTGCTGATGGTCGCCGGCGAGATGGTCACGATCACCCAATCGCTCTCGGACGAGGCGATCGAGCTGCTCGGCGACGAGCTGAAGCGGCCGATGACCATCGTCCACGCCGAGGAGGAGGTCGAGCGGGAAGAGGACTACTCGGACTCGCCCGCGGATCTCGAGGCGCGTGCACCGGTCGTCACGGTGATGGGCCATGTCGACCACGGGAAGACCTCGCTGCTCGACGCCATTCGCAAGACCGAGGTCGCCGCCGGCGAGGCCGGTGGGATCACCCAGCACATCGGCGCGTACCAGGTGCACCACTCCGACCGGGAGATCACGTTCCTGGACACGCCCGGTCACGAGGCCTTCACCGCCATGCGCGCCCGGGGCGCGAGGATCACGGACGTCGCGGTGATCGTCGTCGCCGCCGACGACGGCGTGATGCCGCAGACGCTCGAGGCGATCGACCACGCGCGGGCGGCCGAGGTTCCCTTCCTCGTCGCGGTGAACAAGATCGACAAGCCCGGCGCCAACCCGGACCGGGTGAAGCAGGAGCTGTCGCAGCAGGAGGTGATCCCCACCGACTGGGGCGGCGCGCACGAGTTCGCCGACGTGTCGGCGCTGGAGGGCACCGGCATCGACGACCTGCTCGAGACGATCCTGCTCGTCGCCGACGCCGACGCCGAGCCCAAGGCCAACCCGAAGCCCGAGGCCTCGGGCACCGTCATCGAGGCCCGGCTCGACCCGGGCCGCGGACCGGTGACCTCGCTCCTCATCCAGCGGGGAACCCTCCGCGTGGGCGACGTGCTGGTCGTCGGCGAGCACTCCGGTCGCGTCCGGGCGATGACCGACCACACCGGCCAGAAGATCGACGAGGCCGGTCCGGCCGTACCGGTCGAGGTCCTCGGGATCGCGGGCGTGGCGGATGCCGGCGAGCGCTTCCGACAGGTGAGAAACGAGAAGGAGGCTCGCGCACTCGCGTCCGAGCGCAGTCAGCGCCTCCGCGCAGAGGAGCTGGCCAACCGACGCCCCGTGTCGCTGGACGACCTCTTCGCTCGGATCAAGGAAGGCGGGCTCAAGGAGCTCAACATCATCCTCAAGGCCGACACCCAGGGATCGGTCGGAGCGCTGCAGGACGCGCTCGACAAGATCGACCAGGACGAGGTGCGGCTGCGCATCATCCACACCGGCGTCGGCGGCATCAACGAGTCCGACGTCATGCTGGCCTCGGCATCCGAGGCGATCATCATCGGCTTCAACGTCAGGCCTCGACCCGAGGCGCGCAACCTCGCCGAGCGTGAGAGCGTCGACATCCGCACCTACCGGGTCATCTACCGGGCGCTCGACGACGTGCGGGACGCGTTGGTCGGCATGCTCGAGCCCGACATCGTCGAGGACGTGACGGGCAGCCTGGAGGTCCGCGCGACGTTCCGCTCGAGCCGCCTGGGGACGATCGCCGGCTGCTTCGTGACCGAGGGCGTCGTCAAGCGCGCCTCGCTGGTGCGGCTCGTCCGGGACGGGACCGTGCTGCACGAGGGCAAGGTCGGCTCGTTGCGCCGGTTCGACGACGACGTGCGCGAGGTGCAGCAGGGCTTCGAGTGCGGAGTGCTCATCGAGGACTACAACGACGTCAAGGACGGCGACCAGATCGAGGCCTACGAGCTGCGCGAGGTTGCCCGGACCGCGCAGCACGCGTCAGAGCCGGTCGGCGTCGAGTAGTCCCGTGGGCGGCGGCTGGGTCGGCGTCCTGAGTGCAGACCTGCACCTGCCGGACGCGCAGTCCATCAAGGCAAAGCGCAAGGAGCTGCAGCGGGTCAAGCACTCGCTGGCGCGCCACTTCGCGGCCTCGGTCGCCGAGGTGGACCACCACGACCTCTGGCAGCGCGCACGGATCTCGATGGCGATCGTCGGACGGGACGCGCATGACGTGCAGGAGCGCCTCGAGTCCGCCGCCCGCCGGCTCCACGCCGACGAGGCGTTCCTGGTGCTGGAAGAGGGCCGAGAGGTCCAGGCCATCGAGACCGAGCCGGACTACCTCTCGGCGTCCGAGCGGGCCCGGGAGCGCGCGTGAGTCCCCCCAGCCAGCGAACCCGGCGCGTCAACGCGACCCTGCGCCAGCATCTGGCCGCCGGCGTCCGAGAGCTGTCTGACCCGCGCTTGTCGCCGGTGACGATCACCCAAGTCGAGGCGGCGCCCGACACGACCAGCGCGCGTGTGTACTTCGTCACGCTGTCTCCCGACGACCGCGAGCCGGCGATGGAGGCACTCGAGTCGGCCCGCGGTCAGCTCCAGGGGCGAATCGGGTCGGCGCTGCGAATCCGACACACTCCGCAGCTCACATTCCTCTACGACGACCATGCGGAGCGCGCCGAGCGGCTCACGAGGCTGATCGACGAGGTGGCGACCCCTGAGACCGAGGACTGACCGATTCCCGCGAGCACCGATGATCCACGCCAGCGTCGAGGAGCGACCGCGAGCCCGGCCGACGTGGCGCTCGCCCTGTCCGACCCGAACCGTGCATACGTGGTCGCCTCGCATCGAAACGCCGACGGCGATGCGATCGGGACGATGCTCGGGCTCGCCCGTGCGATGCGGGGCGCCGGACTGGACGTGCGCCTCGCCCACCCGGACGAGGCCCCCGTGCCGGCCGAGCTGGCGTTCCTGCTCGAGCCGGACGAGCAGATCGACCACGACCCCGAGCTCGGCCCCGGCGTCACGCTCGTGGCGGTCGACTGCGCGAGCCCGAGCCGGCTCTGGGAGGACGCTCGCCAGGATCGGGCGGAGGTGCTCGTCAACATCGACCACCACCAGGACAACCCCGGCTTCGGGGATCTGAACCTGATCGAGCCGGACGCCTCGAGCAGCGCGGAGGTCGCGGTCCACGTGCTCGACGCGGCGGGGTGGACGATCGACCGGTCCGTGGCCGAGCCGCTCTACGTCGGCCTCGTGACCGACACCGGCCGCTTCTCGTACACGAACACCGGGGCCGAGGCACATCGCATCGCGGCACGCCTGCACGACGCCGGCGCCAGGGCCGAGCTCCTCTCCAGGCTCCTCTACGAGGAGCAGCCGATCGAGCGGCTCGCGCTTCTGGGGCGGGCGCTCGCTCGAGCCGAGCGCCGCGCCGGAGGCCGGCTGATGGTCGCCGCCCTCGATGCAGACGACTTCGCGGCCGCCGGCGGGCGAGACGCCGAAGGCGCCGTCGAGCTGATGCGCTCCGCCCAGGGCGTCGAGGTCGCCGCGCTCGTCCGCGAGGCGGACCACAACGGCGGGCTGCGGGTGTCGCTGCGCTCGCAGACCGGGGACGTCGACGTGTCAGCGATCGCCCGGCACTACGGCGGCGGCGGACACCGTGCGGCGGCGGGGTTCACTGCGCCCGGGCCCCCCGACGCGCTCATCGACGGAATCACCGACCAGGTCGTGGCGCAGCTCGATGCATGACGGCGCGGCCGCGTCGGTGTGGTTGGTCGACAAGCCCGCCGGCCCGACGTCGCACGATGTGGTCGCCCGGATCCGCACGGGGGTGGGGCGGAGCGTCCGCGTCGGCCACGCCGGAACGCTCGACCCGTTCGCGACCGGTCTCCTGGTCGTCCTGGTGGGCCGCGCGACCCGCCTCGCCCGCTTCCTCACCGGGCTGGACAAGACCTACGAGGCGCAGATCGGCTTTGGCTTCACGTCCACGACGGGCGATCCGGAGGGCTCGATCACGAAGGCCGGTGAGCCGCCCGGTCGCGAGGAGGTCGCCGCCCTGATGGCCCGGTTTCGGGGCGAGCAAGAGCAGACCGTGCCGAGCTTCGCGGCGGTCAAGGTCGACGGGGAGCGGCTCTATCGACGCGCTCGCCGGGGCGAGGAGGTCGCCGCACCGACCCGCACCGTGCGGATCCACGAGCTGGAGCTTCGCGACGGGCCCGACCCGTCGGGCCGCGCCACGATCCACGCACGGGTCAGCAGCGGGACCTACATTCGCCAGCTGGCGGCCGATCTGGGCGCCGCGGCCGGCTGTGGGGCCTACTGCACCGCCCTGCGGCGGACGAAGGTGGGCTCGGACCTGGGCGTGGAGGACGCCTGCGCGCCGGAGGAGGTCCGCATCGAGGGCGGCGTCGGCCTCGAGCGCGCGCTCGGGCACCTCCCGGCCCACAGGCTCTCGCCCTCGGAGGCGGAGATGGTCGCCCACGGCCGACCGCTCGAGAGCGACGACGACCGACCCGAGGTCGCCCTCGTGAGCGATGCGGGACTGGTTGCGATCGCCCGCGGCGGTGATGGCAGGCTTCAACCCATCGTGGTGCTGGCATGAAGCGATATCCGAGCATCGGAGCGCTCCCCCTGGGGGGGCCCCGGCGCGTGGTCGCGATCGGGACGTTCGACGGCGTCCACCTCGGGCATCAGGCCGTCGTGCGGCACGCGCTCGGCCTCGCGCAGTCGCGGCAGGTCGCGAGCATGGTGATGACATTCGAGCCCCACCCCCTGTCCGTGCTGAAGCCCGAGCTGACGCCAGCCGTGCTGACGCCCCAGGCGCGCAAGACGGCGCTGCTCGGCGAGCTCGACGTCGACGAGCTCCTGGTCGTGCCGTTCACGCGCGCCTTCTCGAGGATTCGCGCGGACCGCTTCGCCGAGATGCTCTGCGCGCCGCCGATCGGCGCGGACTGCGTGGTCGTGGGCGACGGCTTTCGATTCGGGCACGGCGGGGTGGGCACGGTCGACATGCTGCGCCAGTACGGAAGGACTCGCGCGCTCACGGTGGACACGCCACCGACCGTCACGAGCGCCGACGGCAAGCCGATCTCGTCGACCAGGATCAGGCGGCTGGTCGCCCAGGGCAGGGTCGACGAGGCAACGCCCCTCCTCAGCCGACCCCATCGCATCGACGGAACGGTGACCAAGGGGGATGGCCGGGGGCGCACGCTCGGGATCCCGACGGCGAACCTCGCCCTCGCGCCCGGGCTGGCCGTTCCGGCCAACGGGGTCTACGCGGCGATCGGGCACCTGGAGGGAGATCGCTTCGCGGCCGCGGTCAACATCGGCACCTCGCCCACGTTCACCGCCGATGCCCAGCCCGCGCCGCGCCTCGAGGCGCACCTGCTCGACTACGACGGTGGGGACTTCTACGGCGCAACCATCGGCGTCGAGTTCGCCGGTCGTCTGCGCGACGAGCGCCGATTCGACTCGGTCGACGATCTGCTCGAGCAGGTCGAGGCCGACATCGAGCGCACCCGAGAGCTGATCCAGCTCTGACCGCCGCCGCGGGGGGCGAGATCGCCCTTCACGTTCGCCGCGGCGGCACACCTTGCTACCCTCATCAGCGCGTGGATGTTCCGGTCCCGCGCTCGGCACCAGCCGAGAGCCGTGTCGGGACGCCCACTGAGACGCACTTAGCCCGCCGCGGCATCACCGCTGCGACGTGGCCGGACACGAGGAGACAGGCACAGCGTGCTCACGAAGGAGAGCAAGCAAGAGGTCATTGGCGAGCATCGCCGCCACGACGCGGACACCGGCTCGCCCCAGGTCCAGATCGCGATCTTGACCGAGCGAATCAACGCGCTCACGGAACACCTCCGATCGCACCACAAGGACCACCACTCGCGCAGAGGCCTCCTGAAGATGGTGGGTCGCCGCCGGCGCCTGCTGAAGTACCTCCAGCGCACCGATCTCGACGGATATCGCGAGCTGACCACTCGGCTCGGCATCCGTCGGTGAAGCGCCGCGCACCGCGCCGGCGATCAACTTGCGCCCGCAGGATGGCGGGCATGGACGCGGCCTGCGCCTGACGCGCGGCCGGATAGGGGAACGAAGAGATGGCAGTAGAGATCGAGAAGGTCGAGGTCGGGGGACAGGAGATCTCCCTCGAGACCGGGCGGCTGGCCAAGCAGGCCGACGGCTCGGTGCTGATGCGCTGCGGGGACACCGTCGTGCTGTGCACGGCCGTGGGAGCCCGCGAGCCCCGACCTGGCGGGGACTTCTTCCCGCTGACCGTCGACGTCGAGGAGCGGATGTACGCCGCCGGGAAGATCCCGGGGGGCTTCATCAAGCGTGAGAGCCGGCCGAGCGAGCGCGCGACGCTGACGGCGCGCATGACCGACCGCCCGATTCGCCCGCTGTGGCCGAAGGGCTTTCGCAACGAGGTGCAGGTCGTGTCGACGATCATCTCGACCGACCAGATCAACGCCTTCGACATCCTGAGCATCAACGGCGCGTCCGCCGCGCTGATGCTGTCGGGCCTTCCGTTCGACGGCCCGATCGGCGCCGTCCGGATCGGGATGATCGACGAGGACTTCATCATCAACCCGACCATGCAGGAGATCGAGGAGTCCACGCTCGACCTCATCGTGGCGGGCTCGAAGGACGCGATCTCGATGGTCGAGGCGGGCGCCAAGGAGGTCGACGAGGACGCCCTCCTGGAAGCGCTCCAGATCGCCCACGAGGAGATCGTGCGCCTGTGCGAGGCACAGGAGGCGCTGGCCGCAAAGGCCGCCAAGCCCAAGTGGGAGGTCACCGCGGCCGAGACCGACGAGGCGCTCGTCGGCAAGGTCGAGAAGGCCGTCGGCGCCGCGCTCGACGAGGCGACCCAGGAGCAGGGCAAGCTGGAGCGCCGCGACAAGCTGGCCGCGCTTCGCTCGGAGGCGATCGAGAAGGTCCTGGGCGGGGAGCCCGACCCGGACGAGGCGGCCGCGCTCGGTTCCGCGTTCGACACGCTCACCAAGCGCCTCATCCGCAAGCGGATCGCCGTGGACAAGAAGCGGCCCGACGGACGGGGTGTCACCGAGATCCGCCCGGTGTCGAGCGATGTCGGCATCGCGCCGCGCAGCCACGGATCCGGGCTCTTCACGCGCGGCGAGACCCAGGTCATGACGGTCCTCGCGCTCGGCACGGCCCGTGAGGCGCAGCGGATCGACGGCATCGGCCCCGAGACGACCAAGCGCTACATCCACCACTACAACTTCCCGCCGTTCAGCGTTGGCGAGACCGGCTTCATGCGCGGGCCGAAGCGACGCGACATCGGCCACGGCGCGCTCGCCGAGCGGGCACTCCTGCCGATGGTCCCCGACGAGGAGGCGTTCCCGTACACCCTGCGCCTCGTCTCGGAGACCCTTGAGAGCAACGGGTCCTCGTCGATGGCGTCGGTCTGCGGATCGACCCTGGCGCTGCTGGACGCCGGCGTCCCGCTCACCCGGCCGGTCGCCGGGATCGCGATGGGCCTGATCAAGGAGGGCGACGACCACGTCATCCTCACCGACATCCAGGGCGACGAGGACCACCTCGGCGACATGGACTTCAAGGTGGCCGGCACCGAGGCCGGGGTCACCGCGCTGCAGATGGACATCAAGATCTCCGGCGTCACGCCGGAGATCATGAAGAGCGCCCTCGAGCAGGCACGCACGGCGCGCCACGAGATCCTGGGCCGCATGGCCGAGACGATCGCCGAGCCGCGCGAGGAGATGTCCCCGTGGGCCCCGCGGATCACCAGCATCCGGGTCGACCCAGACAAGATCGGCGCCGTGATCGGCAAGGGCGGCGAGACGATTCGCGGGCTCGAGGCCGACTACGAGGTCGAGATCACGATCGAGGACGACGGGCTCGTCAGCGTCTACGGCGCCGAGGGGCCGCGGACCGACCAGGCGGTCGAGGCGATCAAGGCGCTCACCAAGGACGTCGAGGTCGGCGACACCTACATGGGCGCGAAGGTCGTCAAGACGACCGCCTTCGGTGCCTTCGTCGAGCTGACCAAGGGCGTCGACGGGCTGCTCCACATCAGCAACCTGGGCAGCGAGCGCGTCGAGAAGGTCGAGGACGTCATCAACCGCGGCGACACCGTCGACGTGACGGTGGCCGAGGTCGACAAGGCCCGCGGTCGGATCGGACTGCGCATGGTCGGCGACGAGAGCGCCGACGACTCGAACGGCTCGGAGGACGACAGCCCACCACGCCGTCGTCGCCGGCGCCGGCGGTTGGCCGCAGCCGAGAGTGAGTAGTCATCCGAAGACGACCCTGATGCCCTCGGGCGTCAGGGTCGTCTCGGAGGAGATGCCGTCGCTGCGGTCCGTGGCGATCGGCATCTGGATCGGAGTGGGGTCGAGGCACGAGGCCCCGGAGGCCAGCGGCCTCTCCCACTTCCTCGAGCACATGCTCTTCAAAGGCACCCCGACGCGGGGCCCTCGCGACATCGCGGAGCTCTTCGACGGGATGGGTGGCGAGGTGAACGCGTTCACCGGCCGCGACCACACGGCGCTGTACGCGCGGGTCCTCGACACCCAGGTCGATGCCGCGTTCGAGGCGCTCGCCGACATGCTGATCCGCCCCTCGATGCGCGATCTCGAGCAGGAGCGAGAGGTCGTCCTCGAGGAGATCGCGATGTACGAGGACGATCCCGGCGATCTCGTCCACGACCTGGCCGCAGAAGCCGTCTTCCCCGGCCAGCCGCTGGGACGGCCCGTGATCGGCACCACCGGGGTCATCTCCTCGGTCGACGCCGACGTGGTCTCCGCCCACCACCGGCGCCACTACGTCGCTCCGCGCGTGGTGGTGGCGGCCGCCGGACACGTCGCCCACGAGCAGATCGTCGCGCTCGCCGAGCGACACCTGACCGAGCTCGGTCGGGGAGAGGGATCGGACCAGCTGGAGCCCGCCAACCCGAGCACACCCCGCCTCCTGGCGCGGGAGAAGCCCACCGAGCAGGTCCACCTCGCGCTCGCCGGGCCCGGACTCCCGCGGAACGACGATCGCCGCCACGCGCTCGCGGTTCTCGACTCGATCCTCGGCGGCTCGATGAGCAGCCGCCTCTTCCAGGAGGTGAGGGAGCGGCGAGGGCTCGCGTACGCCGTCGGGACCTACGCCACGAGCTATCGGGAGATCGGGCAGCTGGGCGTGTACCTCGGAACGCGCGAGGAGAACCTGCGCGAGGCCGTCCAGGTCGTCGCCACCGAGCTGCAGCGGATTGCCGAGGAGCCGGTGCCCGCCGCAGAGCTCACGCGGACGCGGGACCACCTCGTCGGGCGCCTCCTGCTGGGCCTCGAGAGCCCCGCGAACCGCATGCACCGAATCGGCCGCACCCACCTGGGCGACGGTGAGCTCCTGTCGATGGACGAGCTGGCGGCACGGGTGCAGGCGGTCACAGCGGAGGACGTCCAGCAGGTCGCGAACGAGATGTGGCGCCCCGAGCTGATGTCGGTCGCGGCGATCGGGCCCCGGGCGGACGAGATCCGTCGCGGCGTCGAGCCGCTCTCGGCCGCGCTCGCCGCCTAGCGGGACTCCTCCTCCACCGCCACGACGCCGACCCCCGCGGGCACCTCCGCGATCGCCGGTCGGGACTCCAGCGCGAGCATCCGGCTGAGCACGCCGGTCATGAGCATGCCGGCGACGCTCACCGCCGCGACCACGAGCAGCATCACCGACAGCGAGATGCCCTCGATGATCGGCAGGACGAACAGCCCGATCACCGCGCCCAACTTCCCGCACGCCGCGGCGAACCCGTGGCCGCTTCCCCGCATGTAGGAGGGAAACAGCTCGGCGCCGTGCAGGTACGTGGCGGGGTTCGGGCCGGCGTTCACCGAGAAGTTGAAGAGCGCGAACCCGATGATCGTGAGGAACAGCGCCCAGGTGTCGCCGTCCACCCCGCTCGGATGCGGGGGGCCGGTCTCGGTGGCCGCGAACGCCAGCAGGAGCATCGCCAGGGCCATCCCGGCGAAGCCCATCCACTGCATTCGCATGGTGTTGACCCGGCGGGCCACCATGATGATGGCGGCCGCGAACCCGAGCACCAGGAAGATGTCCAGCAGGGCCGTCGCCTCGGTCTGGGCGATGTCCTTGGAGATGAAGTCGTCGTCGCTGTTGGCCAGCGCCAGCGCACCGACGATCGTCGGCGTGACGAAGCCGATGCCGTACAGGGCGATGTCCATGAGGAACCACGGGCCGGAGGCCAGCGCCGTCCGAATCCGGGTGCCGGGCGCGAACAGCTGCCTGAACGGCGTCTTGCGCTCGGCAGCAGCCGCCTCTCTCGACCGGAGGAACTCCGGCGTCTCGGGGATGCCCCTCCGCAGGAGGATGACCGCGATCGCCGGGATCAGCCCGGACAGGAGCATGAACCGCCAGGCGCTCTCGTGCGGGTCGAGCAGCAGGATCCCCACGCCGATGCCCGCGCCGATGAAGATGCCGAGGGCCTGGAACGAGAAGGCGCTCACGAACAGCGTCCGCCGCTTGAGCGACTCCGGCATGAACTCGGTCAGGGTGGCCGCCGACAGCGGGTAGACAGCGCCGATGGCGATCCCCATGAGGAAGCGCCCGACCAGCAGCGAGTACGGGTCCCACGCGATCGCCGTGAAGATGGTGATCACGATGAACGCGCCCATCGCGTAGTTGAACATCATCTTCCTGCCGAACCTGTCGGCCAGGGATCCGATCGCCGCCGCGCCCACGACGGCGCCCGCGACCACCGACGCGGCGATGGCGCCGGCCAGATAGGATGGGATGTCCATCTGCCGGTCGATCAGCGGAAAGGCGACCGCGATGATGAACAGGTCGTACCCGTCGAGGAAGATGCTCATCGCCGCGCTGAGCCACACGCGCCACTGGACCGAGGTCAGTCCCTTGTACGTCCGTGCTGGCGCCGCCAGGGTTCCCATTCAGCCTCCGAGTCGTGCGACCGGCGTCGGCGAGTCGCGCGAAGCGTGGGCGATCGGCGGGCGCATGTGGGCCTCGCCGGATGGTCGTGACACGGATGTGACGGGCCGCCTGCGGCGACGGCCGGACGGTCAGCCCTCGTGCTGTGCCCGTCGGCCCCGTGAGCGGCGCCCGCGCGCACCGGGGCGCGGCTCCCAGCGGAAGTACCGGAGGGCGACGACGACGCCGACGACGCCCCACGCGGCGACCACGAGGAGGTCCCTCCACTCGATCGCCGCCCCGGTCGAGAACGGGGAGAACGGCTCGGAGAAGGCCGTCACGAAGGGCTTCAGCGGGAAGATGTCGCCGAGCGTCGCCAGCCACGTCGGCGGGTCCTGCAGCGGGATGAACACGTTCGAGATGAACGCGAGCGGCAGCAGGATCGCGTTCGCGACCGCGGACGCCGCCGATCCGGTCGGGGTGAGCGCCGCGACCGCCAGGCCGAGGGCCGCAAATGCGGCCACCCCGACCAAGAACGCCAGGATGGCGGCGGGGATCGCCTCGGGGCGGATCTCGACGCCGTAGGCGAGCGCGCCGACGAGCATCATGATGCTGACCGCGACAGCGCCGACGAGGATCCCGTTGCCGACCTGGCCTCCCAGGTAGATCCAGGGGGGGAGCGGGGTGCCCCGGACACGCTTCAGGACGCCGTCGTCGCGAGAGATGCAAACCCCGACCGCCAGGTTGGTGTACGTGGCCGACGCCGCGGCGAACGCCGCGAGGCTGGGCGCGTAGAACTGCGCGATGTCGATCTCGCCCCCGGTCCCGACGTCGACGGTCTGCCCGGAGAAGATGGCGGCGAAGATCAACAGGAGCATCAACGGGAAGATCAGGGTGAAGAACGCCGAGACCGGGGTCCTCCGGAAGACCCGGTTCTGGTATGTGATCTGCGACCACAGCAGCACCGGGGCCGGTGTCCGTCCCTGCGAGCCGCTCATCGCGCGGCCCCGACGATGTCCAGGTAGACGTCCTCGAGCGTCGGCCGCGTGACCGAGAGATCCGCGAGATCGAGGCCACGCTCGAGCGCCCAGCCGGTCAGGTCGTGGACCGGCGCCGTCGGATCCGCGGTCGTGATCTTCACCTCGCGACCGGCTCGGACGGCTCCGGACCGGCAGGACTCGGGAAGATCGGGAAGGTCGAGCCCCTCGGGCATCCGGAAGCTGATCGTGCTGATCAGCTGTCGGTCGGCGCCGATCCGATCGGGGGGGCCGCTCGCCACGATCTCGCCGTGCGCCAAGACCGCGACCCGGTCGGCCAGGTTCTGCGCCTCGTCGAGGTAGTGGGTCGTGAGGAGCACCGTGGTCCCGAGCTCCCGGAGGCGCTCCACGAGCGACCAGGACTCCCGCCGCGCCGCCGGATCGAAACCCGTCGTCGGCTCGTCGAGGAAGATCAGCTCGGGCTCGCCGATCAGGGCCAGGGCCAGATCCAGCCTGCGCAGCTGCCCCCCCGACAGATCGCCGACACGGGACCGCGCCTTCTCCTGCAGGCCGACGAGATCGAGCGCCTCGTCGACCGATCGACGCCTCGGATAGGCGAGCGCCTGGGCGGCCAGCGCCTCGCGCGGCGTCAGCTCGCGCTCCATGCCCGCCGACTGCAGCACGATGCCGATGCGCTCGCGGTATTCCCGCCCACCTCGGGACGGATCCATGCCGAGCACGCGAACGCGCCCGTCGCTGGGCTCGCGATGACCCTCGAGGATCTCGACGGTGGTCGTCTTGCCCGCACCGTTGGGGCCGAGGAGCCCGAACACCTCGCCGGCCGCAACCTCGAAGCTGATGCCGGCGACCGCCTTCGTGTCGCCGTAGCGCTTGACGAGTCGCTCGACGCTGACGGCGGGGGCCACGACCTGAGGATAGTCGCGGGACCCCGTCACCCTGGCTGGGATAGCCTGGACCGGTGATCGATGTCCTCGTCTCCGGAGCCGGCGGTCGGATGGGCCAGGCCGTCGTCGAGGCGGTCTCCGCCGAGACCGACATGCAGATCGTCGCGCGGGCCGACCCGGCCCTCGAGCCGGGTGACGGCGTGTTCGCCGACCTCTCGTCGGCGCTCGCCGCCACCACAGCGGACGTGGTGGTCGACTTCACGACGCCCGCGACCGGATTCGCCAACACGAAGGCGTCCCTCGAGGCCGGGGCGCACGCGGTGGTCGGCACGACGGGGTTCACCGAGGACGAGCTCGAGCAGCTGCGCCAGCTCGCGGCGGGGGAGGGACCCAACGCGATCATCGCGCCGAACTTCGCCGTCGGGGCGGTGCTGATGATGCGGTTCGCCCAGATGGCGGCCGAGCACCTGCCGCACGCCGAGATCGTCGAGCTGCACCACGAGCGCAAGCTGGACGCCCCCTCGGGCACCGCCGCGCTGACGGCCGAGCGGATGCCGGGCCACGTGCCGATCCACTCGGTCCGGCTCCCGGGCCTCGTCGCCCACCAGGAGGTGCTCCTGGGCGGGCTCGACGAGACCCTGACGATCCGCCACGACTCGCTGTCGCGAAAGAGCTTCATGCCCGGCGTCGTGATGGCGATCCGCGACGTCCCCACCCGGTCCGGGCTCACGGTCGGCATGGAGCCGATCTTGGGGATCTCCTCCTGATCTCAGGGGCGACCCGGCACCGCCCTGGCCCGTTGCTAGAGTCGATTCCCGACGATCGGAGGTCTACGTGGGCGACTTCAGCCGGGTCGCGACGAACGACGTCGAGGAGCGAGAGCGCCGCGGAGGCGGAGCCAGCTCACGCGACATCTCGGGAGCCCTCGAGGCCGAGAACATGGCCGTCAGGATGTGGCGCTACAGCCCGGGCCACGAGATGGCCTATCACCGCCACCGCTCCCAGGAGGAGATCTACCAGCTCGTCTCCGGCGGCCCGCAGGACGTCGTGGTGGACGGCGAGACGCTCACGGTCGACGACGGCGACTGGCTGCGACTCCCCAAGGACACGCCGAGGCGGATCTGCAACCACTCGGACCGCGAGGCGGTGTGGCTGACGATCGCCGCACCCCGGGGAGAGGGCATTCGCGACGGAATCCGCCTCGACCCGGAGAGCGGGGAGGAGATCCCCCGCACGTGACCGCACCGGGCGGCACGTCGCAGCGCTCGACTCGAGCCACCGCGCTCGCGACGCTGCTCGTGGGCGACGAGACCAAGGCGCGCCGTGCCCTCGCACCGGCGATGGCCCATGCGAGTGGCGCGATCGAGCTCGGCGCGCGCTCGGTGTCGGGCCTGGTCGCCGCGGCGCACCGGGTCACGCGACCCCCGCGCTCGCTCGATCCGGCCGACTGGGAGCGCGAGCTCGTCGCGCTGCGCTACCGGATCTGGGACACCGGTCCCGGGCCCGGCCGCCAGGAGGCGCTGGCGGCGTACTGCGCCTGCCTCGCCGCGGCGCGGCGGGCGGTCGGAGCGCGCGCGGAGGACGGCCGGCGCGAGCGCGTCGACGCGATCCTCCGACTCGAGGAGCGCCTGCTCGACAGCCGTCACATGAGCGCGATCGAGCGCGGCACCGCCACCCGGGCGGTCACCAGGAGCCGAGCGGACATCGCGGGGCAACGCCTCGAATGAGCCAGGCCCTGCCGACCGAGTGGGACGCCATCGTGTGCGGCGCCTCGTTCGGGGGCCTCGCGGCCGCCTCGCAGCTGGGCGGGCGTGTGCTCATGATCGATAGCGGCGAGATCGGGGACGGCGAGACGTCGGCCTCCGCCGTCCCGGTCGCGTGCCTCGAGAACCTCGACCTGATGCACACGGCCGAGCAGCTCCACGACGACATCGTCGTCCACACGGCCCGCCACGCGCAGACGCTGGACTTCTTCCCGTACGCGACCTTCGACTACCGGTCCTTCTGCCGATCGTTCTTCGAGCACAGCGACGCTCGCTTCCTGCGCGCGCGGGTCCAGAGCGCGTCCGAGGGTGTCGTCGCGACCTCGAAGGGCCGGTTCGAGTCCCCGGTCGTCATCGACGCGACGGGGTGGCGGACCGCGGCGCAGGCCGCCCGCAAGAAGCGAGCCCGGGTCACGCGCAGAAGCTTCGGCCTGGAGTCGCGGCAGCCCTACGTGGGCGATGGCCTGCACTTCTACGTCGGGGGTGGGCGGCGCAATCGGCGGTTCTACTGGGTGTTCCCCGCGGGCGACCACGTCCGCGCGGGGCTCGCGACCTACTCGGGGGAGTCCTCGCTGTCGCCCGAGCTGAGCGAGTTCCTCGGAGATCTCGATCTGGGCAGCCCGGGCCACACCCACGGGGGGTTCTTCACCTCCCGTCTCGGCGAGCCGATCCGGGACAGCGCCTTCGTCGTCGGCGACGCCGCCGGCCACTGCCTGCCGGTGACCGGCGAGGGCATCCGGCCGGCCCTGGTGTACGGGCAGATCGCGGGGCGCCTGGCCGAGCTCGCCCGACGCGGCGATCTGACCCTCCCAGAGGCGCTGTCGCGCTATCGCGCGGTCGTCAGGTCCCACTCCAGGGGATATCGGATCCTCGACCGGCTGCAGGTCGTCCTGGGCCGACTCCCGGACCCGATGTTCGAGGGCTTCGGCCGATACGTGGCGTCCGAGCGCTTCCAGCCGTGGGCCCGGCGGGTCTACTGGAAGGTCGCCGACCCCGATCTGCTGACCGCGGAGCCGAGCCTCGAGCCGCTGCCCCCGGCGGCCCTGGGCGAGCGATCCGCGATCGACCCTCGACCGACGGCTTGAGCCGCCCGTGACCCACCGTCGCCGGAGCCGCTGTGGCGGACCCCGTCGATTTCGGGGTGGCCCGGTCGTCGTCCAGTTGACGCGCCTGCTGGGCGCGCATCCCGCCCGCGACGAGAGGAAGGGCACATGCCGCAAGTGAGCGAGTACGCACCCGGGACGCCGTCCTGGGTCGACCTGGCGACGACGGACGTCGAAGGCGCCAAGACCTTCTACAACGCGGTCTTCGGCTGGAGCTACGAGTCGGTGCCGGGCGGCGAGATGGAGTACGAGACCGCGAGCCTCGGCCAGGGGCCGCTGGCCGGGATCATGCCCCAGCCCGACGAGATGAGGCAGATGGGCGCGCCTCCGGCCTGGACGACCTACGTCACGGTGGCCGACGTCGACGCGACCGCGGCCGCCGCGAGCGAGGCGGGTGGGATGGTGCTGCAGGAGCCGATGGACGTCATGGGCATCTTGCGAATGGCGATCCTCCGTGACCCGACCGGCGGTGTCGTCGGGGTCTGGAAGAACGACGACTCCTCCGGCGCGGCGGTCGTCAACGAGCCTGGCGCGTTCACATGGGCCGACCTGGTCACCGCCGACGTCCCCGCCGCCAGCGACTTCTACACCGGCGTGCTGGGATGGGGGGCGACGGACATGCCCGACCCGCAGGGCAACCCGTCCAAGATGTTCACGGTGAACGGCGCTCCGGTGGCGAGCGCCCGGTCGCTGCCGAACGTGCCGACCCACTGGGCCATCTACTTCGCCGTCGCCGACGCCGATCGTTCGGCGGAGACCGTCAAGGCCGCCGGCGGCCAGCTGATGATGGAGCCGTTCGACACCCCGCCGGGGCGCATGTTCCCGGCGATGGACCCCGCGGGCGCCGGGTTCGCGGCGATCCAGCTCGACCCGGACTTCGACCCGACGTCCGCGTAGCGAGGTGACGATCGGCCCGCCCGCGACGTGATGGGGCGGGCCGATCGTCTCGGCTCCGCGGGACGACACCGGCCCGGACCCCGGACGGAGCCATGCGCCCGTGCGCCCGCTAGTGTTGCGACGTGCTCGGCGCGATCCTCACGGCCGCGGTGACGCCGTTCGACGCCGACCTTCGGATCGACACGGACGCGTTCGCCGACCTCGTCCGCTACCTCAAGGGCCATGCGACCGACTCGGTCGTCGTCGCGGGGACGACCGGCGAGGCGTCGACGCTCGACGACGCCGAGAAGGTCGAGCTGTTCCGGGTCGCCTGTGACCTCCGGGACGACGGGCTCAAGGTCGTCGCCGGCACGGGGTCCAACGACACCGCCCATTCGGTCCGGCTGACCGAGCGGGCCGCAGAGGTCGGGGTGGACGCCGTTCTCGCGGTCACGCCGTACTACAACAAGCCCCCGCGCGAGGGCCTGGTCGCCCACTTTCGCGCGATCGCCGACGTCGGCCTTCCGGTCATCCTCTACAACATCCCCAGCCGGACGGCGCTCAACATGCCTCCCGACGTCATCGCCGAGCTCGCCGAGATTCCGCAGGTGACCGGGCTGAAGCAGGCCAACCCGGCGCCGGAGGAGACCGCCGGCACCGTGGCCATTCCCGGGCTGTCGGTCTACGCCGGCAACGACGACATGCTGCTGCCGGTGCTCGAGGCCGGGGGCGACGGCGTCATCTCGGTCGCATCGCACATCGCCGGTCCGCAGATGGCGGCCGTGGCCGACGCGGCGCGGCGCGGTGACCTCGAGGAAGCGCGCAACCTGGATACGGCGCTGGCCGATCTCTACGCTGCCCTCTTCGTGACCTCGAACCCGATCCTCATCAAGGCCGCGCTCGAGATGATCGGGGTGATCCCCTCGGACGAGCTGCGCCTGCCCCTGGTCCGGGCCACCACGGTCCAGCGCGAGATCCTGCGGACGGTGCTCGAGCGCCAGGGCGTGCTCGCTCGTGCCTGACGCGGAGCCGCCGGCGGCGGCCCCGGGCGCGGTTCGGATCGTCCCCCTCGGCGGAACGGGGGAGTTCGGCAAGAACATGACGGTCGTCGAGATCGACGGCCAGATGCTCGTCATCGACTGCGGCGTGACCTTCCCGCGCCACGATCAGATGGGTGTCGACCTGGTGATCCCCGACTTCGCCTACGTGCAGCGGCCCGAGGCGACGCTCGCCGCCGTCGTCCTGACCCATCCGCACGAGGACCACATCGGCGCCCTGCCGTTCCTCATGCGAGCGGTCGGACCGATCACGGTCTACGCGCCGCGCTTCACCCTCGGCCTGGTCCGCAGCAAGCTCGACGAGCACGGCCTGGTCGGCGACGCCGAGCTGATCGAGGCCGGCGGTGGGGCGCACCATCGGATCGGGCCGTTCGAGGTCGAGTTCGTCTCGCTGATCCACAGCGTTCCCGACTGCGTCGCGGTGTCGATCACGACGCCGGTCGGCCGGATCGTCCACACCGGCGACTTCCGATACGAGGCGGCGCCGTTCCGTGGCGAGGAGCGCGAGGAGGCGATTCGCACGGGGCGGCACATGGACATCCCGCGGCTGGCGCAGCTCGGCGAGGAGGGCGTGCGACTGCTCCTGGCCGACTCGACGAACGCCGAGGTCCGCGACGCCCCGCCCAAGCCGGAGTCCGCGGTGCTGGCCGGGATGCGGAGCCTGTTCGCGAGCAGCGACGGCAGGGTCATCGTCACGACCTTCAGCTCGCACGTCCACCGCGTCGAGAACATCCTGAAGGCGGCGTACCTCGACGGGCGCTCGGCGGCGCTCGTGGGCCGCTCGCTCGTCCGCAACGTCAACATCGCCATGAACCTGGGCTACCTGAAGCCACCGAACGGCACGCTCGTCTCCCCCCGCGAGCTGGACCAGCTGCCGCCGGACGAGCAGGTGCTGATCTGCACCGGCAGCCAGGGCGAGCCGCTCGCGGCCCTCAGCAGAATGGCCCGCGGGGAGCACCCGCTCGTCGAGATCCAGCCCGACGACACCGTCGTCTACTCGGCCCGGACGGTGCCCGGCAACGAGCTTGCGATCAACGAGACCATCAACCGGCTGCGACGGGTCGGAGCCCGAGTGATCACCCGGGAGTCCGCCGGCGCCACCTTCCACGTGTCCGGCCACGGCAGCGCCTGGGACATCGAGCTGATGCTGCAGCTGCTGCGCCCCGAGCACATGGCCCCGATCCACGGCGAGCTGCGCCAGCAGCGTGCGCACGCCGAGCTCGCGGGTGAGCTCGGCATCCCGGGCGGGCACCTGCACATGCTCGAGAACGGCGACGTGCTCGACGTGACGACCAATGGCGTCGAGATCGTGGGGCGGGCCGAGGTCGGCATGAGCTACGTCGACCGGGTGGCCTCGGACGAGGTGGGGGAGGAGGTCCTTCGCGACCGACGGCACCTTGCCGAGGACGGACTCGTGTTGGTGGTCGTCTCGATCTCCGCGAGCAACGGCGCCCTCACCGGCGAGCCGGACATCGTCACGAGAGGGATGTCCGGCGGAGAGAACCCGGAGGTCCTGGCCGAGACGCGCGCCGCGGTCTTCGAGACGCTCTCGGAGTCCGCGGGGGCGCGCGTGACCGAGTTCAGCGTCCTCCAGCACCGGCTCCACGACGCCGTCGCGGGTGCCGTGAAGCGCGCGAGCGGTCAGCGACCGATCGTCCTGCCCGTCATCGTGGAGGTGTGACCAGGCGCGAGGCGCCCACGGGGGGCACGAGGGCCTCCCGGATCACCCGACACCGCGGGTAGGACTCGCGCCCCCTGGGGCGAAGTCGGTTCGGCCAGGTACGCAAACGCGCGAGGAGGCCGCAATTGACGACCCAGGTGGCTCCGCGCCGCAAGAAGCGCTCCGGGACCCGCCGGGCTCCAGCCCGCCGAGCACCGCAGGCCCAACGGACCGGAACGACCCGCGAGATCGTGGGTGTGTCGCTGATCGCGGTCGGGGCGTTTCTTGCGTTGACGCTCTATGCGGGAGTCGCCACGGGGCCGGTCGGAGCCGGACTCGAGGATCTCGTGCGCCTGGTGGTCGGGCGAGCCGTGCTGCTCTCGCCGCTCCTGCTCGCCGGGGCGGGCATCCTGCTGATCCTCAACCATCCGCTCCTTCGGAGCCGTTCGTTTCTCGCCGGCTGTGGCCTCCTGATCGGCGCGTTGACGCTGGCCCTCGCGGGCGGCCTGCTCGGCCTGCCGGGGCCCGCCCGCGTCTCCTGGTTCGACTCGGCCGCCATGATGGAGGGCGGGGGCGTGATCGGCGAGTCGCTCTACCGGCTCACCTCGGCCACCGTCAGTGACGTCGGGAGCACGATCATCGTCGTGCTGGGCCTGATCGCGGGCGCCATCCTGGTGTCGGGCGCCTCGCTCGAGGTGCTCCTGCGCCGCTCGTCTGCCGGCGCCGCCACCGCCAGCCGCCGGATGGGGCACGGGATGGCGAGCGCCACCGAAGCCGCCGTTCGTGGTGGGCAGGCCCTTCGGGTCCGGGTCCTCCCGAAGACCGACGACCCGTCGGCGCGGCGCGGCGAGGTCGGCCCTCCGCTCGACGGGGCATCGCAGTTCCCGGACATCTTCGAGGAGCCCTCGGCGCTCCCGCCCTCGCCGGCGCTCGGTCTCGAGGAGGACGACGAGGACGTCGCCGCCGAGCCGGAGGTCGAGCCCGACCCCCTGGCCTTCGAGGAGGAGCCCCTCGACATGCCCCCCGACGAGGAGGCCGATGTCTTCACCGACCAGCCCCTCGCTCCGGAGCCGGAGGCCGAGGTCCTCGAGGCACCGAAGGTGCCCCGCCGCGATGTGACTCGATTCACGCCACCGCCCGCCTCACTGCTGCGCAAGTCCGACGGCCCGGGCCGGATGTCGCCGGCGGTCATCGAGGAGACCTCCTCGCGGCTCGTCGAGGCGCTCGGGCACTTCGGTATCGACGCGCAGGTCTCCGACGCGGTCAGCGGCCCGCGCGTGACGCGCTACGAGCTGCGACTCGCTCCCGGAACGAAGATCGGCCGGGTCTCGGCGCTTCGGGACGACCTCGCGTACTCGCTCGCCGCTCGCGACGAGATCCGGGTGATCGCGCCGATCCCCGGCAAGCGGGCCGTCGGCGTCGAGGTGCCGAACCCCGAGGCCCGCCTGGTCACCCTCGGCGACCTCTACCGCGACTTCCCCGACCAGGCCGGGCCGCTCGTCACCTGGCTCGGCCTCGACATCGCCGGGAAGCCGATCTACGTCGACCTGGCCAAGATGCCGCACCTGCTGATCGCCGGCTCGACCGGAACCGGCAAGAGCGTGTGCCTGAACGCGCTGCTCGCCTCGATCCTGCTGCGGGCGACGCCGAACGAGCTGCGGCTGATCCTGATCGACCCCAAGAAGGTCGAGCTCAACCACTACGAGAGCATCCCGCACCTGCTCACGCCCGTCGTCACGCGGATGAAGGACGCCGCCGCCGTGCTGGCAAACATCGTGCGCGAGATGGACAACCGCTACGAGCTGATGGGGATGTCGCGGGCGCGGAACCTGCGCGACTGGAACGCCGCCAGAGCCGCCCAGGGCGAGCCGCCCATGCCCAACGTGCTGGTCGTGATCGACGAGCTGGCCGACCTGATGATGGTCGCGCCAGCCGAGGTCGAGGACGCGATCATCCGGCTCGCGCAGAAGAGCCGCGCGGTCGGGATCCACCTCGTCCTCGCGACCCAGCGCCCGTCCGCCGACGTCATCACGGGGATGATCAAGGCGAACGTCCCCTCGCGGGTCGCGTTCGCCGTGTCCTCGCAGGTCGACTCGCGCGTGATCCTCGACGCCGGTGGGGCCGAGAGCCTGCTCGGCGGGGGGGACATGCTGTTTCGTCCGGTCGGCTCCTCGCGACTCCAGCGCCTCCAGGGCGCGTACGTCAGCGAGGACGAGATCCAGGCGATCACCGACGCGTGGCGCACACAGGGACGGCCGGTCCTGCGCGAGGAGCTGATGGAGCGCGCCGACGAGCCCGAGAGCCGACCAGACGCGGATCGCGACGAGATGCTCGAGCACGCCGTCGAGCTCGTCGTCCAGCAGGGGACGGCGTCGGTCTCGCTGCTGCAGCGGCGCCTCGGTGTCGGCTACGCCCGCGCCGGCCGACTGGTGGACGCCATGGAGCAGCTGGGCGTCGTCTCCGGGCACGAGGGCAGCAAGCCGCGCTCGGTGCTCATCGGCCCGGGCGAGGTCGACCGCGTCCTCGGACGAACACCGGTCGAGGACGACGCTGAGGATCCGCCCACGTCCAGCCCGGCTGGGACGCCGCAGATCATGTGACCACCCCCGGGATCCCGGGGGTGGCCGGCGGGCCTGCGACGATGTCCGCCCGGATCGGTCGAGTTGACCCGTCGGCACGAACTCGACTAGGGTCGGCGACGCCCGAGCCCCCGAGCGATTGCCCATCGCATGTTCGAGATCGGCAACACCCTTCGCGAAGCGAGGACCCGGCAGGGCCTCGACATCCGCGAGTGCGAGGACGCCACGAAGATTCGCGCCAAGTACCTGCGCGCGATGGAGGAAGAGAGCTTCGAGGTGCTGCCCTCTCCTGCGTATGTGCGGGGGTTCCTGCGGACGTACGCCGAGTTCCTCGACCTCGACGGACGGCTCGTCCTCGACGAGTACGACCACCGCTTCGGGGGGCTCCCGACCGAGTCCTCAGAGGAGCGGCGAATCCTCCCGTCCCCGCGCCGTCGCTCACGCGGCGAGACCGGCGAGCGCCGTCGCGGTCGTCGGCGCCGACGAAGCGAGGCGCAGCTGCTGTGGCTCGCCATCGGAGGCGTGACCGGAGTCGCGCTGCTCGTCTGGCTGGGCATCGGTCAGAACGACTCGGCTCCGCCGGTCGTCCCCGCGACGACCGAGGCGCAAGGCCCCGAAGTGCTCCCGACACCGGTCGATCCGCCGGAGACCCCGTCCCGGGAGGCGAGCGAGCTGGTCGCGATCAACGTCCAGGCGACACCCGGGACCGAGGGGTCCTGGATCGAGATCAGGGGTCGCAACTCCACGGGGCCCGTGCTGTTCGCGGGAACCCTCCCCGCGGGGGAGTCGCGCAACTGGAACGTCGGCCGGAGCGTCTGGCTGCGGGCCGGCAACGCATCGTCGCTGACGGTCACGGTTGACGGCTCGCCGGTCGTGCTGAGCGAGCAGACCGGCAACTACGTGGTGTCGCGCTCCGGCGCCAGGCTGGTCTCAGCTGGCTGATCCCTCCGGCCCCCGGGCGACCATCCTCGTGACCGGCGGCGAGGTGCTGACCGGGCGCATCGCCGACGGCAACGCGGGCCCGATCGCCCAGCGCCTCTGGGCACACGGCGTCCGGATCGCCGAGACGGTCGTGCTCGGGGACCGGGTCGACGACATCGCCGCGCGGGTGTCGGGCGCGA
Source organism: Thermoleophilia bacterium (assembly GCA_028285405.1). GTDB lineage: Bacteria > Actinomycetota > Thermoleophilia > Miltoncostaeales > Miltoncostaeaceae > JANQPH01. The sequence continues at coordinate 23,089 of JANQPH010000008.1, forward strand.
TCGCCGACGGCATCGAGCTTCTCGTCACGACCGGCGGCCTCGGCCCCACGGCCGACGACCTCACGATGGAGGCGGTCGCGCGCGGCGCCGGCGTCGGCCTCGCCATCGATGCACAGGCGCGCCGCACCGTCGCGGAGCGCACCGCGCACATGCGCCTCGACCCGGACCTGCGGGAGCGCCTACTCGACCGCCAGGCGCTCCTTCCGAGCGGTGCCGACCTCATCCCGGCCGCCGGCACCGCACCGGGCGCGGTGCTCGCCGCCGGACAGGCACTCGTCGTCGTCCTGCCGGGCCCACCGTGGGAGCGCGCCCAGATGTGGGATTGGGCGGCGGCTCGCGCGCCACTGAGCGAGCTCCTCGCCCGAGGCCAGCACCCTCCCCGCAAGGTGCTGCGCATCTTCGCCGTCCCGGAGTCGCAGTTCGTCCAGGCGATGGAGCGGCTCGACGACCGTGACGACGAGCAGGTCGGGGTCGCCGTGTGCGCGCGGGACGGCGAGCTCGAGGTGACCCTCGACGGGCCGCTCGAGGCGCTCGAGGGCGTCGGCTCGCATCTGCGAGACGCCTTCGGCGACCGCGTCTACTCCGATGACGGGCAGGACCTCGACGGCGCGGTGCAGAACGCGCTTCGCGAGTCCGGGCAGACGGTCGCGGTCGCCGAGTCGTGCACCGGGGGAGGCCTGGGCGAGCGGATCACGGCGACCCCGGGGTCCTCGGACGTCTTCCTGGGCGGCGTGATCGCCTACGCGAACTCGGCCAAGGAGTCCCAGCTCGGCGCGAGCGAGGAGCTGCTCACCCGACACGGCGCGGTGTCCGCCGAGGCCGCGCGGGCAATGGCCGAAGGCGTTCGCGCGGCCCTCGGGTCGGATTGGGGGATCTCGATCACGGGCGTCGCGGGGCCGGGAGGGGGGACCCCCGACAAGCCCGTCGGCCTGGTGTACATCGGCTGCGCGGGGCCGAGCGGAACCGAGGTCGAGGAGCACGTGTTCCGCGGAGATCGCGAGCGGATCCGCGCCCGGGCGACGGTACGCGCGCTCCACATGCTGCGCACCGCGCTCACCTGAACCGGCACACGCCCGGCCCCCCGACGCGACAGGCGGTGCGCGGGGCGTGCGTGGGACGGGGCTAGTGTCGCCGGCATGCACCTCGCGGACCAGCATCGCCTCTTCGTCGCGCTCGATCCGGCGCCCGACGCGCGCGCCGCGCTCGCAGCGCTCTCGAGGTCTCTCTGCGAGGAGCACGGCGGCCGAGCGCCCCCGGCGGCGAACCTCCACGTGACCCTGGCGTTCCTGGGCCGGATCGACCTCGGCCGGCTGGATGGCCTCGTGCACGCGCTCGGCCGGGCCCTCACGGGGCCTCGGGCCCACGGCAGGGCCGTCGACCTGGTCGCGCGTCCGACCGCGCGGCGAGCGCGCCTGCTCGCGCTCTCGCTCGCCGACGAACAGGGGCGTCTCGCCGGCCTGATCTCGGCAGCCCGAATCGCGATCGCGACTGCCCTCGAGCGGCCCGATCCGGACACGAGCGTGCCGTGGCCGCACGTCACGCTCGCCCGGTTTCGACCCCCGACTCGCGTTGACGTCCGAGGGGCACGCAATGATCTGACGCAGAGAGAACAGATGTTCGCTTTCGACCGAGCATCGCTCTACAATTCCGAGCCGAGCCACCGGGGGCTGCCCCGCTACAGGGCCCTCGCGACGTTCGAGCTCGACTAGGCGACCGCGATGTCGACACCCCGAGGAGGAACCGTGGAGAAGGCCCAGGCACTGGACTCTGCAGTCGCCCAGATCGAGCGCCAGTACGGCAAGGGCGCGATCATGCGGATGGGCGATCGAGCCCAGGTCGAGACAGCCACGATCCCGACCGGAGCGCTCTCGCTCGACGTCGCACTCGGGGTGGGGGGATTGCCGCGCGGCCGGATCGTCGAGGTGTTCGGGCCCGAGAGCTCCGGAAAGACGACGCTGCTCTACCACCTGGTGGCCCAGGCGCAGCGACGCGGGGGGCTGGCCGCGTTCATCGACGCCGAGCACGCGATGGACCCGGCCTACGCCAAGCGCATCGGGGTCAACGTCGACGAGCTGCTCGTGTCCCAGCCCGACCACGGGGAGCAGGCGCTCGAGATCGCGGATCTGCTGGTTCGCTCCGCCGCACTCGACGTCGTGGCGATCGACTCGGTCGCCGCGCTGGTCCCAAAGGCCGAGATCGAGGGCGAGATGGGGGACAGCCACGTCGGTCTGCAGGCTCGACTGATGTCCCAGGCGCTGCGAAAGCTGGCCGGGACGCTCAACCGAGCCGGCACGATCTGCATCTTCACGAACCAGCTGCGCGAGAAGATCGGCGTGATGTTCGGCTCTCCCGAGACCACGCCCGGTGGCCGCGCGCTGAAGTTCTACTCGTCCGTGCGCCTCGACATCCGCCGGATCGAGAGCCTCAAGGAGGGCTCCGAGGCGATCGGGAACCGCACGCGGGTCAAGGTCGTCAAGAACAAGATGGCGCCGCCCTTCCGCCAGGCGGAGTTCGACATCATCTACGGGGAGGGGATCTCGTACGAGGGGTGCCTACTCGACCTCGGCGTGGAGCACGCGGTGGTGCAGAAGAGCGGCGCCTATTTCGCGTTCGGCGAGGAGCGGCTCGGCCAGGGCCGCAACGCGGCCAGGGCGTTCCTGCGCGAGCACCCCGACGTGGCCGAGGAGATCGACCGGCGCATCCGCGAGGCCACCGGGCTCGTCCCGGCCGCGGCGCTCGAGGTCGACCCGGAGACCGGCGAGGTGACCGAGCCGAGCGAGAAGGAGAAGGCTCCGGACCCCGCCGTGAACGGAGCGGCGGGATGACGATGGCGGGCACCCACGTGGGTGCCCGCCCATCAACGGCCTGAACGTCGGCGAGGCCCGGGGGCTCCGCGAGCTACCATCCCGCCGTGCGCTACCACCTGACCACGTTCGGCTGTCAGATGAACGAGCACGACTCGGAGCGGATCAAGGGCCTGCTCGAGTCGAAGGGCTGGTCCGAGGGCGCGAGCCGCGACGACGCCGACCTGATCCTCTTCAACACCTGCACGATCCGCGGGAGCGCGGATCAGCGCTTCCTCGGCAACCTGGGTGACGCCAAGCGCGTGAAGCGGGAGCGGCCGGACGTCGTGGTCGCCGTCGGGGGCTGCTGGGCGCAGAGCCAGCGCGAGCAGGTGTTCAGCGAGTTCCCGTTCGTCGACATCGCGTTCGGACCGGCCGAGATCGCCCGGCTGGGCGAGCTCGTCGCACGGGAGCGCCTGGAGGCCGTTGGCGCGTTCAGCTTCGACGGGGCCTTCAGCGGTGGCTTGCCGAGCAAGCGCGAGCGCGCGCATCAGGCCTGGGTGCAGATCTCGACGGGATGCAACTGCGTCTGCGCCTACTGCATCGTCCCGAGCGTGCGTGGCAGGGAGCGCAGCAGACCGGCCGGCGACGTGATCGAGGAGGTCGCACGACTCGCCTCCGACGGCGTCCGCGAGGTCACGCTCCTCGGCCAGAACGTCAACTCCTACGGACGCGACACCGCGCGCGAGGAGCGGTGGACGTTCGCCGAGCTGCTCCGCCGAGCTGCGGGGGTCGATGGCATCGAGCGCGTCCGGTACACGAGCCCGCACCCGAAGGACATGCGCGCCGACGTGATCGCCGCGATGGCCGAGGAGCCGGCGGTGTGCGAGCACCTGCATCTTCCGGCCCAGTCCGGCTCGACCCGGGTCCTCAAGGCGATGCGGCGGACCTACTCCCGCGAGCGCTATCTGGAGCTGGTGGACCGCCTGAGGGCCGCGATTCCCGACCTCTCGCTCACCACCGACCTGATCGTCGGCTTCCCCGGCGAGACCGACGCGGAGTTCGCCGAGACGCTCTCGCTGATCGAGCGCTGCCAGTACGACGGGGCCTACACGTTCCTATATTCGCCGCGGCCCGGCACCGAGGCCGCGGATCGGCTCGAGGACGACGTTCCCGCCGAGGTCAAGCGCGAGCGCATCGCCGCGCTCGTCGAGGAGGTGCAGCGGGTCGCGTCGCAGCGGGCGACGCGCTTCGTCGGGAGCACTCGGGAGGTCCTCGTCGAGGGCCCCTCACGCACGGATCCGACCCGAATGCGCGGCCGCCTGCGCCAGAACATCACCGTGAACTTCGCGGGTGACGCAGAGCCCGGAGATCTGGTCGACGTCGAGATCGACTCGGCCACGTCCACCACGCTCGCGGGCCGGCTGGCCCCGGCGGCAGTCGCCGCGTAGACGATGCCGCGAGCCGAGGTGCTCGCGCTCTTCGGGCCCACGGCAGTCGGAAAGAGCGCGCTGGCGCACGCCGCCGCGCTCGAGCTCGGCGGCGAGATCATCGTGGCCGACCCGTTCCAGCGCTACCGGGGCCTCGAGATCGCCGCCGACGCGCCGAGCGAGCGCGAGCGCGCCGAGGTGCCGTACCACTTCGTCGGCGACCTCGAGCTGACCGACGCCTCGAGCATGGGCGAGTACGCGGACCTCGCGAGCGCGCGGATCGCCGATGTCCTCGCGCGCGCGCGGGTGCCCGTCGTCGCCGGTGGGAGCGGCTTGTACGTCCGCGGGGCGCTCGCCGAGCTCGAGTTCGCCCCTCGGGCGAGCGCCGATGTCCGGGCCTCGGTGGAGAGGCTCGTCGCGAACGATCCGCACGCCGCCAAGCTCGAGCTCGGTGAGCTCGACCCAGAGGCGGGTCGACGGGTCGATACGAAGAACCCGCGTCGCCTCGCTCGAGCGCTCGAGATCGCCCGCTCCGGAGGGTCTCGCGCCGACGAACTCTGGACGGCGCCGTATCGGCGCCCGAGCCTCCTCGTGGGCGTGGATCGCCCGAGCGAGTACCTCCTGGGACTCATCGAGACGCGAGTGCACCGCGAGCTCCGAGACGGCCTCGTGGCAGAGATCGAGACCGCGATCGACACGCCCGGCTTCTCGCGCGAGGCGGCGCAGATCATCGGGGTCAAGGAGGTCCGCCAGCTCCGCGCGGGCACGCTCGCCGAGGCGAAACTCCCGGAGCGGCTCACGAGCCGAACCCGCCGTCTCGCCTATCGGCAGTCCGCACTGATGCGCCTCCTCGCGCCGCAAAGGACCATCGACCTCGAGACGTACGCGGATCCCCTGTGGGCGCTGCCGACGCTCCTGAAGGCCTGGGGCGACGCGTGAGGCGCGGTAGGCTCCGTCGGATGCGTTTCGAGAAGTGGCACGGGATCGGCAACGACTATCTGATCGTCGAGCGGGACGATCTCGACGGGCCGATGACCCCGGAGCTGGCGGCCCGCCTGTCCGACCGCCACTTCGGCGTCGGTGGCGACGGAGTGCTCGAGGTCGACCACGAGCTGGGCCGCCCCCGGATGACGGTGTGGAACCCGGACGGCTCGAACGCCGAGAGCTGCGGGAACGGCATCCGGATGGTCGCGCGCCATCTGGAGCGCCGCGGCCAGCTCCCCGCCGACAGCGTCATCGAGACCGGCGCCGGCGCCGTCGTCGCCGAGCCGCTGCCGGACGGCCGCGTGCGCGTCCAGATGGGCAAGGCCCGCTTTCCGACCAGCGAGGGACGGGAGCGCATCGGCGTGAACGGCGACGACCTGGAGTTCGCCGAGGTCTCGATGGGCAACCCGCACGCGGTCATCGAGCACTCCGACCCCGCAGGGGTCGTGCGTGAGCTCGGTCCCGAGATCGAGGTGGCCGATCGCTTCCCCGATCGCACGAACGTCGAGTTCATCCGTTCCGAGGGCCCGTCCGAGCTGACGATGCGGGTGTGGGAGCGGGGAGTGGGAGAGACCCTGGCGTGTGGCACCGGAGCCTGCGCCGCCGCGGTGGCGGCGGTGCGGCTGAGCGGCGCCCGCAGCCCGGTGACCGTGCACTTGGCCGGCGGCGACCTCGAGATCGCCGTCGACGACGACCTGGAGGTGACGATGACCGGTCCTGCCGAGCACGTCTACGACGGGGAGCTCTCGCACGAGCTCGCCGGCGAAACGGGGGAGCGCTGAGCGCGCGGGGGGCGGCCCGCCTGGAGCGGATCCCGCCGTACATGTTCGCGCAGATCGAGGAGCTGATCGCCGAGAAGCGCGCGGCGGGCATCGATCTCATCTCGCTCGGCATCGGGGACCCGGAGACGCCGACCCCGAGCCTGGTGGCCGACGTGCTCTGCGAGCACGCGCGCAACCCGAGCACCCACCGCTACCCGTCGAACAAGGGGCGCCCGAGCTTCCGTGAGGCCGTCGCGTCGTTCTACGCGACGAGGTTCGGGGTGAGCCTCGACCCGGACACGGAGATCATCCCGGCGCTCGGCGGCAAGGAGGCGATCGCGAACCTCAACCTTGCGTTCCTCGACCCGGGCGACATCGCCCTGGCGAGCGACCCGGGGTACCCGGTCTACACCAGCGGCCCGATCCTGGCGGGCGCCGATCCGTTCTATCTGCCGCTCACCCCCGAGAACGACTTCCTGCCCGACCTCGACGCCATTCCGGCCGAGACGCTGTCGCGGGCCCGAATGCTCTACCTCAACTATCCGAACAACCCGACCGGGGCGGTCGTCGAAGGCGACTTCTTCGCCCGTGTCGTCGAGTTCGCGAAGGCCAACGACCTCGTCGTCATCCACGACAACGCGTACTCCGAGCTGACCTACGACGGGTACGTCGCGCCGTCGTTCCTCGAGACGCCGGGCGCGAAGGACGTCGGCCTGGAGGTCTTCTCGCTCTCGAAGGCCTACAACATGACCGGCTGGCGCATCGCCGCGGTCGTCGGAAACGCCGAGCTGGCGCGGATCTACTGGCAGCTCAAGACCAACATCGACAGCGGCATGTTCGAGGCGGTCCAGGAGGCCGGTGCCGCGGCGCTGCTGTCGGACCAGTCGTCCGTCGCGCAGATGCGAGAGACCTACCGGCGGCGACGTGACACGCTGGTCCCGGCGCTGCAGGCCATCGGCCTCCACGTGGAGCCCCCCAAGGGGACGATCTACGTCTGGGCCCCCGTCCCCGAGGGCGAGACGTCCGCCTCGTTCACCGAGAAGATGATCGACCAGGCGGCGGTGGTCATGTCACCCGGCACCGGTTTCGGGCCCAGCGGCGAGGGCTTCGTCCGCATGAGCCTCACCCTCGAGGACGAGCGCCTCGACGAGGCGGCCGAGCGCATCGCCGCGCTCGTCGGACGCTGACCGGACCGATCTCGAGCACCCTGCACGTCACGCGCCTGCGGGCCGAAGCGGAGCTTCCGCGACGGGCCCACCCGTGGGACGCCGGCCTCGATCTGGTGGCCGCCGAGGGGGCGTGTCTCGAGCCGGGGGCGCGCGCCGCGGTGCCCACCGGCATCGCGATCGCGATCCCCGAAGGCCATGCCGGGCTGGTGCTGCCTCGGTCCGGGCTCGCCAGGAAGGTCGGGGTGACCGTCGCCAACGCCCCCGGGCTGATCGACGCGGGCTACCGGGGTGAGCTGATCGTGCTGCTGGTGAACCTCGGGCCCGATGCGCACGACATCGACGTGGGCGATCGGATCGCCCAGCTCGTCGTCACGCCGATCGCCGCGCCGCCCATCGAGCTCGTGGACGAGCTGCCGCCCTCGGACGGGCGGGGCGAAGGCGGGTTCGGCTCGAGCGGCTCCTAGCGCCGCTTTCCGGCGCGCTCGGTGGCTCGCTCCCGGGCCGCCGTCTCGAGCTGATCGTCGAGCTGGGCGAGCGGCTGGGCCGAGCCGGCGTGCTCGAGCGCCCACCCGAGCACGACGTCCGCAAGCCACGGGTTCTTCGGCAGAAGCGGGCCGTGCAGATACGTGCCGATCACGCGACCGCTGATGGCCCCCTCGCCGCCGTCCTCGCCGTTGTTGCCGTGGCCGGCGACCACCTGGCCGAGTGCCCGGGCGCCGGGACCGAGCCTGGTCCGCCCCGCGTGGTTCTCGAAGCCGACGACCCGACGGCGCTCCCCGTCGAGCTCCGCGTCGATGACGATGTCCCCGATCAGCCTGGTCGGGCCCGCGACCGTGTCCACGTCGAGCAGTCCGATCCCCGGCATGCGGCCCCCGTCCTGCCCCGTGTAGCCCGCTCCCGCCAGCTGGTAGCCGCCGCACACGCACAGGATCGGAGCACCCTCCTGCGCCGCTCGGTGGAGGCCCTCCGCCTTGTGCGCCGCGAGATCCTCGGCCACGACCTCCTGGTCGCGATCCTGCCCGCCCCCGAGGTAGAACATGTCGAAGCGGCCGGGCGCGATCGCGTCGCCCGTCTCCAGCGACTCGACGTCGAGTCGCAGCCCCCGCCACTCGAGCCGCCTGGCAAGCACGGCGATGTTGCCGCGGTCGGCGTAGATGTTCATCTGCCGGGGATACAGATGCCCGAGCCGCACGACGCTCATGCGCTCACGCGCCCGAGCCGGTAGACCTGATGGTCCGCGTTCGGACCCAGCGGGCCACCGCGGAAGTCGCCGGCGACATCGAGAACGCGTAGCCCCGCCGACTCGGCGAGCTCCTCGATCTCTCCCGGCTCGTAGATGTGAATCGTGTGACGGCGCAGGTACGACACGCTCGCCTCACCCGGGGCCGCCTCGCAGATGTCGATCGAGAACTCGAGCGTCCGGCTCTCCTCCTCGAAGGCGTCGTACCGTGCGACCTGGGCCTGCAGGACCCCGTTCGTCCGCCGATGGGCCGCGATCGGAATCTCGGTTCCGAGCGCCTCGCGGACCTCCTCGTGGTCGAGCCTCGCGACATCGAGCAGCACCTCGCCGTCGGTCGCGACATGAGCCTGCAGCCGGGTCATCGCCGCTCTCCGATCGGCCTCGGTCAGGAGCAGCTGCATCGTGTTCATCGCGACGACGACCGTCGGGAACGTGGCCCCGAGCGCGAAGTCCTGCATGCGGCCACGGACTGGATGGATCCGCCGGTCGATGGCGTCCGGGCCGGTCGCGAGCCGGGCGGCGAGCTCGTCGAGCATCGCCTGGCTGGCGTCCATCGCCCAGACGTCGTGACCGTCCTCGGCCAGCGCGATGGCGACCCGTCCGGTCGCGCACCCGACGTCGAGCACCGGTCCGCCGAGGCGCCGCGCCGCGCCGCGCCAGAGCTCGAGGTCGTCGTCGAAGTGCTCGTGCTCGGCCGCGAACCGGCGCGCGTACTCGCGCTCCGCGCCGTCCCGGCCGGCATCGGCTCGCCCCTCAGCCGTCGCCATCGAGCCCGTCCGCGCCGTCACGCCAGAATGCCTCGACCGCCCCGCGATCGACCAGCACCTCGCGGATCCCGAGCATCGCGGTGTAGGTCGGAAGCACGTAGACCCGTGCGCCCTCCGGGGCACCCGCGACCGCCGCGTCGATCGCCGGCGCCAGGTCGGGAACGACGTGCATTCGCTCCGGATCCAGGCCGGCGTAGCGAAAGCGAAGCGCCATGTCGTGAGCTCGGTCACCGCAGATGGTGAGTCGCTCGATGCGCTCGAGCAGTGGCTCGTAGTCCACGTCCCAGATCCACGAGACGTCGTGGCCGTCCGCCGTCCGGTCGTTCAGCGCGACGAGGACGTGCAGGCGTCCGGGCTCGAGCAGCACGGTGCGCACGGTCTCGTTCGCCCCGGCTGGGTTCTTCGCGAGCAGCAGCACGAGCTGGCGCCCGCTCAGGGCGGCCTGCTCACCCCGACCGAAGGCGGCGACGCTCGTGCCGAGTGCGGGGCCGATCAGCTCGCTCGGGACCCCGGCCGCAAGGGCGCCCGCGATCGCCGCGGTGGCGTTGTACGCGTTGTGGAGCCCCGGGATCGGGATCGACGCGTCGACCCGGCCGGCCGGCGTGTCCACGGACAGCTCGATGCCCGCGACACCGTCGAGCGCGACGCTGCGAGCCACGACGTCGGGCTCCGGTCGCACGGCTCCGCACGACGAGCAACGCCACCGGCCCATGTGCCCGAGCAGCGCCGGCTCGTGGCGAAGCTCCGCACCGCAGCAGCGACAGCGCGTGGCGTCCGCGGCATGCGGTGGCTCGGCGAGCGCGTGCGATGTGTCGTCGACGCCGAACGTCACTACGCGCGGCCCGTCCGGCCGGCCCTCCGCGCCCGGGCAGCCGAGGCCCGCGAGCGTCAGGACGGCGTGGTCGTCGGCGTTGACGACCAGCGTCGTGTCGGGTCCGAGGCCCTCGATCATCTCGTGCCAGAGGCTGGCCAGGCACTCGAGCTCGCCGTATCGGTCGAGCTGGTCGCGGAAGAGGTTCATCAGCACCAGGACACGTGGCGAGAGGCGCGTCGCGACCTCCGGGAGCGCGGCCTCGTCCACCTCGAACAGCCCGATGTCGGGCCTCGGGCTGGCCGCCGAGCCCTCCAGGAGCGCGGTCGTGACCCCGCTCAGGAGGTTCGCCCCCGCGCGGTTGGCGACGACGCGCCGGTCCGCCGCGGCCAGGCAGGCACCGAGCATGCGGGCGGTCGTCGTCTTGCCGTTCGTCGCCGACACCGCGACCACCCCGTCCGGCAGACGCCGCGCCAGCCGATCCGGAGCCGTCTCGTCGAGCCGCAGCAGCACCGCTCCGGGCACGCTCGTCCCGCCACCGCGACCGAGCGCTCTCGAGAGCCGACCGGCGGTCCGCGCGATCGTCATTGCGCCGGGTGTGGGCATCACCTGATCGTATCGTCGTGGACGCGGCGCCCGGGCCGCGCCGGCGCCGTCACGGGCCCGGCATCACCCCGGCGTCCGAAGCGCGCTTCGCGTCACCGTCCGGCTGGCCCACGATGACGTTCTCCAGGGGGGAGGAGAACAGGCCGTGGTCGACGACGCCGGGCTCGGCGGCCGAGCGCTGCGCCCACTCGTGCCAGTCGTGCTCCGCCGGAACGTGGAGATCGATCAGGACCAGATCGTCGTCGCTGCGCCCGTTGCGGCGCACCGGTCCGAGGTCCTCGAGCTCCTCGCTCACCCGGCCGGCGGCGAACGGGACGACCGCGATGGGGAGCCGGCCCCACTCGTCGAGCGAGCGCACGAGCTTCGGCGCGTCGACCAGCACGAGCCACGTCCGAGCCGCACGCGCGACGATCCGCTCGCGCACGAGCGCGCCACCGTTTCCCTTGACGATCAGCCCGGTCGGATCCACCGCGTCGGCGCCGTCGAAGGCGACGTCGAGCGGCCCGCGCAGCCGCGCGAGCGGAATTCCGAGCTCGCGCGCCAGGTGCTCGCTGTCACGGGATGTCGGCACGGCGGTGATCTCGAGCCCCTCCTGCGCGACCCGGCGGCCGAGCGCGCGGATGCCGGCCGACGCCGCACGGCCCGTCCCGATGCCCACGTGCATGCCGCTCTCGACCTGTGCGGCGGCCAGCTCGCCGGCCGCGGCCCACGCTCGGTGACGCTGATCGTCATCCGACATGGACAAAGCCTATGACACACTCCGTGCGTGGCTGAAGGGGCGGGCGCGTTACGTCTCATCGACACCCTGCTCGGAGGCGAGCCGGGGGTCATCTCCGGCGTCTTCGTCCCGGGGCCCATGCCGGCCATCGTCGACGTCGGCGCCCAGACGTCCGCCGAGACCGTCGCCAACGCGCTCGCAGAGCTCGGGGTCGGCCCGAACGACCTCGCCTGGATCGTGCTGACGCACGTCCATCTGGACCACTGCGGCGCGAGCGGCGATCTGGCCGAGCGCTTCCCGGCGGCGCGCGTGGTCGTCCACCGCCGCGGCGTTCGGCACCTGGTCGACCCGGCGCGGCTCGTGAGCGCGTCCGCCGCCGTCTACGGCCCGCTCGCACCGCTCTACGGCGGGCTGGAGCCGATTCGGCAGGAGCGCGTCGTCGAGGCCCCGGACGGCCACCACGTCGACATCGGGGCGGGCCGCCGGCTCCGCATGGTCGAGACCCTCGGCCACGCGAGGCACCACATGTCCGTCCTGGACGAGGAATCGGGCGCGGTGATGGCCGGAGACGCGCTGGGCGTGCGCTTTCCGGGCGCCGGGCCGTATCCGGCGACTCCACCGCCCGACATCGACATCGAGCGATGGCTGGACTCGGTCGATCGTCTCGACGAGCTCGAGCCGACCGACGTCTATCTCGGGCATTTTGGGGCGGTGCCCGAGCCGCGCGAGCACATCGGTCGGTGCCGGGAGCAGCTGCTCGCATGCGCCACGGCGGCCCGCTCGACGCTGCCGGAGCCGACGCCCGAGCGGATGGCGCGCGCGCTCGAGACCGAGCTTCCCATGGAGCGCGAGGTGGGGGACCCCTCGGCACTCGAGCGGTGGCGGCGCCTGCGATGGGACGTCGCCAACCACGACGGCCTCGCCGCCTGGGCCGGCTCGCTCGTCCCCGAGTCCGCGCCCGACCCCGAAGGCGCAGCCCAGCCAGGGCGGTGAGGTCGGTCGCTGTCGAGACGGTGCTCCTGAGCGTGCGGGACGGCACGCTCTCGGTGCTGCTGCTGCGACGACCCGGCAACCGGTGGGGCCTCCCCGGCACCGAGCTCGAGACCGGTCAGAGCCTCGAGCAGGCCGCGTGGGACGTCCTCGCGCGCGACGCCGGCGCGGTTCCGACCGCGATCGAGCAGCTCTACACGTTCGACGTGCCAGCCGATCGACTGACGGTGGCCTACCTGGCGCTCGGAACCCCGGAGCGCAGCCCGCTCACGCCCGGGCCAGGCGTCGTCGAGGTGCGCTGGTTCGGGGTGTCCGAGTCGCCGCCGCTCGACGCGCCCGACCGCATGGCCCTCGCCGTCGCGACGGAACGACTGCGCGGCAAGGCCGCCTACGCGCCGATTGCGCTGGCGATGTTGCCCGAGACCTTCACGCTCGCCGAGCTCCAGACGGTCTACGAGGCCGCGCTCGGGACACCGCTCGATACGCGCAACTTTCGGCGAGATGTGCTCGCGGCCGGGCTCGTCGAGCCCTCCGGAGGCACGAGGGCCGGTCCAGGCCGCCCGGCGAAGCTGTACCGCGCCGGCGGCGGCTTGCTCTCGCTCGGGGAGCGCGAGCGTCGGCTCGCGGGCTCGCTCGCGCCGGCGGGCGACACGCGGCACGAGGGATGAACGGCCCCTCGGGGGCGGGGCATGCGCGGCGGCCCGAAGGTGGGCCGTCCGGGCTCCTCTGGTAGCCTGCGAGCCGCTGTCGACCCGATGGGGTGAGCACGAGCGTGGCGTCGAACGAGCACGCAGAAGAGGACGACGACCTTCCGATCACGTGGCCGTTCCGGTTCGCCGGTCTGTGCCTGCTGTTGGCGCTTGCGTACTTCTGCGCCGGGTTCGCGGTCGAAGACCTCGCGTACCACATCTGGGGCCACATGGACGTGACCTACGGGCTCCTCTACGTCGGGCTCGCGGCACTCGTCCTCGGCGCCGTCTACAACATCTACCGAGAGCAGCGTCGCCGCAAGCGCCTCACCTGATCCGGGTGGGTGAGCGCACGAACTCGTCTGCGAGCGGCGGGTTCGCGGGGGATGAGCCCTCGCAGGAGCTGTCTCGCGACGCGCTCCGTCTCGCAGCGGCCGCATCCGCGCTCGGCGACGATGCCTGGGCTCGCGCCGCCGCCGCGGTCGCCGACTCCGAGCCGCCGGCCGGCGATGCGCAGCCGCCGACATATCGTGAGCTGGCGCTCACCGGGATCGCCGTGGTCCTCGCCCTGGCGCACGACGACCGCTGGGGTGAGGCCCAAGAGCAGGCGCGCTTCCTGGCCAGGCAGTTCGACGGCGCCGAGGCGCCGGTCAGGACCATCGCCGGAGAGGGCTTTCGTGGCCTTGTCTCGAGCGCAGCATCCGCGGACCGGCAGGGGATGCAGGATTTTGCGGCGTTCGTGCTGGAGCTCTACGGATGACGTCACCGTGAGCGAGCCCGACAGCCGACGGGGACGGTTGCTCGTCGCCGCGCCGTCGCTCACCGACGACAACTTCGTCCGTTCCGTGGTGCTCGTCCTGGAGCACAACGACGAGGGCAGTCTCGGGCTCGTGCTCAACCGGCCGAGTGGCCTCTCGGCCGAGGAGGCGCTTCCGGAGCGCATCTCGGGGCTTCTTCCCGAGGGTGAGCAGATCCACCGGGGAGGTCCCGTCCAGCCCGAGGCGGTCATCGTCCTGGCGGACTTCGTCGCTCCCGAGCACGCCGCGAGCATCGCGTTCGACACCGTCGGGATCGTCGACCCCGACGGCGATCTCGATGATCTGCACTCGCACGTCCGCACCGCCCGCGCGTTCGGCGGCTACGCGGGATGGGGGGCGGGCCAGCTCGAGCGCGAGATCGAGGAAGAGGCCTGGATCGACGCGACGGGCCAGGCGGACGACGTCTTCACGCTCGAGCCGGCCGAGCTCTGGAGCCGAGTGCTCGATCGCAAGGGCGGCTCGTACCGGCTCGTCGCCAGGATGCCCGACGACCCCTCGCTGAACTGACATGGCCGGCGACGAACGACGAGTCGTCATCACCGGCCTCGGGGCGCTCAGCGGGTTCGGCTCGGGCGCCGACGTGCTCTGGGACGCGGCGCGGAGCGGTCATTCCGCCGAGCAGTCGCTCGCCTTCGACGACGGCACCGAGGTCGTCTGCGCTGCCGTGCCGGACCTCGATCCGGACGCGCTCTTCGGCCGGCGGGACGCCCGCCGGATGGATCGGGCCGGCCAGCTCGCGGCGGCGGCGGCCGAGGAGGCGCTCCGCGACGCCGGATCGCCGACCATCCCGTCCGAGCGCATCGGAGCGGCGTTCGGCACGGCCCACGGCGGCGCCGCGACCCTCGACGCGGCATATTCGGCGCTGCTCGAACGAGGTGCGGATCGGGTGAGCGCGCTGACGGTTCCGCTCGGCCTCGCCAACAGCCCGGCCACGGCGGCCGCCCGCACCCACCAGCTCCGTGGTCCCGTCATCGCTCCGGCCAGCGCCTGCGCCGCCGGCGCCGACGCCATCGGCCTGGCCGCGATGCACATTCGCGCGGGATCCGCCGACGCGATGGTCGCCGGAGGCGCCGAGGCGCCGCTGTCGCCGGTCCTCGTCGCGGGCTACCGAAGGAGCGGAGCGCTGACGCCCGGGACGCTCGGCGTCGGCGCGTGCTCACGCCCGTTCGATTCCGCCCGGGACGGGTTCGTCATCGCCGAGGGGGCCGGCGCGGTCGTGCTCGAGGAGCGCGAGCTGGCCCTCGCGCGCGGGGCGCGGATCTACTGCGAGCTGCTCGGGTACGGCGCCTCATGCGATGCCAACCACCTCACCGACCCGGAGCCCTCCGGGGCGGGGCCGGCGCGAGCCATCGCCGCCGCGCTCGCCAACGCGGGGGTCGAGGCGGGGGAGATCGGCTACGTCAACGCTCACGCCACGTCGACGCCGGCGGGGGACGCCGCCGAGCTGATGGCGCTCGAGCGCTCGGGGCTCGCCGGTGCCGCGATCTCGTCGACCAAGGGGTCCACCGGACACGCCCTCGGAGGGGCGGGCGGGCTCGAGACCGTCGTCACGGTGTGCGCGTTGCGCGACCGCCAGCTGCCGCCCAACGCCAATCTGGCCGAGCCGGAGACGCTGGAGCTGCGGCTGCTCGACGAGGCGCAGGCCGCCCCGGAGCTGGACATCGCGCTCACCACCTCGTTCGGCTTCGGTGGCCAGAACGCATGTCTCGTCCTGTCGAGCCGGGGCGGTGACCCCGGCTGACACGACGTGGGCCCGCTGCTAGGAGAGGCGCCCCGAGTCGGGCATCGTCCCGATCTTCTGCAGCGACTGGCTCTCGACCTGACGGATGCGCTCGCGGGTGACGTTGAACATCCGGCCGAGCTCGTCCAGCGTGCGCGGCTTCTCGCCGTGGAGGCCGTACCGCAGCTCGAGCACGCGACGCTCGCGGTAGCTGAGCTGGTCGAGCAGGTCGCGCAGCGCCTGCTCGCGGAGCGAGGTCTCGGCGGACTGGTCGGGCGCGATCGTGTTCTCGTCGGCGAGGAAGCGACCGAGCTCGGACTCCTCCTCTTCGCCCACCGGCTTCTCGAGCGAGACCGTCGGCTGCGCGCTGCGCAGGATCTCCTCGACCTCGTCGGGCGGTAGGCCGGCGGCGTCACCGATCTCCTCGACCGTGGGCTCCCGGCCGAGCTGGCCGATGAGCATCCGCTCGGCGCGGCTGATCTGATTCAGCTTCTCGACCACGTGGACGGGGATGCGAATCGTGCGGCCCTTGTCGGCGAGCGCGCGCGTCACGGCCTGGCGAATCCACCACGTCGCGTACGTCGAGAACTTGAAGCCGCGACGCCAGTCGAACTTCTCGACCGCGCGAACCAGCCCGAGCGTGCCCTCCTGGATCAGGTCGAGGAAGGGCAGACCACGTCCCCGGTAGCTCTTGGCGATGGAGACCACGAGGCGCAGGTTGGCCTCGACCATCTGCCGCTTGGCCTCCTGGTCGCCGAGCTCGATGCGCTTGGCGAGGCGAACCTCGTCGGAGGCGGTCAGCAGCGGGACGCGGCCGATGTCCTTCAGGAAGAGCTGGAGCGCGTCCGTCGTCTGCTCGACGGGGGCCGCCGCACGCCGCGGCCGCTCCATCTCCTCGGCCATCTCGGCGGCCCGAAGACCAGCCTCGGACTGCTCGAGAAGCTCGATACCGGCCTCCTCGAGCTGCTGATAGACCCCCTCGGTCGCCTGGGTGTCGAGGCCCATGCCGTCGAGCACCTCGGCGACCTCCTCGAACCCGAGGAAGCCCATCTGCTGACCTCGGACGATCAGCTCGCGCAGCTCGAACTCCCGAGCACTGCTGGAAATCTGCGTGGTCATTCGCCTCCGTTCGCAGTCAGAGACACCTGCATTGCGGACGCGGCGGCGGACGCCACCGCGCGATCGGGCTCACTGGACGGTTCGCGCGCCTGATCTCGCAGCGAGCCATCCCGAAGGGACGCCGGCGCCACCGGCGACCTTCGAATCCCCGAAACCCGAGCGAGACTATCCCTCCTGCCGCCCGCGTCAACCCCCGCGGACACACCGTGTGGTCGCGCAGGACACTCGCCCTCTCGTCAGCTCCCGCACACCGGCCATGGAGACGTCCCCGACTTGCGCAGCAGATCGGCCGCGCGCCGGTCCTGCTCGGCCTCCGGCGCCGCCGCCGGATCCCCGCTGCCACCCACGGACCGCCACGTGTCAGGGTGGAACTGATACTTGCCGCGGTACTGGCCACCCGGCGACACCGCTCGCGGGTTTCCGCCCGACTCGCACTGGGCGATCTTCTCGAGCGTGCCCTCGAGGCCGCTCGTGGATCCCGGGGATGGCGCGTTCACGGGAGCCTGGGGCGCCGCGCTGCCCGACGGAGCCCCACCGGAGTCCCCGCCGGAGCCCGAGCTCGCGGCGTTGCCGCCTCCTCCGCCAGCTGCGACCTCCCGGAGCTGCTCGGCCTGGGCCGCCTGCTGGGCGGCGATCGCCGCGAGACGCTCGCGCTCGGCGAGGAGACGCCCGAGCTCCGCGCGCGCGCTCGCCAGCACCGCGCTGCGCTGCGAGAGCAGCTGCTCGAGCTGCGCCTGCTCGGCGGCCGCACGGGCCGCCTCGGTCTCGGCCGTGTCGCGCTGGGTCTCGAGCGACGTCCGCACCTTGGCGAGGCGCGTCCGTGAGGCGCGCACATTCTGGAGGACCCGGGCATCCTGCTCACCCGCACGGGAGAGCTGCTCGTGGGCCTCGACCGCGCTCGTCAGCCCGCCCGAGGTCAGAACGATCTCGACGAGGCTCGGCGAGTCCTCCTTGTAGATGGAGACCAGCCGCTCGGACAGTCGCCGCTGCGAGATCCCGAGCGCGCGACGGGCCTCCTTCAGGCGCTTCGCGTTCGCAGCCAGGCGCTTCTCGGCGGCGTCCGCACGGGCGCGGGCGTCGTTGGACGCCGCCGCCGCACGCTCTGCGCCGATTCCGAGGGTGTAGAGCTCGTGCTCGATCGCCCGGACCTTCTCGGCCTGAGCGTCGATGCCGCCTCCACCGGTCTGGGCACTACCCCCCGTGGAAAGCGCGGCACCAACCGCGGCGACCAGCGCAAGCCCGACGACCCCTCCCGTTCGTATGTGTCGAGTGATACGACCCATGACGCGCGGACGCGGGAGCGCGACCGGCCCGGGACGCTACCACGGTCCCTCGCGCCCTGACGAGCGTCACGGGGGCGCGGGGGACATGTGACGAGGCATCTTGCATCGTCGCGATACTCCGGCAAGCCGTCGCGCGGCCGACAAGGAGCCCCAGCCTGCTCTTCGACATCGCCCTACTGCTGATCGGACTCGCCCTGCTGGCCTGGGCGTCCGAGCAGTTCGTCCTCGGTGCCGCACAGATCGCCGTCGGCATGCGTGTGTCGGCCGTGCTGATCGGCGCCGTCGTGATCGGCTTCGGAACCAGCCTCCCGGAGCTGCTCGTGACGGTCGTCGCGGCGGCCGAAGGCGCCGCGGACATCGCCCTCGGAAACGTCGTCGGCTCCAACATCGCCAACCTCACGCTCGTGCTCGGATCGGCGGCCGTGCTCGCGCCGGTGGCGGTCGCTGCCCCGGCCATCCGCCGGGAGGCGCTGATCTCGCTCGGGGCCGTGATCCTGCTCGCGATCGCCCTCCAGGCGGGCGTCGGGCGGATCGAGGGTGCCGTGCTGGTCGTCCTCCTGGTCGCCGCGCTCTGGTTCCTGATCGCCACGGAGCCCGGCGACGGTGCGCGCGAGGCGCTGCCCGAGGCCAGCGGGAGGCCGCTCCCGTTCGAGATCGGGCGAACGCTGGTGGGCCTCGTGGGCACCCTGGTGGGGGCGCAGCTACTCGTCCAGGGCGCACGCGGCGTGGCCGACACGGCCGGCCTCAGCGAGGGTTTCGTCGGTCTCACCATCGTCGCCGTGGGGACCTCGCTCCCCGAGCTGTTCGCCGCGATCCAGTCGGGGCGACGCGGGCACACCGAGCTGATCGTCGGGAACGTGCTCGGGAGCAACATCTTCAACTCCCTGGGCATCGCCGGCATCGCGATGCTGATCGATCCCGGGCAGGTCGCGAGCAACGTGTCCGTCAATGGCGCGATCGCGATGGTCGTCATCGCCGTGGCCGCCTACGCGGCGATGAGGCGAGGGCGGGTGGGCAGGGTCGAGGGCGCGGGGCTCCTGATCGCCTTCGCCGTCCTGATTCCGCTGCTGCAGTAGCGGGCCGAATCGCTCATGCCAGTGGGGTGTCGTCCCGAAGTGCTTGCGAGCGCCGGGGTTCGCTCCGGCGAATTTGCGGCCCCGGCTGCCTGATGCCCGGCGCCGAGATGACCAGCGGAGACGAGCCGTGCCCCCGGGTCCTCCAGGCAACGACACAGCAGACCCGACACCATCGGCCAAGGCCGGCGGCGACCCGCTGGTGGTCGACGGCGGGCCCGACGACGAGACCGCGCGCCTCTGGCGCCGCTACGCGCTGCTCGGCGATGCGGAGGCCCGCGAACGCCTGATCCTCACCTTCGCTCCGCTGTGCAAGTACGTCGCCGGGCGAATGGGGAGCACGCTTCCGTCCTACATCGACATCGAGGACCTGACGAGCTACGGACTCGAGGGCCTGATGGACGCGATCGACCGGTACGAGCCCGAGCGCGGCGTGAAGTTCGAGACGTTCGCGATCACCCGGATCCGCGGAGCGATCATCGACGAGCTGCGCGCCCTCGACTGGGCGCCGCGGGCCCTGCGCCAGCACCAGCGCCAGCTGATCAGGCTCTCCGGCGAGATCGAGCAGCGCACCGGCCGTCCGGCGACCGACGGCGAGCTGGCGGAGGCCCTCGGCCTCGAGGAGTCGGACCTCAGCGAGCTGCTCGCCGAGATCGCGACCAGCTCGATGGTCGCGCTGGAGGAGTTCTTCGCGCCGGCCGCAAGCGACGAGGACACGCTGGCCCTCGGCGATGCCGTGGAGGACGAGACCTCACCCCAGCCACACACGGTGACCGAGCACGCGATCCTGCGCGACCTGCTGGCCGACGCGATCGTGCGGCTCCCCGAGCGCGAGCGGATCGTCGTCAGCCTCTACCACTACGACGGCCTCAGCCTGCGCGAGATCGGCGACGTCCTCGGGGTGACCGAGAGCCGCGCGAGCCAGCTCAGGACGAAGGGCATCGTCCGACTGCGAGGTGCGCTCCTGGCCTCCGGGCTCGCTCCCGAGTCGGTCGAGGACCAGCTCGACCAGACCGATCCGACGGCCCCCGACCGAGGGCACTGACTCAGGGCAGCTCCACCCGCCGAAACGCGCGTGCGGCAAGCGCGATGCCGGCGACCGAGACCAACACGAGCACGAGGATCGCCGTGATCAGGCCGGTCGCAGGGGCCTCGACGCCCTCGACGCCGGCAGCGGCGACGCGGCGACCGTACGCGGCGACCGAGAGCCTGTCGGCGGACCCGGCGAACGTCGCGATCGTCCCCTCCCAGAGGAGGACGTAGACGGCGCCGACGATGATCGCGCGCCGGGTGAGGAGCGAGACCCAGGCGAACACGCCGGCGTACGCAGCCGCCACCAGCGCCACGCCAGCGATCGGCCACGCGAGCTGACCCGGCGACAGCTGGCCGAGGACCGCCGCGGTGACCACGAGCGCGGGAACGAGCACGAGCAGCGCCACGATCCACGCCGCCGCGGCCTTCGAGGCGGCGAGGACGGACCGCGGGACGCTCGTGGCGACCAGCAGAAGCACGGTCCCGTCGTCGCGGTCGTCCCCGATCACCGAGGACGCCAGCACGAGTGAGACGAACGCGACGACGGTCGGGATCATGAGCTGCCCGAGGAGATCCGCGTAGACCGATGCACCCTGTTGCTCGCCCTCGAGCCGCTGCCCGATCGCGACCAGCACCGGCAGCAGGGCGATCGCGGCGAGCGCGAGCGTCCTCCCGGTTCGCGTCAGCCCACGCGTGCTGGTCGAGAGCAGGGTCCGTACCGACGGCCAGTACGGAGCGCGGGACGCCCGGACGCTCATCCGCGGGCGCCCCTCGCGCGCTCGTGGAGGTAGGCGTAGACGCTCTCCAGGTCGTCGTCGACGGGCTCCACGCGGCGCAGCACGACGCCCGCCGTCGCCGCGGCCCCAGGCAACGCCAGCGCCAGCGCCTCGGAATCGACGGTCTCGAGGACGATCTGGTCCGGCCCGGCGGCCTCCACGGACACGACCGCCTCGTCGCCGACCAGCTCCGCCGCCAGGGCTCGCGGACTCCGGTCGACGACGACCCTGACGGACCGCGGCACGTCGGCCATCAGGCGGCGAATCGCCGCGGGTGCTCCCTCGGCCACGAGGCGCCCGTTGACGAGCACGAGCACGCGGGCCGCCATCCGCTCGACCTCCGGAAGGACGTGCGAGGAGATCACGACCGTACGGCCCTGGCGGCCGAGCTCGGTGACCAGCTCGATGACACCCTCCCGCTGACCCGGATCGAGGCCGTTCAGTGGCTCGTCGAGCAGCAGGAGCTCCGGGGAGTGGGCGAGCGCCTGCGCGATCTTGACCCGCTGGCGCATCCCGTGGGACAGGTCACCGACCCGGCGGTCGGCGGCGTCCTCGAGCCCCACGAGCTCGATGGCCCGCTCGGCCGCCTCCCGCGGAGCGCGAACGCCCCGCATGCCGGCGAGCGCGGACACCGTCTCGGCCACGCTCAGGAACGACCACCCGAGCGCCCCCTCGGGGGCGATCCCCACGCGCTCGTAGACCGCGGGCGCTCGTCTCGGGTCGACGCCGAGGACCCGCACCCGGCCGGCGCTCGGAGAGTCGTAGCCCGACAGCAGCTTCAGCGCCGTGGTCTTGCCAGCGCCGTTGTGGCCGAGCAATCCCGTCACGCCCGGAAAGAGATCGAGCGACAGGTCCGCGACGGCGACCGTCGTTCCGAACCACCTCGACACCCCCTCGAGCGTGGCGGTGGCGCCCTCCGCGCCGATCGGCGCGTGCGGCCGCTCGGTCGATCGTCCCGGGTCGCTCACAGATCGGTCCGCCGGAATCGCCGGACCAGCACCCCCGCGGCGACCGAGACGACCACGACGTACGAGATCGCCCAGCCGACCAGCGGCACCTCGCTGTCGCTCTCGGCGCCCGGATACAGGCGAGCGGACAGCTCGGCGGGAACCGTGCCGAGCCGCAGCGCGTCCACCCACCCCGGCCCGCCGGCCTCGCCGAGCGCGTCGGCGGCCGCGGTCGCCCCGACGAGCAGCGCGAGGTACGCGCCGACGGCGTACGCGCGCCGGCTCGTCAGCGAGGCGATGGCGATCCCGACGACCGCGAAGTAGCCGGCGACGAGCGCCCCGGAGAGCACGATTCGCCCGAGGGTCAGCCAGTGCTCGCGGAGGTACGTCACCGGTGCGTCCTCGAAGACGACGATGCCCCAGTAGAGGACGAGCATCGGCACGAGCGTCACCAGCAACATGGGCACCGCCGTGGCCATGAGCTTGCCCACCACGTACTCGAGCCGAGACAGGGCCGTGGCGAAGTACAGCGACAGCACGCCGTCACGCCGGTCCGGACACATGACCTCGGCGGCGACCAGACCGGCGAAGATCAGGATCACGAGACCGGTGCCGCGCTGGTAGCCACTGAACGTGATCTCGTCGAGATCGATCGCGCCACCGGGAATCAGCGCACGGACGCCGAGCACCACGATCGCCGGGGTGAGCGCGATCAAGCTGAGCGCGATCGGAGCGAGCTTCGCTCGCCAGCCACGTCGGGCCCCGAGCGCCCCGGTGGCACTCCATCGCGCGAGTGCCCGCACGGCAGCCCATCGGCCGGACCGCGCGCCATCCCAGCGCTGAAGCCGGGCGTCCGCGATCCGCGCCTCGCCCGCACCCGTTCCGCTCGCCGGAGGGTCCGCGGTGCTCATCGCATCGCCTCGATCAGCGTCTGGTGGGCCGTCGGACCGCCGCTGCGAAGCTCGGCGATGCCGATGCCGGCGGCCATGGCGACGTCCCGCAGCGCGGCGAGATCCCGATCGCCGCTGCAGGTGACCCGCACCAGGGCGTCCCCACCGCCCTGGGCCTGCGCCGCCAACCCCCGTGCCGACAGCGCATTCGCGAATGCCTCCGGGTCGCCGACCACGCGCACGATCACCGCCCGCGTGTCGTCGTCGCCGAGGGTGTCCAGGGCACCGTGATGGGCGACCCTGCCGTCGCGAAGGACGCAGACGGCATCGCAGGTCGCGAGCACGTCGTCGAGGACGTGGGACGACATCAGCACCCGGATGCCCAGGTCACTCGAGAGCCGCCTCACGATTCCGAGCATCTCGGCCCGCCCACCAGGGTCGAGCCCGTTGGTCGGCTCGTCGAGGACGACCAGCTCGGGGGTGTCCAGGAGCGCCTGTGCCAGCTTGGTGCGCTGCCTCATGCCCGTCGAGTAGGAGCGCAGGAGGCGGGCGCGCTCCTCCTCGAGGCCGACGTGGAACAGCACCTCGGAGGCGCGCAGCGCCGCCGCCCGGCGCGGCAGCCCACGCAGCTCGGCGAGCTGCATCACGAAGTCGTGCGCGGTCATGTCGAGCGGCAGCGCCCCGCGCTCCGGCATGTATCCCACCCGGGCCCGGTCGCTCCGGGGATCCTCACCCACCCGGCGCCCGAGGATCGAGACGGTGCCCGCGTCGAGACCGACCAGCCCGAGCAGGGCCTTCATGAGCGTCGTCTTGCCGGCCCCGTTCGCGCCGAGGAGCCCGATGGCAGGCGCGTCGAGCGTCACCGTGACGTCGTCGAGCGCCTGGACCCGCCCGTAGCGCTTGCGCACGCCGTGGGCAGCCAGGGTCGCAGCGCTCACGGGCGCTCCCTGTCGGGCAACCATGCCTGCGCGGGCGACCGAGGCACGCGCCTAGACTAGGCGCCGGGCCCCGCGGTTCGCGCCGCCCCGGTTCAGGTCCGGACGGGAGCGGGCTGGGGGTGAGCCCCCCGCCGTGGCCAGGCGTCGCGATCGGCGCGCCCGGCGAGTGCCTCGCGGTAGCACGGCAGGTCGACCAGGTGTCGCCCGACCAGCACCAGCAGCCGGTCCGCCGTGTGGACGTCGGTCACGGTGTCCGCCCGTCGCGCCGCGCGGAGCCGACGCTCGACGGACTCGGCGTCGAGGTCGAACCGATCTGAGGCGCGCCTGGCGAGCTCGGCGAGAGAGGCCCCGGTCATTCGCATCTCGGTGTCGAGGAGCTCGAACAGCTCGCGGCTCCAGACCCATCGTGGGGCTTCGGTCTCGAGCTCCGCCGTCTCAACGCTTGCCACGGTTCACTCCGGGGGGCGTAACCGGTCGAGTGTGTGCGTATTGTTGCAATTTGCTGGACGCACGACAACTGTCGTAGCGGCAGGTGACACACGGCGGGCCGCCGACCGGGCCGCGGCCGGTCGGCCTAGGAGATCACCCCGGTACCCGCCAGGCCGATCACGATCGCACCGAGACCGATGCGGTAGATCACGAAGATCAGCGTCGAGTGGCTCACCAGGTAGCGCAGCAGGAAGGCGATCGCCAGGTAGCCCGAGATGAAGGCGAAGACGGTCGCGAGGATGATCGCGTCGATGCCGACCTCGCGCTCGCCGCCGGTGAAGATCTCGGTCAGGCCGAACAAACCGCTCAGGACCACGGCGGGGATGGAGAGCAGGAACGAGAACCGCGCCGCGGCGTCGCGCTGCAGACCGAGGAACAGCCCCGCGGTGATGGTGGAGCCCGAGCGCGACACGCCCGGGATGAGCGCGAGCGCCTGGGCGAGGCCCACCCAGATCGCATCCCTCATGCCGACCTGGTCCACGCCGCGCGTCATGGATCCGACCTTCTCCGAGATCCACAGGACGATCCCGAGCACGATCAGCATGGCGCCGATCAGGTAGAGGCTCCGAGCTCCGGTCTCGATCTGGTCCCGGAACGCCAGCCCGAAGATCGAGATCGGGATGGTTGCGAGGATGATGTACCAGCCCATGCGCGCGTTCAGGTCCCGCCGCAGGGCCGGCTGCCGCCACAGGCTCAGCGTCCATACCTTGACGATCCGAGCGAGATCGTCCCGGAAGTAGATGACGACCGCGGCCATCGTGCCCAGCTGGGTCACCGCGGTGAAGAACGCGCCCGGATCGTCCCAGCCGAGGAACGCCGGGACGATCCGCAGATGGCCCGTGCTCGAGATCGGCAAGAACTCCGTGAGGCCCTGGACGATCCCCAGGACGATGGCCTGCAGCCACGACACCGGCCGGGAAGCCTAGAGCGACCGCGAGATGGGTTGCCGGTCCGCGGGTGCCGCCGCCGGCAGCGACGGTGCGGCGGCGGCCGCGAGCGGGCCTCGCAGGAGGGCCCGACCGTGCCAGGAGAGCCACGCCTCGCACGCCGCGACCTCGGGCACGAGCCGCTCGAGGTGATCGCGGAAGGCGCGCGAGTGGTTCGGCACGAGCAGATGCACCACCTCGTGCGCGCACAGGCTCGAGGCGACGATGCTCGGCGCCATCGCGAGCCTCCAGCTGAGCGAGACGGTGCCCGTGCTCGAGCAGCTTCCCCAGCGCGACCGCGGGTCGGTGATCCGCACCCGAGCGGGCTGAGCGCCGAGCGCTGCACCGTGGCGAGCGCAGAGGGCCCCGAAGACCGATCGGGCCTCGCGACGGTAGATCCGCTCGAGGGCGGCGAGCCGCCCGGCCCCCTCGAGCCCTTCGGGCAGGCGGACGACTCCGGCGGCTCGGTCGAGCCCCGATCGCCCCGAGCCGACCAGCCGCACGACCAAGCGCGCGTCCCCGAGGGGGATCGTGTCTCCGTCGCTCGGGACGGGCGCCGGTGCCCAGTCGTCGATCTGCTGCCGCAGCCACCGCGAGTTGGCGCGCAAGGCGCGCTCGATCTGCGCGCCCGACGCCCGACGGGGCGCGGTCACCCGGAGCCCGTCCGGGGTCGCCCACATGCGGATCCGGCGCTGCCCGACGTGGCGGGTCAGCCGGTAGCTGACCGAATGTCCGTCGAGGTCTGCCGCGTGGACGACGGCCGTGGCGGGGCTGTTGCGTCGCGGCACCCCGTGACGCTATCGAGGACGGCGGGCGACACGGCGGGCGCACACGCCCACGCGACGCGGGCGCGAACGTCTCAAGTCGCCGGCACGAGCTGCCGAAGGAGACGGTGAGCGCGGGGTTGACCCCGCGCTGGCGCGCGGCGACCCCCTCCGCCCGCGTACGCACCCCCGCGGGCCGCATGCTCGCGGGGGTGCGCCATTTGGCCGGCGCCACGGTCTTCGGACCCGCGTCGGCGCAGGCTGCGAGCATCCGCGCAGATGCAGGAGGGTGTCCGACTCGATCGCTGGCTCTGGGCCGCACGCTTCTTCCGAACGCGAGCGCTCGCCGCGGACGCGGTCTCGGGCGGCCATGTGGAGGTGGCGGGGGGACGAGCCAAGCCGGGCCGGCGGATCCGGGTGGGGGACGAGCTGACGATCACTCGTGGTCAGGAGCGCATCGGCGTGGTGGTCGCCGATCTCAGCGAGCGGCGCGGACCGGCAACAGCGGCGCAACAGCTCTACGAGGAGACACGCGAGAGCATCGAGCGCCGAGAGCGAGCGCGTGAGCTCGAGCGGGCGGCGCCCGCCGCTCGCCTCGGCGGGCGTCCCACCAAGCGAGATCGCCGGCGACTCGAGCGGGAGCGGGGCCGGCGCGGGTAGTCGGGTGGAGCAACGGGGACCGTTTCCGAGCGTGCGAATCGGACCCATGGCCGCGACAACACCCGTCCGGGCGGCTACCCTTCCTCGTGGTGGACGAGCCCCGTAGCGAACAGGATGTCGCCGAGACGCACGCGACACCGCCGGCACCCAACCTCCTCTGCCCGGAGGGTGTGTCGGATCGCCAGTGGGCGCTCGTGCTGCGACTCACGCCGGCCATGGTGTGCCTGGCGGGAATCGGGCTCGGCGCGCTTGCCGGGCTGGCCGCGTGGATCCTCGGCGGCGAGGTCTGGATCATCGGCATCGGCGCCGCCAGCGGAGGCGTCGCCGGAGCGCTGCTCGGTCGCTGGCTCGCGTGCGATGGGCGGATGACCGCGCTGGCCAACGAGCTGGCGCCGAAGCGCCCCCGAATCCCCTACTGAGCGGCTCCCCGAGCCCCGACCCCGCCTGAGCGGGGCCAGGGGAGGGAGGTCTGTCAACCTGCGGTGGCGCGCACCGTCACGTCGCCGATGGCCAGCCCCTCCTCGAAGAGCTCGACCTCGAACGTCGTGTTGAGGGCGTCCGCCGCCTCGGGCGTGAGGCTGGTGGTGATCCCCTCGAGGACGATCACACCGCCGTCATCGGACCGCTCGACCCCCGTGAGGTCCACGGCCAGGAGGGGGATCTGATCCTCGCCCGCCGTGGCCAGGAGCGAGCCGGCCGCCGTGTCGATCACGAAGTCGGTGACCTCGAGGTCGGTCCCGCCGGCGGAGAACACCAGCCCGCCGGAGTGGTCGATCGTGCCAGCGAGCGTCTCGGCGTCGATCGTGCCGCCGGTGATCGGGAAGGAGATCCCGTCGTCGCCGGCCGTGGCCGGGTCCACCGGCGCGACGGAGACGCTGTTGTCCTCGAGGACGCCAGCGGTTCCGGCGTCGAGCACGAGCGTCGTGTCCTCTCCGGTCAGGACGAGCTCCGTGGCCTCGGCGGCGTCGTCGGCTCCGTCGTCGTCGTCATCGTCGCCACACGCCGCCAGCACCAGCGCGAGCGCCGCGATGATCCCGAGCACGAGCCCGAGCTTCAGCAAGCGTTTCATCAAGCCTCCTGTGATCTCGCCTACAGGAGGTGTTCGAGTCGAGACGCCCGATCGGTTCCACGGGCGCGAGATCTGTCTCAAGCGAGCGCGATCGGGCGGACCGGGGAGCCCGTGCCCCCGGTGAGCTTGAGCGGCAGGCAGACGAACGTGAACTCGCGCACGCCGTCGGCGGCGAGCTCCTCCAGCATCAGGTTCTCGATGATGTAGATCCCCGCCTCGACGATGAGGATGAGATGGCCAGGTAGCGCGACGCCGAGCTCGGGGTCGCGCTTCTCCGGCAGGTCCCAGGCGATGTTGTCTGCGCCAACCGCGAGGGGGCGATTGCCGACCATCCACCGAGACGCCGACGGAGCCATCCCCGGCCCGGCGAGGTAGGCGGCTGGATCCGCCCAGCGGGAACCCGAGCCGGTACGCACGAGGACCACGTCGCCTGGCTCGATGGAGGTGCCCTGCGCCACGGCGCAGGCCTCGACGTGCTCGGCCTCGACGTGGTCGGGAACCGGTCCGAGCGCGGGCAGGTCGAGCATCACCCCCCTGGCGATGATCGGCGGAACGCTGTCGATGCCGAGCTCGGTGAACCCGCTGGGGGTCTGAACCGACGGATCCACCTCGATGCCCCCGTGCAGCCGCATGTCGCCGGCCTGGTGGCACAACGCGTCGATGTGGGTACCGGAGTGCTCGGCCATCACCAGCAGCGCCGACGCGCTCGTGCGAGGCTCGCCCGGAATCCGCTCGTGGCGCCGATGCAGGGCCAGCGCGAAGCCGGGCTCGTGCACGGGATGGCTGGGCGCACCCTGGTAGCGCGGCTGCTCGAGGTCGTAGACTCGCGCTCCCCGCACGGATTCGTGCATGGCCCCGGACATACGGCGATGCTAACGCCGACACGAGCAGGGGGGATGAGTGCAGGAGGAGCAGCACCGCTTCTTCAGCGACGGACTCGAGCTGTCCGGCAAGTTCTTCCTGCCCGACACCGACCCGGACGGTGCCCGGCCGCGCGCCCTGGTCGTGCCGTGCTCAGGGTTCACCGGGCTGATGGACTTCCATCCGGCGCGGTTCGCCCGGGTACTCAGCGAGCACGGGCTCGTCTGCTTCGGGTTCGACTACCGGGGGTTCGGCGACTCGGAGGGAACCCGCGGGAGGGTGATCCTCGAGGAGCAGGTCCGCGACATCCAGCATGCGGTCGCCTACGCGGCGACGGACGAGCGCGTCGACCCGACCCGGATCTTCCTCCTCGGCTGGGGGATGGCGGCTGGGCTCGTGCTCGCGGCCGGACGCCATCTGCCGGGCGTCCGCGGCCTGCTCTGCCTGAACGGCTTCTACTCGGGCCGGCGCCTCTACCAGTCGCACCGCACGGCAGACCAGATGCGCGACCTCTACGCGGAGATCCGCCTGGAGCGGCGCGAGCGAGCCATGACCGGACGCGCCCGCTGGGTCGACCCGTTCAGCTTCTACATGCTCGACGAGGCCTCGGTCGGCTACGTCGATGGCGTGCTGCGCACGACGCCGGGCTACGAGGACGGCCGGTTCTCGTTCGAGCTGGCCGACTCCCTGCTCAACTGGGAGCCGGACGTCTACGCGTCGGGATACCGCCTTCCGCTCCTGATCGCCCACGGGACCGAGAACCAACTGCATCCGATCGAGGAGGCATGGCGTCTCTACGTCGAGTACGGGGGCCCGCGCGAGCTCTACCTGCTCGATGGAGTGGGCCACACCGAGTGGATGCTCGACGACAACGCGGTGTTCCTCGGCCTCGGCGCCAAGATCGAGGAGTGGATCGGGGATCGCCTGGGCGAGGAGCCGGCACTCGGGTACGTGCCGGCGAAGGTCACGACACCGGGCCGGGTCTCGCAGTCGGGGCGGGAGCCGCGATAGTCGGCGCTCCCACGCCGCCGCTCGCGCGCGGGATGCCATCTCGGCGCAGCTGACATCCTGTTCGCGATGACCGAGGTCCTCGTCGCATACGACGACACCGCCCCCGCACGGGCGGCCCTCGACACCGCGGTGTCCGAGGCGGCGCACCGGCGCGCCGGACTGGTCGTCCTGGCCGTGCTCGAGCTCCCGGTGTCGCCGAACGAGCCTCGTGCATACGGCACGATGGGGGACGGCCCCTCGGCGAGCGGTCCGTACGTCGCTCCGCCCGAGATCGAGGCCATCCTCGAGGCGGCGAGCGAGCGCCTCGCATCGACCCGGGCCCACGCGACCTACATCTGGGCGGCGGGTCCGCCGGCCGAGGTGATCGTCGAGGCGGCGCAGGCTCGCGATGTCGCGCTCGTCGTGCTCGGGCAGGGCCATCACGGGATGCTCGGGCGGTTCTTCGGCTCGGACGTCGCGCACGAGGTGGAGTCCCATCTCGGCCGCGCCGTCATGGCGGTCGAGGCGCACGACGCTCGCTGAGTGACGAGGGGTCTCCGGGCCGCGAAGCGTCTCCTCGCGTGAATCGCGCTCGACGGACCGGGCCAGCGGGTACCGTCACGCCATCGGCGGGCTGGCCGCCGATGCGGCCGACGACGAGCGGAGGGAACCGTGGAGATCGAGCTGCGTCACACACCCGCGTTTGGCGTCGCCCGGGTGGACCTCGCCGACGGCGAGGAGGTGAAGGTCGAGTCGGGG